>JARLIN010000103.1 GCA_031291715.1 Rhodopila sp. | reverse complement strand
ACAATGATAAGCTTGGCTCTGGCTTCTGCAGAGAGTCCATCCAGCTGGCGATACACCTGTCAGGCAGAAATGGTCGCTTCACGAAGTGGAAGCCGGGTTCTTGCCGATCAGCCGCGAAGCCAAGGCCGTCACGTCTGTAACCTTAAACGGCTTGCGCAGAAAGCTAACATAGCCCGTGCAGCGCTCAGCGAGCGTGGCCTCGGGTATCGAACTCATCAGCACAACCGGAATGCCCTGCAACGAAGCGTCTTCGCCCATGGCTCGCAGCATGGTGGCTCCATCCATCATCGGCATCATGTAATCGAGGAATACAAGGTCCGGATGCTCCTTGGCTAGCACTTCAACTCCTTGCCTGCCGTTTACCGCAATCACCACACGCTGACCCTCATCAACAAGGATCGCGTCGATCAGGTCGGCAATGCCGAACTCGTCAGGGGAGGTGATCCTCGGCGTGGACCCCGGCAGCCAATATGGGCGGCCTCGACGCTTGGCTTGATCATTTACGCGCTACTTACGGGCCCACCAGCTGATCATTCCACATCGGCTCCTCGCGGAGTTCGAAGCCCGATCCAGTCTCAGCTTGAGTAAAATCCTAATCCGCCTCGCTCGCATGGTATGCAGTTTGGTGGTATAATTTGACCATGACCTTACACATTTTCCAGTCCATCAGTATGCCGGAGTTATACGGGTTCACGGCCGATGCCACAGGAGCAAATCTTCCCGCCGAGACCGGCCCGTGGGCGGCTGCCGGCAACGCGATCCCCCTCGGCACTACCATGGCCTCGACGTCGCCAGAGATCGACCAGGAGATTGAAAGGACCGGATTTGCGCTGGTTCAGGGCCGCACGATCTCAGAGCCGCGCTAGCAAAATTGGTTCACGCCGGCCGTGAGCCGGACGAGCTCGCCGGAGTTCGAACCGATCTCGCGGTCAATTGGCAATTAGGGCCGCGGGCCGCCCGGCGGACGTGGGCCGCCGGCACGGCATCAACACCGGTCTTCACATGGCGGCGGCAGGCGTCACCCGGATAGCTTGGCGAGGCCGGCCGTCCCATCCGAGGAAAGGCCACCCCAGCGGTTGTGGTGCCCCTGAAAGCGGTGTTCGAGGAGATCGGCGAGACGCCCGACCTGTCGGAGAAGCAGGCGCATGTCATGGTGGCGGATCTGGTGAGTACGCTCACGACACACCCATCCAGCGCGGCAGTCTCGATGGTCTACTCGACCAGTGAGCCGATCAGGCGGAGCAGCTCGGCGTGTTGAGGGCCGTGAGCATCTCGGACCAGGAAGTCACCGATCTCTGTCCGCGATGCTTGCCCGCCGGATGCCCGGTTCGGTTCGTGGAGGACTTGCGGCCTGGCCATGGTGTCATCCAGAACAAGGGACCATTTGTCTCCGTTGGCGCTACGATACAACTCCTTGGCGGCTTGCGGCATATGTCGGGCTCCCAGTTAGGTTCAGCCTCCTGGCCGCCTGGTCGCGCAGCCACGAATGCCGAGCGGATTGGTCTAGCGCGAAGTGCCCTGTCAGGATCTTGCCCGCCGGCGGGGCGCGTCCCCAGTGATCCTGCTATGCGACGGTGGATCACTCGCGGGAAAGCTGTCCTCTCCCTCGATATCGATGCGCCTATCGTCCCCTTCGCGCGCGGCCTCAATGTCGCGGGCCCGTTCCCAATGCTGATCGGCATGGCCGTCTGGGCAACCGTCCTGCTGCCATAGGAAGTAAGCGCGTTCGCGAATGCGTTGCTCAAAGTCCTGTTTTGTATCGCTCACCGTGACCTCCCTGCGTGCAGCCCGCGCCGTAGCCGACCGGTCACACCCTGGCCCTCTCCACCTCATCGAGGCTGACTTCCTCGCGCCGACGATCGTAGAGCTGTGCGGTGCGCGTGCTGGCGTGGTTAGCCATCTGCGCCGCCTCTCCCGCGTGCCGCCGTTCTTCAGCTATACGCCGTGATCCCGCTTGCGCGGAAGCTGTGATTGCCGAGCTTTGTCGCAAGGCCGGCCATCGTTGCGCCGCCAAGCAGAAACGCTAGACGTTATCAATCATATACAAAAATATACTCGGCAGTCCTGCTCGCAAGCTGAGCCGGCGGTCGGGCCACGACCGGACGGTTTGCGGGAACTTACGACGGCTCGCCCGCGTTCATTCTGTGAATTGCAACGGACCCCGCATGTTTGGTCGGATCTGGCCGCTCCTGCGCGACAGCGTGCAGGCTTTTATCGCAGACGAGGCGCTCAGCCGGGGAGCGTCGATTTCGTTCTATACCATCACCTCAATCGGTCCCGTGTTGTTCATCGTCGTCGCCATCGCCGGGCTTGCCTTCGGCGAGGACGCAGCGCGCGGTGCGATCGCAAGCCAGCTCAGCGACTTGATGGGTAGAGCGAGCGCCGATCTGGTGCAGACCGCCATGCAGAGCGCGGCAGACAAGTCGAGCGGCATTCTCGCCTCCGTAGTGGGCGCGACCATCCTGCTCATAACCGCCTCTGGCGTGTTCGGTGAGATGCAGTCGGCATTGAATGTGATCTGGAAGACGCAACCCCAGGGCACCACCGTTTCGCGCCTGGTGCGGGCGCGCGCGGCGAGCCTTGGTCTGGTCGCGGCGCTCGGCTTCCTGCTGCTGGTCTCTCTGGTGATTAGTGCCATCCTGTCCGGGCTTAGCAGCTACATCAGCGCGGTGTTGCCATTTGGCGCAGTGATTCTACAGATACTAGACTTCGTAATCTCCTTCGCGCTGATCTCGGTTCTGTTCGCCGCGATCTACAAAGTGCTGCCCGATGCAAAGCTATCCTGGGCTGACGTGCGGGTGGGCGCGGTGGTTACCGCGCTGCTATTCAACGTGGGGAAGTTTCTGATCTGCCTCTATCTGGTCCACAGCGCGGTGGCTTCCAGCTATGGCGCCGCCGGCGCGCTGATCATCGTGCTGCTGTGGATCTACTATTCGGCACAGATTTTCCTACTGGGCGCGGAATTCACCAAGATCTACGCGAGCCGCCGCGGCACTCCGGCCGCCATCCACGCCGTTGCCTGATACCGCGCGTGCGAACGTGGGTTCGAACCAGCCGTGCCGGCCGCACGAACGGTTTCACGTCGAAGTCAGCAATTCCAGCCGGTACCGGGGATGCCGCTCCTGATGCGTGACCCGCAAGCGATCCCTCACCTGGGCTATGAAGCGATCCGGTGCGGCATTACCCGGGCTGGGATCATCGGTTTTGCCCGTCCAATTGACCAGCAGGACGGCGCCATCGGGCAGCAGCGTGTCCAGGACGCGCCGCGCGCAACGCTCGATATCGCCAGCGGAAAGAAAATAGAGAACTTCCGAGAAGACGATCAAATCGAATTGCTCATCTGGCCACTCCAGCGGAATCCGCATCCGCGCGAACCGCGCCTGAGGGACATCGGCACAACGCGCCCTGGCCGCTGGCAGGGGGGCCTCGACGATATCGAGGCCCAGCAGGCGTCCGCAACGTAACGCCAGCATCCGCGTCAAAACGCCGATAGAGCAGCCGACCTCCAAACCCGACACGAAGTGCCGGCCTCCCAGAGCGTCCAGCGAGTTGCGATATTTGGCTTGCTCGTAGGAGCTCGTCTCGAAGTCCCAAGGGTCTGGATTGGTTTGATACAGGTGTTGGAAGTGGCTTGGCGGGCGCGATTTCGTCATGACTGAATATACGTCTCGTAAGGACTGTCGAACACCGACAGCAAGGCCGGCGGTAGCCGAAAACCGTCCGGATCGTCGGTAATCAGGTCGCCGTATTGCGACCGATGCGCCTGTATCGCGGCCCGCTTCGCCGGAAAGAATGCGCCGATATCCAAGCGCCACCCCGAAGCCGGTGCTTCCGGAAGCGGAGCCGCCCCATCCAAGGTCCATCCCCAAACCGGGAAAGTCATGCTTCTGATCCCGGTGACGGCGGCCACTGTGCAGGCGGCCAGTGACGCGGCTTCGTGATCGCAATGCGGGTCGTGCCGCCATGGCGCCAGGATGGCGGTGCAGTTGGCCTCCTGGCGGATCAATGCCACCAGCCGGGTGACGACCGCGTCGAAATCCGGACCGTCATACGGGGCGGCCGTGTCCGGCTGGTTCAGAAATATTGCGCGATCGGCTGACAGTCCCAGGCACGCTACCGCGTCCCTCGCTTCGCGTGCCCGGACCGCGCGAAGTCGATCCGGAGGATAGGCACGCGAATTCGGATGCGATCCGGCACCGTCGGTCAGCACGACGACCAAGGGCGGCCGCCCGGCGGCGGCACAGGCCGCAATCAGCCCCCCACATCCCAGGCTTTCATCGTCCGGATGCGGCGCCAGGATCAGGCACGTCCCGTCGCCTACGACGTCCTGCAACCGCCCGACCGGCAAAGCCTTCCAGAATCGATGAAAATCCGCTGCCGTGGTCACGCCGAAGCCGCCGGATGGCAGGCGAACCAGATTGCTGCCTCGGTCAGCACCTCATCGGGCGCTGGCTGACGCAGGTAGGTGGCCAGATCACGGCAAATCCGCTCAACCGGGTTGCCCTGCCGGAATGCAGACAGCCCGAGGGACCGCTGCACAAGGCACATGGCGTCGAGGCAGGCTGTTTCGACCGCGATTCGTGCCAGACCAACGGTCGCGACACGATGCGCCGTGTCGGCCGATGGATCCTCCGCTACCCTGGCCGCCGTCTGGACCCACAGCCGGCTTGTCTCGCGGGCAATGAGCGCTCGTCCCAGTCGCGCCTGGCAGTGCGGGCTGTCGAATCGGCCGGATGCACGAAGCTGGGTAACCGTGTAGCCGAGCAGCGCGATCAGGCCGCCCAGCGCCACCGCCGATCCTCGCCACGCACCTGCGGAGAAATCCGGCTGCCGTCTTGCCGCATGCGCAAACCGTTCTGCGGCGGATCAGTGACCCATAGCCCAAACAGGCAGTCGTCGTGCCAGGTCGAAGTCGCCCCGTATCGAGCGATCAAATGCAGCGCGTTGATGTGGGCTTCCAGAACGCGTCCCACCGACAGGTTGCCCTGTCCCACCAGAGACAACAGCGAAGCCAGTTCGTCGACGCCGGCGTGTCCGTGCACCGGCAACGACGGGGATAGGGCACCGATCCCGCGTAGCAGGTCGAATTCCTCGATGGGAAACGCCGCGCCCCGATCCAACGCATCGGCGCGGCTTTGCATCCATGGGACCCGCTCGGCGACCATAGGCAGCAGACCGATCATCGCTAATCGGCCGCCAGGGTTTCGGGAGTCGTCAATCGGTGGCGCAACATCCGGGCCGTCTCGATCTCCGCCGGCAGTTCGGTGAAGCGAACGCGACGCCGTTGAAGGACCGGGCTCGCGGCTTCCAGCTTCGCCCAAGCGCCGCCGAAGTAGCGATCTGCCACGGCGGTCGCCACCTTTGCCCATGAGAGGCCGAGATCGCCAGCCAGCGCCGGGTCGGCCAGGCCGCGCCAGACCCGCCGAACACGCTGGCGCAAGCTGTAACGCAGGTAGGCGTCCATCGCCGGTTCGGCCATTTCGTCCGCGAATTCATCCTGTTGCACGATCCTGCGGCGGATCGCGTCTGCCATCCCGCCGGGCGCTCGGCCTTCGACCCGCCCGGATACCGTTACCTGAATCGTCGGATCGTGGCGGACCCGAGCGTCCATCATCCAAAGCGCTCGCACAAAGGCCCGGTCTTCGCCCGACGCCATAGCCGGGATGCCGCCGACCCGGTGAAATGCCGCGACAGTAACGGCGAGAGTCGCGCCAGACGCCTCGGTATGGCGCAGCGGCGGATCGTGCGGTTCGGGATCCAGCATCCACGCGACATCGTCCAGCAACGCGATCAGCCGACATTCCAGGGCGTCATCGGCATGCAGATGGGCTGGGATCACCGCCGCTTCGATGGGATCGATTACAGCCCGGCCGCACACGATATCGACGCCCTGCCGCAGCGAGGCGAGGTTGCGGATCACCCAATCGGGGGGGACAGTCGAATCAGCGTCAGTTGTCAGCAGAACGCCTGACGACCCGGCCCGCTCAGCCGCCACGTCCATCGCCAAGCCGCGTGCATGTCCCGCGTCAGCCTGAGCCAGTGGTAGGTCCCGACTGATAATGTCCAGAGGGAAGCGCAGTTTCGGGATCATGGCGCGCGTGATTGTCTCGGTCTCGTCCGTGCAGTTGTTCAACATCAGGACCACCCCGTCCGGCACCCGCATTTGTTGGTTCAACGCAATCAGGCATGGTCGGATCCGTGCGGCCTCATCCCGAACTGGAATAGCAACGACAATATTACTGTTATCCACGGGAGAGCCACGCATATGAGTCCTTATTGAACAGTTAGTTACGATGATTCCGAATACGAGCACAGGCCACCGGGGTGTTATTCGTGGACCCGGGCTATTCCCCCGATGGTCCGAAACACACGATCAACAAATCGATACGGATGCCGGGCTGAAGACCCTTCAGGCAATGGATATTCAGCAGGCGGAGCGAATCGCACCGCCTGCGTTGTAAAAGAGACGCAATTTTTCAATATTCGTCGCGCACGCTGCCTCCGAAGGCTGCGGCAGCCATCGCGACAAAGGCCCCGATCAGCAAAGAGAGCGCCGTGAAAATGGCGAAGGTAGCTGTGGCCTTACGGGCGACGTCTGCAGCCTGACGGACCTTTATCTCCGCATCTTTGGTGGCCGCGACGACATCATCCACGCGCTTCTGCGCATCAGTCGGCGAGAGGCCGGCCTTAGCGGCCACGAGTTGTACGAGATAGCTTCGATCAGCTGGCGAGACGTCGCCGTTGCGAACGCCGTTGGCGAGAATGCGGGTCGCCTGGGCGGCGGCATCCTCACTGTTCGTCGAGGCGGCATCAATATGGTCTGGCCGAAAGAGACCATCGACCGCATAGCGTGAAACGCCGGACGTCACCGCTTGCGCCGCACCGCCTCCGACCGTTGAGGCGGCACGAACGCCGCCGCCCACAACGGATGAGGCCGCCGCCGCTAGCAGCACGGTCCCGACGATGGTGGCAACCGCCCATGATAGGAAGCCATGCGCCGTGTCGCGGAAGAAAACTTCATGCGTGTGGACGCCGGTCCATTTTGTGCGCAACCGACCGGTGATGAAGCCCCCAAGCGCCGACGACAGCCACTGAACGACGATCAGGCCGATGCCCGTGCTGATCGTAAAGGTAGTGACCGATGCGCCGGCGTTCGGCCACGCTGAAATCGAACTGAGGCCGAGACCGGCGCCAAGGGATGTCAGAACAATAGCGAGCGCGATGGCGCTGAAGGCGCCGGCAAAAATCGCCGGCCAACTCACCGCCGACGATGAAGACTCATTGCCGGCAGGCACAGACCGCTCGGCGGCGCTCGGTAAAACGGTATCCATGTTCAGTGCCAGACCAGAGCGAGCAGAATGATGACCGGAATGGGAACGCCGATCAGCCAAAGTAGAATGCCGCGGCCCATGTTTGCCTCCTCCTGTTATTACCTACATCTTCGAGGGATAGGACAACTCGTCTTGAACCTTCGATGTTGCGGTTGCCGACATCAGCGCTCTCGAAAATTCAACGCGATGAGGTGATTTTCCTGATCGCTATACCGGTAGCGTCGGTCAGTAAATTGCTCATCGCGAGGCGCGACGTGACTTCCCTTTTGCCTTTGGCGGCAAAGGTCGCTCATCGTCGGGATTAATCGGTGCCGGGGGCAAGCCGCCCATTGGCTCCGGGTTTGCAATATAGTCGAACTCGGGCGCCTCGTTCCAGGGGCCGCGCGCGTCTTCGCCCTTGGAAAGATCGAACACCAGCTTGACCGTATCGTCCGGCGGGATTGTGCCGAACATCGGATCATCGAGCTTCCCCATCGAAGCCAGCGCCTTCATGAACATGTTGGCATGGGTGATTTCGCGGGTCAGTAGATGTACGAGCGTCTTCCTGGTGCCTTCATCTTCACAGGCCTTGATCAGCGCCTCATAGGTCTGCCGCGCGCCTGCCTCGGAGGAAATGTTCGCGCGGAGATCTCGAACAACATTCCCGCCTTCCTGTATGTAAGCTGCCGTCCAGCAGCTTCCCTGGCTATCGAGGAAATGGGGGCCGCCGCCCTTAAGGCGAAACAGCGGCGCGTCGTAAACCTTTGTCTGATCTATCTTGCTGGTGTGTTGGGCGATCAGCTTGCCGACCATCTCAAGGTGGCTGAACTCTTCGATCGCGATATCCTGGAGCATGTCGCGGATTGCAGCGTCCTCGACATGGAAAGACTGAACCCAGTACTGCAATGCGGCGGTCAGCTCGCCTGTCGCGCCGCCAAACTGCTCAAGCAAAAAAGTGCCGAAACGGGCGTCCGGTTTGCCGACGTTCACCGGCTGGATCAGCTCTTTGCGATGAAAAAACATTT
>JARLIN010000102.1 GCA_031291715.1 Rhodopila sp. | reverse complement strand
TTGCCGAAGTTCAGCGTGTAGCTGGTGGTGAGCGTGATCACCCCGTCGTACAACTGACCGCATGTGTTCACGAAGGTGCCGCTGCTGTTGAAGCAGCCGCTATGACCGGACAGGCCAAGCGCCACGCGGGCGTCCGCCGAGGTCAGGATCACCGACCCTCCGCTACCCGGCTTGTTGCCGGATGACAGGTTGGCGACCGCGGTGGACAGGACCGTGTTCGAGGGCTGGTGCGCGGAAGCCGAGGCAAGAGCGGCCGTGTAGGCCGAATAGCTAAGGCTGTAATCGGCGGTCTGGCTTTGCCCCAGAAAGCTGCCGGACGCCTGGTTGAAGACGATCCCGACGGTGCCGGTGTTGGAATAGAGCGAATCAATGGTGTCGATGGCGTCGCCGATGGCGCTTTCGACCTGCGCCGCGTTGCCCGCTCCGGTAATCGAGGCGTCGAAATACGGCGTGATCGTCAGGGCCGCCGCGGGCTGTGCACAGGCCATGGCCAGCGCGCCGCACGCGGCGATCGATCCGAGGAAGGACTGGAATGGAGGCAAGGCGTTCGTCCCTATCTACGCGGCGGCCCAGGATGCGGGCCGCCCAGGCAGCCGGAACGAACGCAAGAATCGTACCTGGAATATTTCTGCTTTGAAAACAGAGGCCTGCAGCTTGTCCGCCAACCGCCCCGCGAGACATCTGTAAAGAAAACCAACGCCGTGGCGGCACGCATACCCGGCGCACGGAAGGTGCATTGGCCTTCGCTGTCATGGTATCGTAGTCTGTGCGCCAGATGCCCTTTATCCAGATAATGAGACGCCCGTGACCCAGATCGCCATCACCCGGACCGCCAATCCCAAGCCGACCCCCGCCGATGAGACTCTGTCGTTCGGAAAAGTCTTCTCTGACCACATGTTCCTCATGAACTACGAGGAAGGGAAGGGCTGGCATAATCCCCGCATCGAGCCCTATGGGCCGTTCACCCTGGACCCGGCGACCTGCGTGCTGCACTACGGCCAGGCGATCTTCGACGGGCTGAAGGCGTTCCGCGGCCAGGACGGCCAGATCCGCCTGTTCCGCGCCGGCGACCATTCGCGCCGCCTGAACAGGTCGGCGCATTACCTGTGCATCCCGGAACTCGATCCGGCGATGGTGGAAGAATCGATCCGCGCCCTGGTTGAGGTCGATCAGCGCTGGGTGCCGTCGCTGCCCGGCACCTCTTTGTATATCCGCCCCACCGTTATCGCGACCGAGACGTTCCTGGGCGTGCATCCGTCGCACAGCTACCTGTATTACGTGATCGTCGGCCCGGTCGGCGCCTACTACAAGGAAGGCATGAACCCGGTCCGCATCCTGGCCTCGGATCAGTATGTCCGGGCGGTGCGCGGTGGCCTGGGCGCGGCGAAGACGATGGCGAACTACGCCGCCAGCCTCTACGGTGCCGAGGAAGCGCAAAAGGCCGGCTACACCCAGGTGCTGTGGCTCGACGGGGTGGAGCACAAATACCTCGACGAGGTCGGCACCATGAACATCATGCTGAAGATCGGCGACGAGGTGATTACGCCGCCGCTGAACGGCGCCATCCTGGCCGGCATCACCCGCGATTCCGTGCTGACCCTGCTGCGTGACTGGGGCCTGCGCGTGTCCGAACGCCCGATCTCCATCGACGAGGTCATCGCCGCCGCGAAGGCCGGCACGCTGGAGATGTGGGGCACCGGCACCGCCGCCGTGATCTCCCCCGTCGGGGAGCTCGGCTACAAGGGCGAGCGCTACATCATCAACGGCGGCCAGACCGGCGCGCTGACCCAGAAGCTGTATGACACCATCGTCGGTATCCAATACGGCACCGCGCCGGACCCGCACGGTTGGGCCAAGCTGCTGGGGAACCGGCTGGGCGGCTGAAACGCCACGCTGCTTCCCACGTCAACGGGCGCATCCTCGCCTCACCCTAATGGCCGGGCCTGTCCCGGCCATTCGCCCCCCCCCGCCGTCCGTGCACGGATGGCCGGGACAGGCGCATGCGTATCAGGATAAGCGCGGAACGGAGCAACGCTCTCTCCCCATCGCCGTGACGATCGCGGAGAATGTTCTGCGCCAACCACGCCCGTATCCTGATACCTATGGGGACAGGCCCGCCCATGACGAGGGGCGGGCACGATAACGACGGGATCCCATGCTCCGCCTGACCGAACTCAAACTCCCGCTCGACCACGCCCCCGACGCCCTGCGTGAGGCGGTGCTGGCGCGGCTTGGTGTCCCTCCGGACGACCTGCTCAGCCTGTCGATCGCCCGCCGGGGGTATGACGCGCGCCGCCGTTCCGCGATCAGCCTGGTTTACGCCGTCGATGTCGCACTGCGGGACGAACCCGCCGTCCTGGCCCGCTTCGCCGGCAATCCCCGGATCGGCCCCGCCCCCGACACGCGATATCGCTTCCCGGTCCACGTCAGCGCCCCACCCAAACGCCCGGTCGTCATCGGCACCGGCCCGTGCGGGTTGCTCGCCGCGCTGACCCTGGCGCAGATGGGGTTCCGCCCCCTTATCCTCGAACGCGGCAAACTGGTGCGGGAGCGCACCAAGGACACCTGGGGCCTGTGGCGCCGCGGCGTCCTCAACCCCGAAAGCAACGTCCAGTTCGGGGAGGGCGGCGCCGGCACGTTTTCCGACGGCAAGCTGTATTCCGGCATCAAGGACCCCCGCCACCTGACGCGCAAACTGCTGACCGAATTCGTCGAGGCCGGCGCGCCCGAGGAAATCCTGTATGTCAGCAAGCCGCATATCGGCACCTTCCGCCTCGTCACCGTCGTCGAGGGCGTCCGCGCCAAGATCGAGGCGCTCGGCGGCGAATACCGTTTCGGCTGCCGGGTCGAGGACATCCTGGTCGATGAAACCCGCCACGTCCGCGGCCTGACCCTGGCGGACGGCGAGCAGATCGACGCCGACCACGTCGTGCTCGCGATCGGCCATAGCGCGCGGGACACGTTCGCGATGCTGCACCGGCGCGGGGTGCATATCGAGGCGAAACCATTCTCCATCGGCGCGCGGATCGAGCATCCGCAGGCGCTGATCGACCGCGCCCGCTTCGGCGGGTTCGCCGGCCATCCGCTGCTGGGCGCGGCGGACTACAAGCTGGTGCACCACGCAAGTAACGGCCGATCGGTCTATAGCTTCTGCATGTGCCCCGGCGGGCGGGTCGTCGCCGCGACATCCGAGATCGGCTGCGTCGTCACCAACGGCATGAGCCAGTATTCCCGCGCCGAGTTCAACGCCAACGCCGGCATCGTCGTCGGCATTACGCCGGCGGATTATCCTGGCGGCACGCTGGCCGGGATTGCGTTCCAGCAGGAATGGGAGCGGAAGGCGTATCTAACAGGCGGCAGCACCTACGCCGCGCCGGCCCAGCTTGTCGGCGACCTGATTGAAGGCCGGGCGTCGCAGGCGCTGGGGGCGGTCGTGCCGTCCTATAAGCCCGGCGTCCACCCGGCCGATCTGGCCGCCTGCCTGCCCGGATACGCGATAGAGGCGATCCGCGAGGCTTTGGGGCACTTCGCCCGCGGCATCCCCGGCTTCGCCATGCACGACGCGGTGCTGACGGGGGTGGAGACTCGCACGTCCTCCCCCATCCGGATTGTTCGGGGGGCGGATGGGCACAGCCTGAACACGAAAGGGCTTTTCCCGGCGGGAGAGGGGGCGGGATACGCCGGCGGGATCATGTCGGCGGGCGTGGACGGGATCAGGGTGCGGAGGCGGTGGCTTCTTCTTTGACCGGGACGCCGATGGTGGAGCGGATGACGCGGGGGGAGGGGGCGGTGGCGTATGGGTAGGTTTCTCGCCCTATTGTGCAGTTCGAGTTGGTCTCCAAAAGGCATTACCCCCAAAACCGGATGCGACGCCGGCCATCGAACATTCGCAGTACGGCTCAGCCACAGCCGAAGGAGCGGTTCGAAGCGTCAGCTGGGATAGCTATTCTCTGAATGAGGTCGAGGTGGGGGCCCGGTTGCTCTGTCCGGCGGAGGCTGCTAGAAAGCGTACGTATCTAGTACGATATCAAATGCAGGATTCCTACAGCACATCCGAACTCCCTCAATCGGGTTGGGATACCTTGCTGGTTACAACTGCATGACTGCGAGGATGGGTGGTAAGCGTGATAAAAGAAGCGGACATCGACGCCCTGGCAATCAAGATAGAGGAAGCCGCCCGCTCAACGGAGGAGGGGGTGAGGTATTTCATCGAGCCGGCGCCCGGGACGCTCAA
>JARLIN010000101.1 GCA_031291715.1 Rhodopila sp. | reverse complement strand
GCGCCGCGTGGTGCGGGCGGTGTGGGTTGGGGACGAGATCGGGGACCTCTCGGGGCTGGTCAATCCCGATTCGGTCGTGCGGCTCGGCGCCTGCGTCGCAGGGGATGAGCCCGCCTGACTACGACGGGCTTTATCCCGCCAACGAATAGAATTGCCGAGCCGCACACATTTCGTATGTCGTCCCTAACTGGTCTTTCCGAATCATGTGCACGCGTTCGACACCGGCAAGCGTCACGGCGGCTGACCTGAAGGATTTGAACCCCGGCATTGGCCGCACCAACCGCTTGATGGCCCGGTGGTCTGGAATGCCGCCGCCGTCCGCCCCTCAGGTGTGTACCAGCGGGCACCCATCCTCGGCCAACGGCCGGAACGCCTGGCCCATCGGGATCGTGCTCTTCAGCTTCAGCACGTCCCATTCCTCCTTCGACTCGGCGGGCGCTTTCGCCTCGAACAGATGCATGTCGTGGATCACGCGTCCATCCTCGCGGATCACGCTGGTGCCATAGATCGCGTCCTGGATCGGGATCGCCTTCATCTGCGCGATCGCCGCTCGGCCGCTGGCCTTCGCCTTCTCCGGCCCCATCGCCACGACCGCCTTCAGGTAATGCATGGTCGCGGAATACTGGCCCGCCTGTGCGGAGTTCGGCATCGCTCCGGTCTTCATCCCCGCCTGGAAGCGACGGCCGAAGGCGCGCGTGCCGTCGTTCAGGTCCCAGTAATAGGGTTCGGCCAGCCTGACCCCCTGCGCGGCCGTCAGCCCGATAGCGGGGATGTTGTTGACCAGCAGCCCGACGCCAACAACTTTCACACCGCTGGCCATGATGCCGAATTCGGCTGCCTGCTTGATGCAGTTGTTTGAATCCACGCCGCCGTTCGCCAGCCCGATCACCTTGGCCCCGCTGGCCTTCGCCTGCAGCAGAAAGGCGGAGTAGTCGGTGGTGGTGGGGAACGGATATCTGGCCTCACCCAGCACCTTGCCGCCGGCCGCAGTGACGAACGACGCTGAATCGCGGGCCAGTTGCTGGCCGTAGGCATAATCCGCGGTGATGAAGTACCAGCTATCCCCGCCATCCTTCACCGATGCCGCGACGATCGCATGCGGCACGCCCCAGGTGTCGTAGGCCCAGTGCAGATGGTTGGGACCGCACCGCTCGCCGGTCAGGATCGATGACGCCGCGCCGGTGAAGATCGCCAGCTTGTCCTTCGCCTTCGCCATCTCACCCACGGCGATCGCGGCCGAGGACAGCGGCAGGTCCATCAGCAGGTCCACGCCTTTGCTGTCGAACCAGTCGCCCGCGATGGCCAGAGCGACATCGGGCTTCAACTGCATATCGGCCGAGAGCAGCTCGACCTTGATCTCGGGGTGCTGCTTGCGGAAGTCGTCGATGGCGAACTGTGTCGCCAGCACCGACCCCTCGCCGGTCAAGAAGGCATAGGTGCCGGCCATGTCGGTCAGGACGCCGATCCGGATGGTCTGGTCCGCTGCCCTGGCGATCCGTGGCATCGCCAGCGCGGCGCCTGCGGCCAGTCCCGAACCCAGCGCCGAGCGGCGGCTGATGGTCTGTGTCATGGTCATTTCCTCGGTCATGCGGGCCTGGCGATCCAGGTCACCCTTTGTTGTGGCGTCAGTCTGTCCGCTGTAGCGGTGGCTGGCAAAGCCCTTTGGCAATTCGCCTTCTACCCCGCCGCCATCATCTTCAGTTCCTCGGCCGCCGACAGGATCGGCAAGCCCTCGATCGAGGTGGACGTCCGGCCGTCAACGCCAACCAGTTTCTCGCCCACCAGCGTGATGCGGTAAAGCTGGCGGTCGAAATCGGACTGGAAGATATCCCTTGGTGCCAGATGGGCGGTGGAACGATTGTCCCAGAACGCGATGTCGCCCGGGTTCCATTTGAAGCGCACGGTGTATTCAGGGCGGACGACATGCTCCCATAGGATTTCGAGGATCTTGGCACTTTCGCGCGGGGTCAGGCCGACGATGGACTTCAGGAAGGACGGGCTGGCGAACAACACGCGCTCTCCCGTCTCGGCATGAACGGTGACCAGCGGGTGCTCGCTTTTCAATGCCCGTTTCTTGACCAGATCATTGTAGGTGCCCCCCGCCTTGCCGTCGCCGCGCGCCTCGAAGGCGTGGACGGCGCGAAGCGTGTCAACGAAGCCGCGCATTGTCTCCGACAGGCCGGCGTAGGCTGCGACGAGGTTGGTCCAGAACGTATCGCCGCCATAGGGCGGGATGGTCACGCCCCTCAAGATAGAGGCGCAGGGCGGGTTCACCGCCGCCGTCACATCCGTGTGCCAGCCGAACCAGGGGGTTACCGTCATCGTCTCGTATTTTTCGTTGGCGGTGCGGTTCTTGGCGACCGAGTAGATCTCGGGGTGGCCGTCGACATGGCCGAACACTGCATGGCCGATCGTCGGCTCCCCGAACTGGCGGGCCATGGCGACGTGCTGGGCGTGATCCAGGTGCTGGCCGCGAAAGAAGATCACTTTCCACTTCAGGAACGCGTCCCTCACTTCCTTCAGTTGCGGCGCCGGCAGGGGCCGTGTGAGGTCTACGCTGCGGATTTCCGCGCCGATATGCAGGGTCAGCGGAATGACTTCGATGGAGAGCATGTGTTTCCGTCCTCCGTTTTTTGTCAGCGGGACACGCGGCGGCCCGGCTGTCAACGTCGCCGCCCCGCTTTGCCTCCGGCGACCTCCTGGATTAGCGTCGGCGTTTGAAAGGGAGTGGCTTCCTTGGAGACATTGGTCGGAACCGCCAGGCCGCCGATGTCGTCGGATGCGGCGCATCAAAGCTAGCGTCTGTATTACCCAGTTCCACCCTCCGGCCCAGATACATGACGGCTACACAGTGCTCTATGTGCCGCGCGACCGCCAGGTCGTGCGAGATGAACACATGGGCGACACCGAACCTTGCCTGCAGATCCTGCAGCAGGTTCACCACCTGCGACTGAATCGACACCTCCAGCGCCGAGGCCGGCTGGCCTGCAACGCTGGGCAAGTCGGCTGTTGATGCCCTTTGTGATCGCGAAAAACCCCTGTAAGCTTCCGGTCAAGTGCTGAACACAGCCATCGCGCGATACATGCGCGGATTTCAGGGAGAGAATACGCCATGTCCAGGAAGACCTCCGGCATGAAGCAGGGGCGGCGTGACGTTATGAAGGCCGGGATGGCCGCCGGCGCGCTGACGGCGCTGGCGCCATGGGCGGGCGGCGTTGCGATGGCGGAGCCGGCCGAGGTGCCGCGGGACAAGACCGTGACGCTGGTCTGGACCGGCAGCCGCGACGGACGCTGGGTGGATTTCGATCTGTGGAATGCCTACTGCATCGGCTCCAACCACCAGAATGGACCCAATCTGATTTATGAACCGCTGGCCTACTACAGCGCGTTCGCCGACAAGACGTATATGTGGCTGGCGGAAACCTTCTCGTTCACGCCGGATTTCACGCAGCTTACAATCAAGACTCGGTCCGGCATCAAATGGAGCGATGGCGTTCCGTTCAGCGCCGAGGATGTCGCCTATACGCTGAATACCCTGCGTGATTACGGCCCCAAGGTGAAATGGGGCGTTGACGTGAAGCAGGCGGTGGCGAAAGCGACCGCGACGGACGCCAATACGGTGGTGGTGGATTTCGTGGTTCCATCGCCTCGTTTCTTCTTTTTCATGACCTACAAGTACGACATCGGCGTCTACATCGTGCCGAAGCACATTTTCGAAGGGCAGGACTGGTCTACTTTCAAGCATTTCGACATCGCCAAGGGCTGGCCGGTGAGCACCGGGCCGTGGAAGGTGACCAACGCGTCGTTGCAGCAGAAGGTGTTCGACCGGCGTCCGACATGGTGGGCGGCCGAGGCCGGGCTAGCGCCGCTGCCGCAGGTGCTGCGCAACATCTGGCTGCCGGGCGTCGGGGAACAGCAGATGGCGCAAGCGATGATCACCAATCAGACGGATGCCAGTGCCGGCATGCAGCCGGCGACGTTTCCGACCATCTTCCGGCAGAACGAGAAGATCATCACCCATGCCGGCCGCAAGCCGCCGTTCGGCTATGTCGACTGGTGGCCGATTTCCTTGTTCGTAAACAACGAGGTGAAGCCGTTCGACGACCGCGATGTACGCTGGGCACTGAGCTACTACATCGACCGCGCACAACTGATCGACGTGGCCTATTCCGGTGCTAGCCAGACCTCTTCCCTGCCGCTGCCGGCCTACAAACCGCTGCAGCCCTATTTCGACGTGGTGAAGGACCTGCTGCAAAAATACGACACGCTGGCGGTGAACCCGAAGAAGGGCGATGCCCTGTTGGCGGCCAAGGGCTACAAGAAGGACGGTGCGGGATTCTGGTCGGACGCCGCCGGCGAGCACATCAAGCTCGAGATTATCGGCTTCGGCGCCAGCGGAGCGAGCATGGGACCGGTCCTGTCGGAAATGCTGAAGCGGCGCGGCATCGACGCCGGCTTCGCATTGCCGCCTGATTTCGACAACCGGTTCCAGCAAGGCAAGTACGCCGGGGCCATCTACGGTCATGGCGGCAGCATCAATGAGCCCTATGCGACACTGCGGCTGTACCAGGGATCGAGCATCGCCGTGCCAGGCGGCCACCAGGCGAATTTCGCCCGCTGGAAGAACGCGGAGTACGACAAGATCGTCGACGAGATGTTCGTCACCGACCCGACCGATGTGCCGAAATTGGCGGCACAATGGCGGCGGGCGATGGAGATCTGGCTGCCCGAACTGCCGGATATCCAGCTGGTGCAGAATTTTCATCGTATCGCCATGGACACGCTGTACTGGAAGAACTGGCCGACCTCCGAGAACGCCTATATCAACGGTGCGCACTGGCACCTTACCTTCGCGATAGTGCTGTGGAACCTGCAGTCGGTATGACGCGGCGACCGGTTTAGCGATGCAAGCGGCCTATATCGCCCGGCGCTTCGGCGTGTTCCTGCTGATCGTCTGGCTGGCGGCGACGCTGAACTTTTTCCTGCCGAAAATTTCCGGTCAGGATCCGGTGCGTACCAAACTGCTGCAGCAGGCAGCGCTTGGCGGCGCGGTGCAAAGTGGCATGGAGGAGATGGTCAAGGAGTACAATACGCGATTTGGCCTGGACCGGCCGTTGCTGGCCCAATACGGCAGCTACCTCTATGATACGGCGCATCTGGACTTCAATTACTCTATTGCCAACTATCCGCGCACGGTCCGCGAACTGATCATCGAGGCGCTGCCGTGGACGGTCGGGTTGCTGGCCACTACGACGTTGCTGTCGTTCACCATCGGCACGCTGCTGGGTGCCTTGCTGGCGTGGCCAAGGTCGCCGCGCTGGCTGCGCACCCTGATGCCGCCGCTATGGGCCTTGCATGCAATCCCGTTCTTTCTGTTCGGGCTGATCCTGATCTACCTGTTTGCGTTCCAGGTGCAATGGCTGCCGATGTTCGGCGGCTACAGTCCCGGTGCGGTGCAGGGGTTCACGTGGAGGTTCGTCAGCGACGTCGCGATGCATTCGATCCTGCCGGCGCTGTCGATCATCCTGGTGTCGGTGGGCGGCTGGGCGCTGGCCATGCGCGGCATGATGGTGACGACGATGGGGGAGGACTACGTCGTGTTCGCCGAGGCCGAGGGACTGCGCGCCACCACCGTGTTTCTGCGATATTGCGTCCGCAATGCGATCCTGCCGCAGACCACGGCCCTGGCGCTGGCGCTTGGCCAGATCCTGTCGGGCGCGGTGCTGGTGGAGGTGATTTTCGGGTTTCCGGGCATCGGCGCGCTGCTGTTCCAGGCGATCCAGGAGAACGACCAGTTCCTTATTCAGGGTATCGTGTTCACCGTGATCGTGGCGCTGGGCCTGGCGACCTTGGTGCTGGACATTGTCTACCCCTGGCTTGACCCGCGCATTTCGTATCGGAAACTGTCATGAATGCGCTGCGCCGGGTGATGTCCTATACCGGGCGCAACCGATCCTTGCTGGTCGGCACGCTGCTGCTGCTTGCGCTGGTGCTGTTTGTTGTCATCGGACGAATGTTTGTCGATACCGAGGATGCACGCGCCTTGTCCGCCCCCTCGCTGCGGCCGCCGTCTTGGGACTATCCGTTTGGTACCGACCGGCAAGGCCGCGACCTGCTGGCGGTGATGGTCGCCGGCACGCCGCTGACCTTGCGCATCGGGTTCATCGCCGGCTTTCTTGGTGTCGGCATCGGCGCCGTGCTGGCGTTTACCGCCGGTTTTTATCGCGGCATGACCGATACGATCATCCGCAGCGTAGCGGATATCGGGCTGACCGTGCCCGGGCTGCTGGTGCTGATCCTGATTGCCGTCTCGATCAAAAGCAGCCTGACGGTGAATGAAATGGCACTGATCGTTGCTTCGCTGGCGTGGCTCAATCCGACCCGGACGATCCGGGCGCAGGTGCTGACGTTGCGCGAGCGCGGCTACGTCGAACTGGCCGCGATGTCCGGCATGGGGGGACTGGAGATCATTTTTCTCGAATTGATGCCGAACCTGCTGCCCTATCTGGCCGCGACGCTGGTCAGTTCGGTTTCGGCGGCGATCCTGGCGTCGATCGGGCTGGAGGTGCTGGGCCTGGGGCCAATGGACGCGCCGACTTTGGGCATGACGCTGTACTGGGTCAATTTCAACGCGGCGATGATCAACGGCTGGTGGTGGTGGTGGGTGCCGCCGATCGTCATCATCGTCACGGTGTTCCTCGGACTGTTTTTCGTGACCATGGGCCTCGACGAGATCGCCAATCCGCGCCTGCGGAAATCGACATGAGCCGGGCTGTCCTGGAGGTCAGGGACCTGCGCGTGTCGTATGCGCATCCATTGGGTGTGGTGCGGGCGGTGGACGGCGTCAGTTTCAGCCTGGCACCGAATGAACGGTTTGGCCTCGCCGGTGAATCCGGTTCCGGCAAATCCACCATGGCGCTGGCGATTTTACGCATGATCCATCCGCCCGGCCATATCGACGGCGGCCGCGTCTTCCTGGACGGCGTTGAATTGTCGGCGTTGGATCGGGAGGCGATGCGGCGGCTGCGGCTGGCGGGGATCGCGCTGGTGCCGCAGGGCTCGATGAATTCGCTCAATCCGGTCATGCGCATCGGGCAGCAGATCGCGGATGCGCTGGCCGACCACGGCGAGGCGCTTTCGAGACCGGTTCTGGATGCGCGGATTGCTGATTTGCTCCCGACCGTTGGGCTGCGGCCGGACGTGGCTTCGATGTATCCGCACGAACTCAGCGGCGGGATGAAGCAGCGTGCCTGCATCGCGATTGCCATCTGCCTGCGGCCACGGGTGATCATCGCGGACGAACCGACCAGCGCGCTGGACGTGGTGGTGCAGCGGCAGGTGATGGCAACGCTGGCGCGCGTGCAGCGCGATCTGGGCGCCGCGGTGATCCTGGTCGGCCACGACATGGGGCTGATGGCGCAGTTCGTCGACCGGCTGGGGATCATGTATGCCGGGCGGCTGGTGGAAGTGGCGCCCATTGGGGCGATCGTCACGGCGCCGCGGCATCCCTATACCCGGGCGCTGGTCGCCAGCCTGCCGTCGCTGGAACACAGGGGGCGATTGCAGGGCATTCCCGGACTGGCGCCGTTGTTGCGCGATCTGCCGCGCGGCTGCGCCTTTCATCCGCGCTGTCCGATCGCCGGAGAGCGCTGCCGGCAGGAGACTCCGGCGCTGCGGTCGCTGGGTACCGACGGCACTGTCGCCTGCCACGCCGCCGAGGCAACGCCATGACCGAGCTGCTGCGCGCCGAACACGCAGGCAGGACCTATGGGAAGCTGACGGCGTTGCGCGACGTGTCGGTGGCAATCGATCAGGAGCGGCCGTCCATCCTTGCGGTGGTGGGTGAAAGCGGCAGCGGCAAGACAACGCTGGCGCGCATGCTGCTGGGACTGGTGGCGCCCACCACGGGCCGCGTGCTGTATCACGGCGACGATCTGCACCGGCTCGGTTCCGAGGCACGCATGGCGTTTCGCCGCGACGTGCAGGCGATCTTCCAGGATCCCTATGAAGTCTACAATCCGTTCTATCGCGTTGATCACGTGTTGACGACGCCGGTTCGCAAGTTCCGGTTAGCCAGGACCAAGGCGGAGGCGCGCGGACTGATCGAGACGGCGTTGCGGGCGGTGGGCCTGCGGCCGGAGGAGATCCTTGGACGGTTTCCGCATCAGCTCAGCGGCGGGCAGAGGCAGCGCATTATGGTCGCACGGGCCGTGCTGCTGCGGCCGAAGTTGATCGTTGCGGATGAGCCGGTATCGATGGTCGATGCGTCGTTGCGGGCGACGATCCTGGAAACGCTGCGGACACTGCATGAAGACCTGGGCATCTCCATCGTGTACATCACCCATGATCTCGCAACCGCCTATCAGATCAGCGATGCGATCCTGGTGATGTATCGGGCCGCAGTGGTGGAGGCTGGCGCGATCGCGCCAATCGTCGAACGCCCGGCGCATCCCTACACGAAACTGCTGATCGCTTCGATCCCACGGGTGAGCACCGAACGGAGCTGGATGAGCGAGGCGACCACGACTCTGTCGGGTCTGGCGGCGACGGGCGGATGCAGCTTTATCGATCGTTGTCCGGTGGCGATGGCCGGGTGTGCGGACGCCGTTCCGCCGCTGTACCGGACGGACGCTGACCGGGCCGTTGCATGCTATCGGCACCAAGCGTCGCCTGAACTGGTGGCAGCAGATCTCGGTGACGTTCTGGCCGGTTGTCATAGGCCGGCGAAGCGCGTCTGACGCTCTTTCCCGAGTTCGACGGAATCTGGCTATGCGTCGCTGCTTCATGTTCCGAAGACATCGTTTCTGAGCGCGGTGGCGCGCTTGGCCGAAGCCCTGCGTTCGGGTGGCGCGCGGTACATGTCTTTGTTCGTTCTGGAACCGCTGTTCCTGGAGCGGCTTCTATCCCGCCGCGCGGCCGTCGCCCCGGACGCGATCTACCCACTGGTCGAGTGGCTGCACCGCGCGCTGCTCACCCTGAGTCTTGTCACTGTCGCCGGTGCCGTTGCAGGCAGCATCGGCGGCAACCTGTTCGCATGGTAGGCCCGTGCGATCAGTCCGGTTGCGCGCCGCCCGCCATCGCATGCGCCATCACGAAGTGGCCTAAAGCGCCGATATCGCACCGCGGCACGCGGGGTACCGGCGCCGTCACGCGCCCCTTTGAGGTGACCGCCAGCACCATCGGGTCGTTCGGCGCCAGCAGCGCCTGGTCCTGCCCGGACGGGACGACCTCCATCTTCGGATAATCGCTCCGCCGAAACCCATCCAACAGCACGATGTCGACCGGCGCCATCCACGTCAGCAGGCTACCAATAGAGCCTCGCTGACGATGCTAAACGAGTCGCTGAGGCATCACGATCCGTTCCCCATCCTAGGCTTCTTCCACACCTCGCGTATTGCGTCGCCCGCCGCCGGTCAGGGCAAGTCGAGCAACTATCTCGCCAGCCAGACGTTGCGCCTCGATGAGCACCAACTCGTTGTTCGCCCGCTCGCCAATCAACGCGTAGCGGTCGAAGGCCGCCTCCACCAGCCGCAGTCCATCAACGGCATCGCGCAGTACCGGAGTGGCGTTCGCCGCTTCGCCATTGGCTGCGTCCGCCTCACGCGCGGCCAGGCGGCGGAAAATCGCCGCGTCCTCAGCCTCACCGGCTCCATCAAGGGTTGCGGCGAGCGCAGTATGTGCCGCTGCGGCTTCAGCATCCCAGCGTCGGGACATGGCCAGCACGGCGTCCACTGTCTCTGGAATGTCGACAGGAGCCGGGCGCCTGGCGTGGAAGGCGCGTCGCCGATAGTGGCGCAACAGTGTCGCATGCTGAAGTTCGTCGCGTGCCAGATCTTCGGCGAGCGCCCGGATGTCAGGTTGGTCGGCTTCGGCGGCGACATAGGCGTAGAAGGCAAAGGCGCGCTCCTCGTTACGCACGGCATAAGCAAGCGCTTGATAGGCACTTAAAATGGCGCGACCGGCGACCGCCTCATCGAAGTCGGCCGGGAGATCCCAGCGGACCCGGGCGGGGTCAGGAGCTCGACCCAGCAGCGCATGGCTGCGTCCAGCGACCTCCATGGCGTGGCGGTCTTCCATGTTGGCGAGCATTTCGAATTGCGCCGCCATATCCGCGTCGCCTCGCCGCTTCATATGGGTGGACAGGGCTCGGTAGCGCGCCGCTGCTTCCTGCCCCATGGCCTGGGCCACAGCCAGCAGTTCATCGAGTGACTTTACTGGACCAGGAACCAGACCCGTCTTGTTCAAAACACCCCCCCGACCGACTGTGCCAACCATATCACCCCTCCCTTGAGCCGGACGAGATTACTTCGTCGATGGAGGTCACGTGATGTCATTGATCTAGATCAGTGCGCCTCGTATAACCGCACGCTATCGACCGATGCTCGGAAGTGATTGCCCATAGGCGTCTAAGGTCCCGTAAGCTCACGCGGCAACGTTTTCGATGACGCCCCGAATTTCTGGGTAATAATATGCGCTTATTGGCCGCCCGGTTCTCCGCCTTGCTATTTTTGCTGTGCACGGTGGCAACGCAGATGCCATGCCGTGCGGCAAATAGTCGGATTGCGGAATTTTCCGGCCAAATACCGGCTGGCGAACTGGTACCCGGAGCAGACCATTACGGGCCAGCCGAGGGCAATCCGCCGGTGATGAAGGCGTTCGCTGGCACGCGGCTGGTCGGGTATGCCTTCGTCAACGCGGACTGGGTGAATTCCACCGGATATTCCGGCCAGCCAATCCAGGTTCTGGTGGGGCTAACGGCGGATGGTAAAATCTCGGGTGCCAAACTGATGGCGCATCACGAGCCGATCGTTTTGATCGGCATCCCGCCGGAGCGCATCGCCGCGTTCATTCATGGCTATGTCGGACGGGACGTGTTGCGGATTGCCACCGAGGCACCATCGGCGCGACCGGCCGTCGACATTGTCAGTGGTGCTACGGTGACGGTAACCGTGATTGCCGAGAGTATGGTCCGGTCGGCGATCCGGGTGGCACGCGCGGAAGGCATCGGTGGCCCGGCAACCGTGCAGGCACCGGCAGTGCGCGAGATCGATCTATCGCACGTGGCCCCGGCCGACTGGCTTGGATTGCTCGGTGATGGCTCCGTCCGCCATCTCAGCCTGTCGGTCGGCGACGTCACCGATGCTTTCAAACGTGCCGGAAACCAGGTCGCCGCCGACCGCCCAGAGACAGCTGATCCCGCGGCCCCCTTCATCGACATGTATGTCGCTCCGGTTTCCGTCCCGGCGATCGGCAAGCGCCTGCTCGGTGACGCGGGATTCGCGGCGCTGCAACAGAGCATTAAGCCGGGCCAGCAGGCGATTCTGGTTGCCGCCAATGGCGCCTATTCGTTCAAAGGCTCGGGCTATGTGCGCGGCGGCATTTTCGACCGTATCGAGGTGCTACAGGGCGAAAACAGTATTCACTTCCGCGATCGCACGCACACGCGAATCGGCGATGTCCAGGCGGTCGGCGCACCGGCGTTTCGTGACGTGGATTTGTTCCGCGTGCCCGAGGATAACACTCTGGACGTGACGCAGCCGTGGCGGCTCCAACTATTGGTGCAGCGCGCGATCGGTGCCCAAGACAAGGCGTTCCTGACGTTCGACGTCGGCTATGAGCTGCCGCAGGCGTTTCTGAAACCGGTGCCCGCGCCAGTCGCCGCGCAGGCGGTCCCGTCCGTCGGGTCACCAGCCGACGTCAACGAACCGCCGCTGTGGCAGATGATGTGGCGCGATAAGGTGGTCCAGATCGCCATACTCCTTGTGGCCCTGGGGCTGTTGACTCTGATTTTCTTCTTCCAGGACTGGCTCGTGCGTCGGCCGGTGTTCTACGACCGCCTGCGCCTGGGCTTCATGGTGTTTACCCTGGTTTGGATTGGTTGGTACGCGCAGGCGCAACTCTCCGTGGTCAACGTCCTGGCCTTTCTGAGCGCCCTGCGGACGGATTTCCGCTGGGACTACTTCCTGATGGCACCGATGATTTTCATCCTGTGGTTCGCCACCGCGGCCTCGCTGCTGTTCTGGAATCGCGGTGCCTATTGCGGCTGGCTGTGCCCGTTCGGTGCGTTACAGGAATTGACCAACCGTCTCGCGCGGCGGCTGAAGATTCCCCAGCTCAAAATCCCGTTCGGCACCCATCAGCGTTTGACGGCGTTAAAATACATTGCGTTTCTTGTGCTGTTCGGCATTTCGCTGAGCGCTCTCGGCACCGCGGAGCAGGCGGCCGAGATCGAACCATTCAAGACCGCGATCGTTCTGCGTTTCGCCCGCGGCTGGCCCTTCGTCCTTTACGCCGGTGCGATGATCGCCTCCAGCCTGTTCGTGGAGCGCGCATTCTGCCGCTACATCTGTCCACTTGGCGCCGCGATGGCGATCCCGGCACGGCTGCGTCTGTTCGACTGGCTGCGCCGCTATCGCGAGTGCGGCAGTCCGTGCCAGCGCTGCGGCAATGAATGTCCGGTGCAGGCGATCCATCCCGAAGGACACATCAATCCTAACGAGTGCATCCAGTGCCTGCACTGCCAGATGCTTTATCACCACGACGAGAAATGTCCCGTGATGATTCAGCGCCGCCTGAAGCGCGAGAAATTCGCGGTTTCGGCGTCACCCGCGTTGCCGCCACGAGTCAAAATCTCCGCGGCACGAACCGACGAGACGGCGTTATGACCGCCGCGTCGCCACGACTTGTCCAAATCGGTTCCGCGCCGCGGGACCATTGTTCCAGGAGGAACCATGTCCAATTCCAAAGACGACTCACTGCCTGCCGTCGGCCGTCGCGGGCTGTTGGGGGGAACCGCTCTGGCAGGCGCGGCCGCCCTGTCCGGCGGTGCCGCCTATTTGAGTTTCGTGCAGCAGGCCCGAGCGGCAGCGAGCGCCGCGCAAAACGGTGAGGTCAAGCCCGGTGACCTGGACGAATACTACGGTTTCGGCAGCTCAGGCCAGACCGGCGAAGTCCGCGTGCTCGGTCTGCCTTCGATGCGCGAACTCGTCCGCATCCCGGTGTTCAACCGTTGCAGCGCCACCGGTTGGGGCATCACCAACGAGAGCCGCAAGATAATGACCGAGGGCCTTACCCCGGCCACCAAGAAGTTCCTGGAGACACGACAAGGCGTCTACCACAACGGCGACCTGCACCACCCGCATGTGTCGTTCACCGACGGGACCTACGACGGACGTTATTTGTTTGTAAACGACAAGGCCAACTGCCGCGTGGCCCGCATCCGGCTCGACATCTTCAAGGTCGACAAGATCATTGAAATCCCCAACGCCTCTGACATACACGGCTTGCGCCCGCAGAAGTATCCCCGCACTGGCTACGTGTTCGCAAACAGCGAGCACATCATTCCGATCCCCAACGACGGCAGTGTGCTCGACGACCCGAAAAACTACTGGTCGGTCTTCACCGCAGTCGATGGTGACAAGATGGAGGTCGCCTGGCAGGTTCGGGTGGACGGCAATCTCGACAACACGGACGCCGACTACCAGGGCAAATATGCGTTCTCGTCCTGCTATAATCCCAACAAGGGCACGACGGTCGCGGAAATGACCGACCACGAGCAGGCTTGGGCTGTCGTCTTCAACATCAAGCGCATCGAGCAGGCCGTGCAGAGCGGCGATTTCAAGGTCATCAACGGCGTCAAGATTGTTGATGGCACGCATGGATCGAAATACACCCGCTATATTCCAATTCCGAACTCGCCGCATGGCGTCAATACGGCGCCGGACGGCATCCACGTCGTGATCAACGGCAAGCTTTCGCCCACGGTCAGCGTCATCGACGTGCGCAAGCTGGACGACCTGTTCGACGGCAAGATCAAGGAGCGCGATGTTATCGTCGCCGAACCGGAACTCGGCCTGGGCCCGTTGCACACCGCTTTCGACCCCCACGGCAATGCCTTTACGACGCTGTTTATCGACAGTCAGGTGGTGAAGTGGAACATCGACAAGGCAAAGCGCGCGTTCGCTGGCGAGAAGGTGGACCCGATCGTGCAAAAGCTGGATGTTCACTACCAGCCCGGCCATAATCATTCCTCGATGGGGGAGACGAAGGAGGCCGACGGCAAGTGGCTTCTGTCACTCAACAAGTTTTCCAAGGACCGCTTCATCAATGTCGGTCCGTTGAAGCCGAACAACGACCAGCTCATTGACATTTCGGGCGATGAGATGAAGCTGGTGCATGACGGAGCCAGTTTCGCCGAACCGCATGACCTGTGCATCGTCCACCGCTCCAAGATCAATCCCATCAGCATTTACAAGCGCGACGACCCGATGTTTGCCGACGCGCGTGCTTGGGCGGCCAAAGACAAGGTGAACCTGGAGGAGGCGGCCGACGTCATCCGTGATGGCAACAGGGTGCGCGTCTACATGCACTCGAACGCCCCCGCCTACAGCCTCGACAAGTTCGAGGTGAACGAAGGCGACGAGGTCACGGTCTTCCTGACCAACATGGACGATGTCGAGAACCTGACGCACGGCTTCACCATCGTGCGCTATGGCATCGCGATGGAGATCAGCCCACAGATGACCGCGTCTGTCACGTTCATTGCCGACCGGCCGGGTGTGCACTGGTGGTACTGCCAATGGTTCTGCCACGCCCTGCACATGGAGATGTCCGGCCGGATGCTTGTGCATCCTAAGAAGGTCTGAGTCGTGCACCGCCCGGGCATGAAGTTCGCGGCCGCCGCTACCCTGATGACGGTGGGGATGGCGCTGTCCGTGGCGTGTGCCCGGGCGGCGACGATCGAGGTGGCAAACGGACAAAGCGCCATCCTGGCACTTTCCCGTGCGGCTCCTGGTGACACGCTGCATTTGGCAGCGGGGACCTTTCAGGGCGACGTCGTGGTGGCCCTGCCGGGCCTGACAATCGAGGGCGACCCCGGCGCGGTTGTGGTGGGCAGCGGCACCGGCGATGCCATGCGGGTCACCGCGCCGGACGTCACCATCCGCGGCCTGACAATCCGCGGGTCGGGCATGAGTCTGATCGACAAGAATTCCGGCATTTTTCTTGATCGGACGGCCGACCGGGCGCTCGTGGCGGACAACCGGCTCGAAGATAATCTGATTTCCGTTTACCTGGATGGGCCGCACGACGCCGTCGTGCGCGACAACCATATCCAGGGCCTTCGGACACTTCGCCGCACGGAACGCGGCCCGGCCATTTCACTATGGAACACACCGGGCTCGCGGATTATCGACAATGACATCCGGTCAGGCCGTGACGGCGTTTTCTCCGTGTCCAGCAGCCGTAACGTCGTGCGCGGAAACAGCTTCCACGATCTTCGGTTCGCCGTGCACTTCATGTACACCAATGATTCGGAGGTTGCCGGAAACCTGTCGGAGGGCAACGAGGTCGGATACGTCATGATGTATTCTGATCGCCTCCGTGTGCATGACAACGTTTCCGACCACGACCGGGACCATGGTGTCCTGTTCAACTATGCCAACGCATCCCGTATCGAGGGCAACGTGGTGCGGGGCAGCGAAAAGTGCGTCTTCTTCTACAACGCCAGCAAGAACCGCTTCGCTGACAACTGGTTTGAAGGCTGCCAGATCGGCATTCACTTCACCGCGGGTTCGGAACGCAATGAGATAACCGGCAATGCCTTCGTCGGCAATCGCATCCAGGTCATGTATGTCGGCACACAACTGCTGGACTGGTCGGTCAATGGCCGGGGAAACTACTACAGCGATAACCCCGCCTTCGACCTCAACGGTGACGGCATTGCCGACACCGCCTACCGGCCAAACGACCTGATGGATCAGGTGATCTGGCGCGCGCCCGCGGCCAAGCTCCTGCTCAACAGTCCGGCTACACAAGTTGTTCGCTGGGCGCAGGCGCAGTTTCCGGCCCTTCATCCGGGCGGTGTGATCGACACGGCTCCGCTCATGGCACCGGTGCGGCCGCACGCGCTGGCGAGGTTGGCGCCATGACGACAGACATCGTGGTCATACGTGGTGTCACCCGGCGCTACGGCCGCCTGGAGGCGGTGAGCGAGATGGATCTGACGCTTCGCGCTGGCGAATGCATCGGCCTGGTCGGCCACAATGGCGCGGGCAAGAGTACGCTCATCAAGATGATGCTTGGCTTGGTGCGTCCGAGCGTCGGCAGCGTGCTGGTGCTGGGCGAG
>JARLIN010000008.1 GCA_031291715.1 Rhodopila sp. | reverse complement strand
GAACCCCCGCGCGGATTGTGCGCGGGGGGGGGGGGGGTGGGGGGGGGGGCCCGGGTTTGTGGGTGCCGGGGGGGTGGGGGTGGTGGGGGGGCCGGCGGGGGGGGGGGGGGGGGGCCCCCGCCCCCCCCCCCAAGGCGGTTCGGCTAGCGGACGGCGGAGAAGAAGAATTCCGACAGCATCTTGCCGTCCGGCATCATCTTGTCCTGGATCAGGTACAGCTTGCCCTCGGTCATCACCAGCATGACGCTGCCGGTGAGCAGGGTGCCTTCCTTGGCCGCCATGTCCATCCTTTTCATGTCGGTCATTTTCATGCTGCTGACCTTGCCGGAGGGCGAGATCATCAGGACGGTGGAGGGCGCGAGGTTGGCGAACTCTACGCCTTCGCCGGCAAGCGCCGGGCGGGCGATGGGGGCGGCGACAGCGCCGAGGAGGCCGAGGCCGAGCGCGGCGATGGAAAGATACTTCATAGTCGATTCCTCTCATGTGGGGTGATCGTTGCTGAGAGAACAATCGCCGGCCGGCAAACGGTGCTCACGAGGATCAGACACGGGAGGGAGGGAGACGTTACAGGAGGTTCTTGGATGTCCGGCGGCGTGGCCGGGATCGGAGCCGGTTCACCACCCGAGGGTTTGGACCGCCGGGCGGCGAGCGCGCCCGGCCACGGTACTCCCGCGACGAGGCGGGCAAGGCCGGCCGGGCCGCGATGCGCATCGGAACCGCGAGCGTCACCTGTAGCCGCGCGGCCCGGGCCGAACCCACACCCGGGCAGGCCTGACAGAAGTACGGCCCTGTGGTGTCGATCACCCCGTCAGCGGTTCAGCAGTGATGCAATTCGATCCGAACCAACGATTTCCTCCCCCAGTTCTATGAACGATGCAAGATCCACGGGTGGCTCGGCCAAGCCGCTTGCCTTGGTCAAGGAACGGGTCGGTGCCCAGATCTCGTGCGACTCCAGGAGGTAGACCCCATATACAACACGCAGGTCATGCGGATCGAAGCCGCGCAACTCCTGTTGAACCGCATAGGCGGTCAGCGCGGCATTCGTAACGATAGCCGTCTCGGTCAGGGCTTCGCGGTATCGTTTGTGCTTGACCACATCGTGGCCAAAGCTGTTCGCAAGTCTTCGCGCCGATGTCTGAACAATGATGAGTTGCCGATCAAGAATGCTGCGAAGCGCATGGTTCGTGGCCAACGACAGGTATCCGGACGGCTCAAGGAAAATATCGACAGCGGTGGTCAGGGCACCACAGCCGCTATGCCCCAGGACGGCGACGAGGCGCAGGCTTCCGCGAAGATGCTCGACCGCGTACCGCAGACTTCCCAGCACGTCGTCACCCAGGCCATTGCCGGCGACACGGACCACAAAGAGGTCATTCGGCCCTTCATTGAAGATCAGTTCGATTGGCACCCGTGCGTCGGAGCAGCCCAGTACCGCGGCGAATGGAAGCTGACCCGGTGTGCCTCGGCTCGTCGGGTGGATGCCAAGATCACGTGCATCGATCTCGACGACACGGTGCACCGTGCCACCAGCCTCGGCCATACCCTCCAGCAGCGCGGCAAAGGTCCGGTTGCCCTCGTTCAGACGCAGACGAGCGGATTCCGCGTCCAAAGGGCGCGGGCGCAACGTGGCGCCCGGCGTTCCGTACCGGTAGGTGATTTCTACAATCGCCATGCCCGCACCGGCCTTTAGGCTAATTTGGCGGCGGCGTGACGTAGCCAGGTGGATAGGTCGGAGGAGGCGCCGCATAGGTCGGGGATTGGGCGGCTGAACTCGCGGCGGCGCCAACGACGGCGCCAACCGCGACGCCCGCGGCGACGCCGCCCCAGTTCGGTCCGGAATCATAATTTCCGTTGCAGCACCCGCCGTCGACGTTCACGTTCCGATTGGCGCTGACGTTCGCGTTGCGATTGACATTCGTGTTCCGGTTGACGTTCGCGTTCTGGTTGACGTTCGATGCGTCCCGATGAAAATTGTTGCTGTTGAAATTGCCGCCGCGGTTCCCGGCGGCGGCGCGCTGACCACCGCCGCCACCGCCCGCGCGCTGGCCGCCACCACCGCTACGTCCACGGTTCTGCGCCAGGATCAACCCGGCGTCATCATGCCGGCGAGCCGTGTCGAGCGCGTGCGAAACGCTACGCGGTGCGAATAGCGTCACCGGCGCCGCTACGGCGCCGCTGGTGAGCGCCAGGAAGGTCGCCAACCACAGCGATGGTTTTGTGTACATGTCAGCGCCCCAGATATCTGGCTTGCAACGCCTTGAAGTCCGCGATTGCCTGAGGGCAGCTTGCATGGTCGAAGTCGTGCCCCGTCCCGTAGCCGAACGAGCCGCTGTAGATGAACGCAGCTTGCAGCCCGAAATGCAGGCTGATCTGCGTTGCCAGGTCGATGGCTCCCTTGCCGATCTGGGGCTTTTCTTCTTCCTTGGAACAGGCGAAGGCCTCCCCGGACATCACGCCGAGTTTGCGGATGCCTGTCATGAACGCGTCGTCGGCATCGCTCCCCTTTTTCGGAGCTTCGTCGGCAAATGCGGGGACGACAAACGCGACTGCCAGGACGCAGGCTGCCAGTATGGTTCTCATCGGTTTCTCCTGGATCGATGTTTTCGGCAGTAGGGCGGCATCCTCTTTTACGACTGTGGTTCGGTATCGCGAGCCGACATTCCCCACAGGGCCGCCGGTTTTGAAGGCGTTCGGTGAACCATAGGTACTATTCAGCCATCTTTGCAACGTTCTCGGCGATCGAAGCGCCGCCGGAGGCGCCACGGTAGAGGGGAGAGGTGGCCCCGGGGCTTCGGACAGGTTGATGAGCCATGCCCGCCTGAACGGGAGACGGGAGTTTGTGGGCAAAGTGACACGCAAGCGATATGGGGCCGGGATCAGGGCGAGGGTGGCTCCGGCGGCGATGAACGGCGAAGTGACGCTGGCGACGCCGGAACAGGCGCGGGATGCGGGAGGCGGGCGGTTCAGCGCCGGAGGTCTTTCTGGCGGGGCCTCAGGGCCTGGGGTGTGGGCGGCTTGCGTTGGTGGGCTGAAGCCCACCCTACGATAATATTTTTGACTTGAACCGTTAGTTTGAAAGACGGTATTCTGATGGAATGGAAAAAACTCAGAATTCTTCGGCTGATGCGCAACCCGATTGGGCGCTGTTGCTGCCTCGGGAGGCTTTTCGGGAGGTGATCCGGGTGCTGCGCGGGTCGATGCCGATGCCGGGTGAGGACGCTCCGGAGGATTGGGGGCGGCAGGATCGGGCGGCGATGGCGGCGGTGGCCTCGTTGCGGCCGGAGACTGCGGCGGAGGGGCGGATGGCGGCGCAGTTCGTGCTGGCGGAGGCGTGGGCGGCGGATTGTCTGCGGCTGGCGGGGGAGCGGCGGCGGGAGACGGGCGTTGCGCTGAAGTGCAAGGCGCAGGCGCTGAGCTTCATGCGGGAGGCGAAGAGCGCCTGGCGGCTGCTGGGGAAGGCGCAGGCGGAGCGGCGGGCGCTGGAGAAGGACCCGGACGCGGCGAGCCGGGCCGAGTGGG
>JARLIN010000100.1 GCA_031291715.1 Rhodopila sp. | reverse complement strand
GCCATCTGGCATCGGGTGAACGGCTGGTAAGGTCAGCCGGCGAAGGGCGGAGAATGACGTTTGACCGTTCCGGTCGGCATGGCGCGGGCCGCGATAGGGTGCTGGTTCAGATGGCCCGGACTTCGCCGGGCCAAGACGTAAAAGGGCCGGGCCAGGACGCAAAGGGGCCGAGCCAGGACATAAAGGGGCCGGGCCTGAACGTAACAGAAGGGTGCTTGATCTCCCTCGGCCAATTGGCATGAACTTGCGGCTTCCGTCGGCTTCCCCCATGTGACTACATCAGATGGGACGGTCGTATCGGATCACGAAAGGAGCTGTGTCTTCCAGCAGTCCGGTCCCAATGACTGGGGGTCATTCCCAGGCTCATCCATGCCGGTCTCACCAGCCCTCGCGCTGGTGGGCTTCATCGGATTGTGCCTGCTGGTCGGGGCTGTTGGCGGATCGATGACCGCGCGCTCGATCCACCATTGGTATCTCACGCTGCATGCACCGCCCGGGACGCCGTCCAACTGGGTTTTCGCGCCGGTCTGGACCGCCCTGTATGTCATGATCGGCACCGCGGGGTGGCTCGTCTGGAAGCGTATCGGCGCTTCGCCCGCGCTACGCCTGTGGGGGTGGCAGCTTGCCGCCAATGCGCTTTGGGCACCTGCCTTCTTCGGCCTGCACAGCCCCGCTTTGGCGATGAGCGTGATCATCGTCATGCTGCTTCTCATCGCCTTGACGATCCGCGCTTTCCGGCCCGTGCAGCGCACCGCGGCCATTCTGCTGGTGCCGTATTGTGCCTGGTGCCTGTACGCCGCCTACCTCAACGCCGGCTTCCTGTTGCTCAACCACACGTGATCCACCGCAGCGACGCACCTCTCACGTTCCGCTGAGCAGGCCGCATCGACTCGCGTTCACCCCGATGACGAACCACCGGAGAGTTGCGATGACCGACCAGCCGACAGCAAAACCCCTGTCCGCCGACCAGCTCGCCCGCATGAACGCCTGGTGGCACGCGGCGAATTACCTGTCGGTTGGCCAGATCTACCTCCTGGCCAACCCGCTGCTCCGCGAGCCGCTGCGCATTGAGCACGTCAAACCCCGCCTGCTCGGCCACTGGGGCACGACACCGGGCCTGAATTTTCTTTACCTGCACCTCAATCGGATCATCACCGAACGCGACCTGAACCTGATCTTCATCGCCGGCCCCGGCCACGGGGCGCCGGGTGTGGTCGCCAGCACCTGGCTGGAGGGCACCTACAGCGAAACCTATCCCAACGTGTCGCGCGACGCCGAGGGGATGCATCACCTGTTCCGCCAGTTCTCCTTCCCCGGCGGCATTCCCAGCCACGCCGCGCCGGACACCCCCGGTTCGATCCATGAAGGCGGCGAGCTGGGCTATTCCCTGTCGCACGCCTTCGGCGCGGTGCTCGACAATCCCGACCTGATCGCCGCCTGCGTCATCGGCGACGGCGAGGCCGAAACCGGGCCGCTGGCAACCTCCTGGCACTGCAACAAGTTCCTGAACCCGGCAACGGACGGCGCCGTGCTGCCGATCCTGCACCTGAATGGCTACAAGATCGCCAATCCGACGGTGCTGGCCCGCATCCCCGCGGCGGAACTGCACGCACTGATGACCGGTTACGGGTACGACCCGATCGAGGTCGCCGGATCGGACCCGGACGAAATGCACCAGGCCCTGGCCACCGCGATGGATCGCACGTTCGATGCGATCCGCGCCATTCAAAGCGCGGCGCGGGCCGAAGGTCGTGGCGAACGCCCCCGCTGGCCGATGATCATCCTGCGCAGCCCCAAGGGGTGGACCTGCCCCAAGACAGTGGACGGATTGAAGACCGAGGGCTTCTGGCGCTCCCACCAGGTTCCGTTCACGATGGAGAAGCCGGAGCACCTGAAGCTGCTGGAGCAGTGGATGCGCAGCTACCGGCCGGACGAGCTTTTCGACGATGCCGGCCGGCCGATCGAGGCGATCACCAGCCTCAGCCCCACCGGCAACAAACGCATGAGTGCCAATCCGCATGCCAATGGCGGTTTGCTGATGCGGCAGTTGCGGATGCCCGACTTCGCCGATTACGCGGTCGATGTTCCCAGCCCGGGCGCGGTGGATGGGGAGTCCACCCGGGTCATGGGCGCCTTCCTGCGCGACGTGATGAAGGCCAACGCCGATACGCGCAATTTCCGTGTCTTCTCACCGGATGAAAACAACTCCAATCGCCTGAACGATGTGCTGGACGCCACCAATCGGGCCTGGGACGCCGAAACCATACCGGAGGACGACCACCTCGCCCCCGGCGGCCGGGTCATGGAGATCCTCAGCGAGCATACCTGCCAGGGCTGGTTGGAAGGTTATCTGCTCACGGGCCGGCACGGGCTGCTGTCCTGCTACGAGGCGTTCATCCATATTGTCGATTCGATGGTGAACCAGCATGCCAAATGGCTGAAAAGTTCCCGCGCGATATCCTGGCGGCAGCCAATTGCCTCGTTGAACTACCTTCTTACGTCCCACGTCTGGCGCCAGGACCATAACGGCTTCAGCCACCAGGACCCGGGGTTCATCGACTACGTCGTCAACAAGAAAGCAGACATCGTCCGCGTCTATCTGCCGCCCGACGCGAACACGTTGCTCTGGGTAACCGATCATTGCCTGCGAAGCTGGGACCGGATCAACGTCATCGTCGCCGGCAAGCAGCCGGAGCCGCAATGGCTGGATATGGATTCGGCAATCAAGCACTGCACCCAGGGGATCGGCATCTGGCCCTGGGCCAGCAACGACCACGGCGAAGCGCCCGACGTCGTTATGGGCTGTGCCGGCGACGTGCCGACACTGGAGGTGATGGCGGCGGTCGATCTATTGCGGCAGTTGCTGCCCGACCTGCGCGTTCGTGTCGTCAACGTCGTCGATCTGATGACCCTGCAGCCCAGATCCCAACATCCACATGGCCTGACCGAGGAGGATTTCGACGCCCTGTTCACCGCCGACAGGCCGGTGATCTTCGCGTACCACGGCTATCCCAGCCTGGTCCATCGCCTGGTCTATAAACGGACCAACCACGGCAACTTCCACGTCCGCGGCTTCATGGAGGAAGGCACCACCACGACCCCGTTCGACATGGTCGTGCGCAACCGGCTGGACCGCTTCCATCTGGTGGCCGACGTTATCGATCGTGTGCCTGGCCTGAGCGCCCGCGCCGTCTATGTGAAACAGACGATGCGCGACAAGCTGATCGAGCATGAGCAGTTCATCGTGCGCCACGGCAAGGACATGCCGGAAGTCGCCGAGTGGCGCTGGCCAGCACCGGCGTAATCGTCTCGACGCCCGATGCTGATCGCTGCCAGACTATAATTGCGGCGGGCGGAACGTCCGGAACGCGCGAATCATGCGATCAAACAAAGAGCTAGACGATTTTCGGGCTGCACAGCGAGCCTGAAAATGGTTTAGAAAGCCCGCCATTGAAGCTCCAAGGATGGACGGTGCCATGAAGGTTTCTGCTGGCCGACGCCTTTCCGCACTCGCTTT
>JARLIN010000099.1 GCA_031291715.1 Rhodopila sp. | reverse complement strand
GGGCCCGACCGGTTCCGGCAGGTGAACCGGATAGGGCGCATAGCTGCGGGCGCGACGGATATAGGTGACGATCGGCCGGCCGATATCCGGATGGGTCGTGCACTTCACGATCGAATCGTCCACGCGGGTGCGAATGTCGCGATTGTGCACCAGGAACAGATCGGCCACGTCGCCAAGCTTGCCGAAGGCGCCTTCGTTGGTGAACTCGATCGGATGGCCGGACATGTTCCCGCTCGTCATCACCAGCACGTCCAGGCCGTCGTCGAACAGCAGGTAATGGAGCGGCGTGGACGGAAGCATCACACCGAAACTCGGGTTGCGCGGGGCGATCGCTTCTGGCAACACCCCGTATCGTTTGCGCACCAGCGTGATCGGCCGCTGGATGCCTGTCAGCAGCGCGATTTCCAACTCGTTCGGCACCGACACCCTTGCCGCCGTGGCGGCGTCGCGGACCATGATGGCGAACGGCTTGGAATCGCGCCGCTTTCGCCGGCGCAACTCGCGCACGGCCGGTTCATCCCGTGCATTCACCGCCAGATGAAAGCCGCCCAGACTCTTGACGGCCACGATCCTTCCGTTCCGCAACGCGTCCAACGCCAGGCCAAGCGCGTCACCGGTTTCAATCCGCGCTCCGTTGGGACTGTGAACGGATAATTGCGGCCCGCAGACCGGGCAGGCGTTGGGTTGCGCGTGATAGCGCCGGCTTTCGATGTCGTGATATTCGTGGTCACAGGCCGGACACATCTGGAACATCGCCATAGTGGTCGCGGCGCGGTCATAGGGCATGCCGCCGATGATCGAATATCTTGGCCCGCAATTGGTGCAATTGATGAATGGATACCGGTAGCGCCGGTCCGCCGGGTCCAGGAGTTCAGCCTGGCACTCCCGGCACACGGAAAGATCCGGCGGGACCAGCGTATCGACCCGGTCGCCGGCGACACTCTCGCGGATCAGGAACTCATCGAAGATTTCCGGCCGCTCAACATCGGTCGCCTCGATCGACGCAACGATGGCCGCCGGTGGCGCCTGCCGTTCGATCGCATCCACGAAATGCTCATGCGTTTCGCGAGATCCCTGCGCATGAATAAGCACCCCGGCGGTATCGTTCAGCACCCATCCGCGAATATCATGGTCACGGGCCAGACGATGGATGAAGGGCCGGAACCCGACGCCCTGCACCACGCCACGGACCCTGTAAAGCCGCGTGATCATGGTTCCCTCCGGCCGCTAGCAGAGGCGAGGGATTTCGGCCCCGAGCAGTTCCTCCACCTCGACGACGGAACCGTCTTTCAGCGTCAGATGAAACCCCTCGGAACCCCGTTGGCCGACGCTGCCGATGATCGCCGCATCCTGCCCGTACTTGTGCCCCTTCAGCGCGTCCAGCACAGCCTCCACATGATCGGGGGCCACAAACAGGGCCGCGCATCCCTCATTGGCCAGATGGATCACGTCGACGCCCAGCATGTCGGCGCCCATGGCGGTTTCCCATAATACCGGCAGATGGGGCCGGCTTACCTCCATGCGGCAATGGGTCGCGCGGGAATACTCGTGCATGACCGCACAAAGCCCGCCCCGGGTCACATCGCGAATGGAGCGTATCGCCCCCTCGGGCACCGCCGCCAATGCGGTATGCACCAAGCCGTTCAACGGGGCACAATCGCTCTTGACCCGCTGCTCGAAGCCCAGGCCCTCGCGGATGGAAAGCAGGTGGATCGCGTGGTTGCCGATCTGGCCGCTGAGCAGGATGCGGTCGCCAGGCCGTACATTCGCCATCCGCAGCGGTGGGCGACGGAACTCGCCGATCCCGGTGGTATTGACGAAGATCTGGTCGGCCGCCCCTTTACCGACAACCTTGGTATCGCCGGCCACGATCTTCACATCGGCTTCCTCCGCCGCCGCGCGGATCGAACGGATCACACGCCGCAGGGCGGACATCGGCAACCCCGACTCAAGGATCAGGCCGAGGGTAAGATAACGGGGGATCGCGCCGCTGACGGCCAGATCATTCACTGTCCCGCACACCGCAATCTTGCCGATATCGCCGTTGCCGAAGAACGCGGGCTGCACGACGAATGAGTCGGTGGTTATCGCGAGCCGCTCCCCCGAAAGGGCCAAAATGGCACTGTCCTCCATTTCTCCGATATAGGTGGGCCCCAGTTCGGCGGCGATCATCTCGACAAGCTCCCGGCTCAATCTGGCGCCGGTGCCGTGATCCAGGATAATGCACTCGGTGGCGGCCGGATCCTCTGCGATCACATAGGTCACTTTTTTTCCAACGCCCTTTGCAAACCGACCCCACTCAAAGCGATCACGCGACGGCCGATTTGCCGGTACAGCCTCAAAAATTGCCGCATTTCTTGATCGAAAACCCCAGGGCGGCGGAGACACCCTTACATTTGAGATCAAATCACGTTCTGTCGTGTTTTGCAATCAAGAAACAGTCATTAACAATACCCGCAATTCCTGCTGCGAGATCCGCGGCTTCAGCGAAACCGATCTTGAACCGGGATGTGCAACCATTCGGACGTTGCTACACGCAGAAGTCATTAGGTAGACCGGTATTATGTTGCCGCGGTATTGGCAACCGCGAAATCGGCACGCGACAGTTGCGTCAGGCAATTCTTACAGTCGCATTCGCGCGTGCAACAGTACCTGCTTCTCGGACTGCCTGGACGCCCTCAGCCTTGCGAGCTCGCATCGGGTCCGTTGCGACCTACCGGGCCGTGCGTGCCTTGTGCTGCTCGCGCACACTCAGAGGCCGCATGTCCTGCCAGATCTGCCGCACATAGGTCAGGCACTCGTCCCTGGGCCCGACGATGCCGGCCTTGGACCATTTTGGCGGCAAGGGCCTTTCCGCCGGCCAGATGGCGTATTGCCGCTCATGGTTGATCACCACCTCGAATACCGGACCGCCCGGCGCGGGCGCGGGTTCGCCAGACAGCGCGGGCTCAGGGTCATTCATGCGGCGCCTTCCAATCCACAACGACAATGATACCATCCCTCGCGCCGCGGAGCCATCGGCAACCCGGCCGCATAGGGAATATTGGTTGGACATCCTCTACGTTTCGCACTGCATTCCCTGGCCGCCGGACAAGGGCGATCGCATTCGTGCCTACCATTCGGTACGCACATTGGCAGACCATCACCGCGTGCATCTGGCCTGTCTGGCGCGAACGGCCCAGGAGGCTGCCGCGGTATCCCCGTTGCGCGACCGGTGCGCGTCCGTCGCGATCGAGGTGATGGACAAGGGACCGGCAATGCTCCGCGGGCTGTGGTCGCTGGCGAGGGGTGGCAGCTTCACCACGGCGTTTCATGCCGTGCCGGCACTGCGCGCGCATGTCCAATGGATCGTGCGTGAACAACCGATCCGCGCCGTGGTCCTGCTCTCGTCATCGATGGCGACATTCGCACCCGCCGGCCTGCCGTTCATCGCCGATTGGGGGGATGTGGACTCCGAGAAGCGATTTCAATATGCGCGCATGCGCCTGGGCGGCTTCGCCCATGGTTTGGAAGGGCAGCGGCTGCGGCGGGTCGAGCGGGACTACGCACTGCGCTCCCGGCGAACCTTCCTGACCACACCCAACGAGCTGCGGCTGTTCCGGGGTATCGCCCCGCAGGCCCCGCTCGGTTGCGCCGGAAATGGCATCGACACCGATACGTTCGACCCGGCGGCCGGCTTCGACGTGCCGGCCGACCTGCGCCGCCGCAAGTTCCTCGTCTTCGTAGGAATGCTGAGCTATTTCCCGAACAGCGACGGCATCGTCTGGTTCGCCGATGCGGTCTTCCCGGAACTGCGCAGGAACCATCCCGACCTGGAGCTGTTGGTGGTGGGGCGCAACCCCGGCGCGGCGGTGGAGAAGCTGGCAGCACGCGATGGCGTGGTGGTGGTCGGCGAGGTCAAGGATGTCCGCCCCTACCTGGCCGCCGCTCGCGGCGTGATCGCGCCCCTGCGCATCGCGCGGGGCATCCAGAACAAGGTGCTCGAGGCACTTGCCATGGGCAAGACCGTGCTGGCGTCGGGAGAGACCTGCCAGACCTTCCAGCCGGATCTGCCGGCGGGGGTCGTCTGTTGCCGTTCGGTGCAGGATTATGTCGAGGCGGTGCGGAACCTGCCGGACACCGAGGCCGCCAATATGTCGATCGTAGTGGCGACACGGGCGAAGTTCGGCTGGGCGGATAATCTGGCCCCGCTGGTGGCGGAGCTTTCCGGGATCGAGCAGGAGGCGATGGCGTCTGCCCCTCCGGGCGGGACGCGCGCCAATCCGGCCGGGTCCTGACGACGCTCAACGGGATGGAAGCCGCATGGCAACGACCGAGGAGGTTCTTCACTTCTGGTTTCTCGACAGCGTGCGAACGGATGCCAGACTGGACGCGCACATGCGGCGATGGTTCCATCGCAGCATGTCTTTCGATCGCAGCGTGCGCCGCTTGCATGGCGACGATATCGGCAAGGCCCTGCGCGGACAGCTCGATCACTGGGCCGACAGCGCGCACGGCCGGCTGGCGCTGATCATCCTGCTCGACCAGATGACGCGAAACGCGTTCAGGGGCACGCGCGATGCCTATGCCGGTGATCCGAAGGCGATCGAACTCAGTCTCGATGGCATTCGCCTGGGTGCCGATCTTGGCCTGCTGGCGATCGAGCGCCTGTTCTTCTACCTGCCGTTGTTCCATTCCGAATGCACATCGGATCAGCAGCGGTCGGTCGCCTGTTTCGAGAATTTGGCCGCCCAGGCACCGGCTTCACAGCGCGGCGACTTCGCTGTCTGGGCTGCCCATGCCCGTCAGCGCCGCATGCTTCTGCAGCGCTTCACGCGCTTCCCCGATCGGAACCGAGCGATGGGGCGTAGATCGACGCCAGGGGAATGGGCGTTCCTGTTGCGGGGCGGCGTGCGCCGGTACGCCTCCGCCATGCGCCAAATAATGCGGAGCCGCCGGGGACTGCGGGGCGACATGGATTAGGCGGCTGTCCTTCGCTCCAGGTCTCCACCCGACCGGGAACCTATTGATCGAAATGTAGCCGCACCGTGCAGATCCCATTGCGGAGACTGGTACTGACCCCTGTGGCGTAGCGCTGCAGCAAAAACGCCGCCAGCCGATGGGCGCCGTCGTCGCGGTCGACGATCTCCTCGGCCGTCGGCCGATCCTTGACCGTCGGGAAAGCGATGCCGGTATAGGCCAGTTCCAAATCCAGCTTGAATTCGTCAAAGCTGGTCGACAGCCGCATCGGTCCGTGCGGCTTGCAGTATTCCGCCACCGATTCCACCAGTTCCTGCACCGCATGCTCGGCGCGCAGCACCACGTCGCGACGCGCGCCCCAGGCGGCCCCGCAAGTCTCCACGAAGCGGGCAAGCGCCTGAACGTCCGGCGCCACGGGCTCCACCGTCATCGTCGTGGTCTGGCGCTGGCCGATGCGAAAGCAAAGGTTGAGCACGAAGCCGACGGCGGTGCCGAACACCAGGGCGGAAACCGTGATCGGGTGCATCAGTGCCGGCATTCTCTGGAATGTGGCCGGAAAGGCCTCCACGCCTACGCCCGACATGATCGACAGCCCGACCACCAGGGTCTTGCGGGTATCGTAGATCCGCGCCGCGATCGCCTCCATGCCGTTCTTCAGGATCGCGCAACTGGTGAACACCAGCGTCGCGCCCACCACCGGCTTCGGCATCAGCACAAGCAGCTGGGTGAACATCGGCAGGAAGGCCAGCAGGGCGAAGATCGCGCTGGTGGCATAGGCCACCCGGCGGCTGGCAACCCCGGTTGCTGCCGTCAGCCCCACGGACGATGCACTGACATTCACCGCGAAGACCGAGACCGTGCCGGCGGCCATGACCGTCAGGGCGTCGGCCAGCACGCCACGGCTGATCGGCTTGAGGTCGGGTCGCACCCAATCGGCATCCAGCAGCCGCTGGCTGGCGGTCAGCAGCGCCGCCCCCTTCAGCCCGTTGGCTATGGCGGCGATGACGAAGGGCAGGATCAGCGTGGCATCGAAGGACCAGCCGATCTGCCCAATGCCGGGGGCGGCCAGCACCGGCAGTGTCGCCACCTCGGCCAGCTTGTCGTAGGACAGCACGCCGAGCGGAATGGCAACGATGTAGCCCGCCAGCATGCCGAACAGCGCGCAGGACAGACCCAGCACCCCGCGGCTCCAGACATTGGCGGCCACCATCACGCCCAGCGTCACCCCCGCCACGATCCAGTGCGCCAAGCCGGGCAGCGCGCCGGTATCGGGCGCCAGCAGATAGCGCAGCCCGACCACGCCGTTGGAAATGCCGACCAGGAAGATCACCACGCCCGCCAACTCCGGCGGCAGCAATGTGCGCAGCTTGTTGAGCGAGCGCGAGAACACCGCCTGCACCGCGCCGCTGAAGATCGTCATGCCCGACATCAGCGCCAGCCCACCGATCCGCACCGCCGCGATCGAGGGGCCAAGGAAGATCGCGGTCATCACGCTGGGCGCAAGATAGCCGCTGCCGATCGGGCCATGCGGCAGCGCCTGCAGGCTGGTGCCAAGCGCCAGCACCAGCATCGCCCAGCTGAGCATGCTGTCGGCCGCGGCGGTCGTCAGATGCGCCTCGCGTGCGATGATCAGCGGAAAGACGAGAAAGCTGGAGGTGACCGCCGCATACTGCAACGCATTGACGATCACGATGGCCAACGGTGGAACGTCGTCCGCCAGGTACCGCATATTGGCTGGCTTACGCGCCACTCGGCCTCTCCCGTTCATCGCCTGCCTGCCGGGCGTTGGCGCGAGTATCGGTTAGCCGCGTCACCAGTTGCAAGCGGCGTAACATGGGGATTACCGGCTCTGGAACCGTGTCCATCCAACCCGTATAGTCCCGGGGCTGGACATTTCGGGAGCAAGGCGAGGGGCTCCGCCCCCTCGACCCCCGCCAAAGGGCTCGCCCTTTGGAGACCCGATACTGGGTCCGGTCAGGAGGACGCTACTTTGCGCTATTCCGTGTCGGCACTGTTGGGACTTGTCGCGTTCAGCCATAACGGCTTCGCCCAGACCAAATCCGTTGCCGAAGGCCATCGCCTCGCGCAGCCCTGCGCGCGCTGCCACGTGATCGTGGCGAACGGACCCTCCTCCTGGACCGACGCACCGTCGTTCGAGGCGATCGCCAATCGCCCGGACGTCAAGCGCGCCTGGCTGGTGGACTTTGTCGAGAAGCAACACGTGCACATGCTGACCGATACCTACACGCCGGCCCAGGCGGACAGCATCGCGTCCTATATCCTCAGCCTGCGGCAGAAATAGCCCGGCCGATCCGCCATTCCCAAACCGCGTCGCCGCGATCGCGCCGCCGCGTGATGTCCAGCGTCAGGCGGCGGTCATGCGCCAGCGCGCACCCGACCCAAAGCTCGTTCCAGGCGTCGAATACCGCCGGCGGCAGGCTCTCTCGCTCGCGCATCAGCCGCCACGTGCCCTGCCGCAGGAACCATGTCTCGCCGTCCCCGGACAATTCGGCATCGTCGCCCTGCGCCCGCGCGATCCGCAGCAGGAACTC
>JARLIN010000098.1 GCA_031291715.1 Rhodopila sp. | reverse complement strand
TACAAGCGGTAGCGCTCCAGCCGCGGCGCCAAGGCGCAATGCCTTGCGACGCGTCATGCGTGCCTTCATTGTCGTGGTCTCCCTGTTTGGCCGGCGTTTTGCCTGCCTTATTTTGTTAAAATCAGTATTCCCCAGGCGAGACGTGGAAACAAGATAAGTGTTGTTAACGATTTAGCGGGTATCCTGGCGTATGAATGAGGCTTTCGGCGAACGCGCATGATTCAGGTGACCAGGACGCTCTCGATCGACGAACGTGCGGTGGAGGAGACGTTTATCCGCGCCTCAGGGCCGGGCGGGCAGAACGTCAACAAGGTTGAGACGGCCGTGCAGCTTCGTCTGTCGCTCGATCGCGCCGCCCTGCCGGCGGCCATCCGTGCCCGGCTGGAAAAGCTGGCCGGGCGGCGTTTGACCCTGGAGGGGGAGATCCTGATCACCTCGCAGCAGCATCGCACGCAGGAGCGGAACCGGGCGGAGGCGATGGCGGCGCTGATCGACCTGATCCGGCGCGCGACCATCGCCCCGGTGCGGCGCGTGGCGACCAAGCCGAGCTATGGGTCGAAGCTGCGGCGTCTGGATGAGAAGGCGCACCGGGGCCGGATCAAGCGAGGACGGAGCGCGGGCCCCGACGGCGACTGACATCACCCGAGAAGCGCGCGTCCGATCAGCAGGGCGGCCAGCCCAGACAGGGTGACCAGCGCCACGAGCCGGTGGTGCCGCGGCTTGGCGCGGTGAAACGCCCAGGTGCCCAGCCGCGAGCCGCCGAACAGCACGGGAAGCGATGCGACCGTCCATATCAGGATGTCCTGGGTGATCAGCCCCCGGGCGGCCATCGGGATAAGCGACACGCAGCCGGACAGCATGAAATAGACGATCGCGGTGGCTCGCATGCGCGCCGGGGTGTGACCGGCCGCCAGCAGGTAGACGATGATCGGCGGTCCGCCCATCGAGGCCAGGCCGCTGATGATGCCGGAGACCAGCCCGACACCGAAGCTGACCAGGCGCGACGGGTGCGGCGGCAAGCGGGCGCCGCGTTTGATCAGCACGACCGAGGCCGCGATGATCCCACCGATGACGAGGCGCACCAGGTTGGCGGGCAGCGTGGTCAGGATCAGCAGGCCGATCGGCACGCCGAGAATGAGACCCGGGAACAGCAGACGGACTGCGCGCCAGTCGCACTGGGTGGAAGCCGCGCGCAGGCCGGCGAGTCCGATGACGACCTGAAGCGTTACGACGAGTGGGACGACCTGTGCCGGAGGGAGCGCCAAAAGCAGCAGCGGGACCGCGGCGAGACCAAACCCGAAGCCGGTGAATCCCCGCAGAATCGAAGCGGCGAGCACGCCGGTCAACGTCATGATCAGGCTGGATATCATTGAATCAACACGACTTCTCGTCCCTGGGCGCGGTTGACCAGAATTCGCGCATTTCGGATTCGCAGTCAAACCGACGCGAAAATGATCGTCCGCGGGGTTGTCATGACAGTCGAAAAGCAGCATCTTACGTGCCATGGTGCGAGGGATATCCTCTCGCGGCACGAAAAAATGCCGCAAATTCACCTTTCTGGTGAATTCCGTTCAGACAATGCAGATCATTTCGATCGCATTGGTGGGGCATTATTGCGCCCCGAACCGTGATCGCAACGGTTATTCCGATTTTGTTGGCCATCCGCGCTTAATTTAGTGAGGCATGATGAGAAAACATTTCGCAGTGGCACTTGTTGCCACTTCCACACTGCTGAACGCGGCGTCTCACAGCGCCTTCGCACGGGGCACATCCAGGAATTTTGAGCCGCCACTGCCAGGCGACACGTCCGGTTGGTTGGGCGAGTCCGGGACAGCCTCCTATTACGGCCCGGCCCATCAAGGCCGCCGATCGGCCAGTGGCCTTCGCTTCGACCAGAAGCTGCTGACCGCCGCCCATCCGTGGCTCCCGTTCGGAACCAAGGTGAAGGTCACACTGGCTGGCACCAGGCGTTCGGTGATCGTCACCGTGACCGACCGGCTTTATTCCAACCGCCGCGTCGTCGACCTGTCGGTTGCCGCGGCTCGACAGCTTGGCATGATCAATAGCGGTATCGCCGAGGTCACGCTCGCCCCGGCCTGACGCTTTCCCCGCGATTCACGTCTCAGGTTGATGCAACGTGAGACGAATCGCGCTCTAATACCGACCGGCAAAAAAAGTGATGCGCCGCCCCTCGTCATGGTGCGGCGACAGTCCGGGTCATCTGCCGCGGCACGGTGCTGGCTCAGATGGCCCGACTGAAGCCGGGCCATGACGGTGGAGGGACGGCGGGACGGGGAGGGGGAACGATGTTCAAGGATTGTCGCGGACTCACGCTGACCACGGTATCGGAGCAGGCGGCCGCCGCCTTCGACCACGCGGTCGACGGGTATCTGGGCTATCGCGTCGACATGGCCGCCCGGATGGAGGTGCTGCTGGCAGCCGATCCGGATTTCGGCCTGGCGCACTGCCTGAAGGGCTACCTGTTCATGATGTCCTTCCGGGCGGACAGCCTGGGTGCCGCTCGCGCCGCCCTGGCCGATGCGCGGCGATGCGCCCGTACTGCGCGGGAGAAGGCGCATGCCGAGGCGCTGGCGCACTGGGCTGACGGCGATCCGGAGCGTGCGGCGGCGGTGTGGGACCACATCCTGCGCGACCATCCGCATGACGTCCTGGCGTTCCGTCTCGCGCATTTCCTGAACTTTTGGGCCGGCCGGCCGGAGGCGATGCTGGCCTCGGTCCTGTCGGTGGAACGGCACTGGAGCGACGCGCTGCCCGGTTTTGGATCGGTGCTCGCCTGCCGCTGCTTCGCGCATGAGGAGGCGGGATATTACCTCGAAGCCGAACATGCGGGCCGCGAGGCGATTCGCCGTGACCCGACCGACCTGTGGGCTGCGCACGGCGTGGCTCATGTGCTGGAGATGACCGGACGTCGTCTGGAAGGAATTGCCTGGGTCGAGGGGCTTCAGTCGCGGTGGGACGGGAGCAACAACCTGAAGCACCATTTGTGGTGGCATCAGGCGATGTATCACCTGGAACTGGGCGATTTCGCCAAGGTGCTGGCGCTTTATGACGCCGGTTTCCGTGACCTTTCGTCGCCGCTGACCGGTATGGCGCCGGACCTTTATATCGACGTGCAGAATGCCGCTTCCATGTTGTTCCGCCTGGGCCGGCACGGCGTCGATGTCGGCGAACGATGGATCGAACTGGCGGACAAGGCGGAGGCACGGATTGGCGATTGCCAGTCGGCATTCACCCTGCCGCACTGGATGATGGCCCTGGCCGCGACCGGACGCGATGCGGCGGCCGAGGCGATGCTGGCCGGTATGCGCGACTTTGCCGCGGGGGAGCAGCCGATCGCGCGTCTGGTGCGCGATCTCGCTTTGCCGGTAACCGAGGCGGTTCTGGCGAACGGGCAGGGCAGGCACGCGCGCGCGGTCGCGCTGATGCGGCCGGTCCTGGGAGACATGTACCGCATGGGCGGCAGCCACGCGCAGCAGGACGTGCTGGAGCAGGTTTTCCTGGATTCCGCGCTGAAAGCGGGGATGGACGGCGATACACAGATGATACTGGAGCATGTGGCCGGGCGGCATCCAGTCCCACCGGCGCGGCGGCGCGGTTACGCGATGGCGGCGGGTTCTATCGCGGCGCAGCCCGTCTGACGTCGTGGCCCGTCTGAGTCGTGGCTTGGCGCAGTCCGGCCCATCCGACGTGGCCCAGGGTGCTGGTCAGATAGCCGGACTGCGCGCGCGATGACGGAGGGGCGGCCCTCAGCCGCCCGCTTCAAGCTCGTCGATGAACCCCGAGATCACGTCCAGCCCCTTGTTCCAGAACGCCGGATCGGAGGCATCCAGGCCGAACGGCGCCAGCAGTTCCTTGTGCCGCTTGGTCCCGCCCGCCCGCAGCATCTCCAGATACTTGGCCTGGAATCCAGGGTGTCCTGACTGGAACACGGAATACAGCGCGTTCACCAGGCAATCCCCAAACGCATACGCGTACACATAGAACGGCGAGTGGATGAAATGCGGCACGTAAGACCAGAACACGCTGTATTCCGGCGTGAATTCGAACGCCGGACCCAGGCTCTCGGTCTGCACCTTCATCCATAGTTCGCCGATACGCTCCGGCAGCAATTCGCCCGAGCGGCGTTCGTCGTGCAGCAGCGTCTCGAACTGGTAGAACGCGATCTGACGGACGACGGTGTTCAGCATGTCCTCGGTCTTCGCCGCCAGCATGATGCGGCGCTGCGCCGGGCTGGCGGAATCGAGCAGTGAACGGAAGGTTAGCATCTCGCCGAAGACGCTGGCGGTTTCCGCCAGGGTCAGCGGTGTGTTGGACATCAACGCACCCTGAGGTCCGGCGAGCACCTGATGCACGCCGTGCCCCAGTTCATGCGCCAGCGTCATCACGTCCCGAGTCTTGCCGTGATAATTCAGCAGCAGGTACGGATGCACGCTTGGCACCGTCGGATGCGCGAAGGCACCACCCGACTTGCCTGGCTGCAACCGTGCGTCGATCCAGGGCTTGTCGAAAAACTGCCTGCCGACCGAGGCCAGTTCCGGGCTGAATGCGCCATAGGCATCTAGCACCTGCTTTTGCGCATCGGGCCACGCGATCAGCCGGTCGTCGTCATTCGGCAACGGCGCGTTGCGGTCCCAATGCTGCAGCTTGGGTAGTCCGAGCCACTTCGCCTTCATCTGGTAATAGCGATGCGAAAGACGCGGGTAGGAGGCTTGAACCGCCGTCACCAGTGCATCGACGACCTCGTCCTCGACCATATTGGCGCGATTGCGATAGCTGCCGGGCCGTGGGTAGTGGCGCCAGGTGTCCTCGATCTCCTTATCCTTGGCCAAGGTGTTGGTGATCAGGGAGAACAGCCGGATATTGTCGCCGAACGCCGCACCGACAGCCTTGCCTGCCGCTTCCCGGACCGACCGGTCGCGATCCGACAGCTTGTTCAGCGTGTCGCTGACGGTCAGTTCCTGCCCATCCAGCTTGATGCGCATCGCCGCGACGGTTTCGTCGAACAGCCGCACCCAGGCCGCGCTCGCGGTCAGGTCGCGCTCGTGCGACAGTTTTTCCAGGTCGTCACTGAGCTGGTGGGGGCGGAACACCCGCAGATCGCGCAGCCACGGCCGGTAGCGCGCCAAAGCCGGATCGGCGAGCTTCGTTTCCAGCGCCGAGTCGTCCAGCCGGTTCAGCTCCAGCGAGAAGAAGATCAGGTCGCTGCTGATCGCGGTCACCCGTTCGTTCACCGTCTGGTAGAAACGGCCGATCGCCGGATCGCTGGAATTGCCGGCAAACAGAAGCTGGGCGTAGGACGCAACGCGGCCCAGGCTCTCCTGGAGGTGTTCGTACTCCGCGATCACCGCTGCGAGCGCGGCCCCCGACAGGCTCGCGAGCGTCCCGGCATGCGATCGCGCGAACGCCTTCGCCGTCTGCTCCGCCCGGTCGAGGTCCGCCATCACCAGCGGGCTGTCAGGGGAAGGGTAGAGATCGGACAGGTCCCAGGCCGGTAACGAACCCGTTTGGGCTGCGCTTGCGTCATTCATCGCGGATTTCCTGTCCTTGGCCTGCTGCATGATATCGTCATGTAAGCTAGGAGAGGCGGACATCAAAGGGCAGGCCGCCCGACCCGCCCCGTCACCGGAGGATGCGTGCAGAGCTACCCGACATGGCCGAACCTGGCCTCGATGATGTTCGCCCTGGCCCGTGGGTGGCCGAGCAAACCGATGTTGCGGGCGTGGCGGGATGGCGGCTGGCATTCCACGACCTGGGGCGAGTTTGGCCGCATGGCGGCTTCATGCGCCCGGCATCTGCGCGCGGCCGGGATTTCGGCCGGGGATCGGGTGCTGATCTGCATGGAGAACCGTCCGGAGTTCCCGGTGGCCGAGATCGCGCTGATGGCGATCCGGGCGGTCCCGGTACCGGCCTACACGACGAATACGGTCGATGACCAAGCCCATTTGCTGCGCGACTCGGGGGCCTGCGCGGCGATCGTCTCGTCGCCCGCCCTGGCGGACCGGATGCTGGAGGCGGCGCAGAAGGTCAACGGGCTTGATCTGCTGGTGACGATCGATGGTGAGCCGAGCCGAGGCGCCGGCGCGGCGCGGGTGATGTCCTGGTCCGCGCTGGTGCAGGACCAGCGATCCGCGGACGATATCGCGTCGGAGGCCGCGGGCATTCCGGCGACCGCCCTGGCTTGCCTGATCTACACCTCGGGCACCGGCGGATCGCCAAGGGGCGTGATGCTGCCGCACCGCTGCATCCTCTCCAACTGCGCCGGCGCGTTTGAACTGGTTCGGCCTCTTGGCCTGAAGGACGAAACCTATCTGTCCTACCTGCCGCTGTCGCACGCCTATGAGCACACTGTCGGGCAGTTCTTCCTGCTCAGCCTGGGAACGGAGGTCATCTACGCCCGGGGCGTCGAGTATCTGGCAGCCGACATGCTGACTGTCCGCCCGACGATCCTGACGGCCGTGCCGCGCGTGCTGGAGGTCATCCGGATGCGGGTCCTTACGCAGGTGGCGCGGGAGAAGCCCTTCCGCCAGCGCCTGTTCCAGATGGCCGTGACGATCGGATTGAAGCGGGTGGACCGTGTGCCTTTGACGCTGGCTGAACACCTGCTGGATCCGATCCTGGACCGTCTGGTGCGGGCCAAGGTCCGCGCCCGGTTCGGCGGCCGCCTGGTCGCCGCGATGTCGGGCGGCGCGCGGCTGGAGCCCGAGGTTGGCCGATTCTTCCTCGCACTGGGCCTGAGGATCATGCAGGGCTACGGCCAGACCGAGGCCGGTCCTGTCATCAGCGCCAATCCGCCCGACGCCATCCGAATCGACACCGTCGGCACGCCGCTTGAGGGCGTCGATGTGCGAATCGCCGAGGATGGCGAAATCCTGGTGCGCGGCGGCCTCGTGATGGATGGCTACTGGAACCGGCCCGAGGATACAGCCGCGGCGATACAGGATGGCTGGCTGCACACGGGCGACATCGGTGAACTTGATGACGGCTATCTGCGCATCACCGACCGAAAGAAGGATATGATCGTCCTGTCCGGCGGCGAAAACGTCTCGCCAGCCAAGATCGAGGGTATGCTGATGGCGGAAACCGAGATCGCCCAGGCTGTGGTCACCGGCGAGGGACGCAGCGGTTTGAGCGCTCTGGTGGTTCCGGCGGAAGGGTATGACGATGTGGCGGTCGCTCTGGCCGTCAATCGGACCAACCTGCGCCTGTCGATCACCGAACGCATCCGCAAGCATGCGCTGGTGGCGCCGTTCACCATCGAGAACGGCCTGCTGACGCCCTCGCAGAAGATACGGCGCGTCCTGGTTATGCGCGCCAACGCGCACATCCTTGCACGGCTGCATTGAGAATGAAGGCGCTTGGATTCATAAGCCATTGCGATGGTGCGGTCGCTCTGCTAGACGGCGCCCCTCGCGTTTTTGTCCAATCGTGGATATCTGGCATGCCTCGCCCAAGTTGCGGGGCACACGTCGTTAGAGAAGGGGCGCTGTCCCATGGCTGTACCGAAGAGAAAGACTTCCCCCTCCCGCGCAGGTATGCGCCGCAGCCATCAGGCGCTGCCGACCGAGGCGCATGCCGAATGCGCCAACTGTGGGGAGCTGAAGCGGCCCCATCACGTGTGCAGCCATTGCGGCCATTACGACGGGCGCGAAGTTGTGGCAGCCGGGAAGCCGCTGCGGGGCGCTGTCCGGGTCTGAGGCCCGGTCGCGGCGTGCTTCTGGTTCGCCCGTGACCGGCCCATTCACGCTGGCGGTAGACGCCATGGGGGGCGACAACGCCCCCGACATGGTTGTACACGGCCTGGAATTCGCGGCGGAACGCCATCCGTCGGCGCGTTTTCTGCTGATCGGCAACGAGCCGGTCCTGACCTCTCTGTTGAGCCGCTACAAGCGGGCACGAGCTGCGTGCACCGTGCGGCATGCACCAGATGTCATCAGCAGCGACATTAAGCCGACCGCGGCGTTGCGTCTCCGTCAGTCGTCCATGCGGATGGCGGTCGATGCGGTCGCGAGCGGGGAAGCCGCCGGGCTGGTTTCCGCTGGCAACACCGGCGCGCTGCTGGCGCTGTCGAAAATCGTCATCAAGGCGCTGCCGGGCATCGATCGTCCCGCTATGGCGGCCATCGGTCCTTCGGCCCGCGGCGACGTCGTGATGCTCGACCTGGGCGCCAACGTGCAGTGCGATGTCCGCAACCTGGTGGAATTCGCGGTGATGGGCGACGTATTCGCACGGACCGTGCTGGGCCTGACGGCGCCGACCATTGGCTTGCTCAATGTCGGGTCGGAGGAGCTGAAGGGCGACGACACCGTCCGTGAGGCGGCGGAAATCCTTCGTGCCAGCCACATCGGTCCGCAATTCCATGGGTTCGTCGAAGGCCATGACATCGCGGCCGGCACGACTGATGTGATCGTCACCGACGGGTTCACCGGCAATGTCGCGCTGAAGACCGGAGAAGGGGCGCTGAAGTTGATCGGCGAGTTCCTCAAGCAGGTCTTTACCAGCAGCATCACCGCCAAGATCGCCTATCTGCTGGTGCGCCCGGGCCTGGACCGGCTGCGCGAATGGCTCGATCCGCGGCGCTACAACGGCGCGGTGATGGTCGGGCTGAACGGTGTGGTGGTGAAATCCCATGGCGGAACCGACGCCCAGGGCTTTGCCCATGCGGTCGATGTCGCGATGGACATGGTCGTGCATCGGTTCAATGACCGTATCCGCGAGGATCTGGCCCGGATCGCGCTGGACAAGAACGGCGTCGCGGAGAAGAACGGGCCGGATCGCAAGACCGGCGGCGCCGCCGGCGATCCTGCTTCCCCTTCAGCCTCCAGCGGCGGGTCGCAGTCGGGTTCGCCCGACGACCCCCATCTCGCCACCGCCTGACAAGGACACGTTATGTCGCTTCGCTCAATCCTTGCCGGCTGTGGCGGCTACCTGCCCGAGCGGGTCGTCACCAACGACGAACTGTCCAAGACCATCGACACATCCGACGAGTGGATCCGGGAGCGGACGGGCATTCGCCAACGGCATTTCGCCGGCAAGCACGAAACGGCGGCTTTCATGGGCACCGCGGCGGCGCGGGCGGCACTCGCCGATGCCGGTGCCACGGCGGCGGATGTGGATGCGATCATCCTGGCAACCAGCACGCCGGACCAGGCTTTTCCAGCCACCGCGCTGCGGGTCCAGGCGGAATTGGGCGTGACACGCGGCTTTGGCTTTGACCTGTCCGCTGCCTGTGCCGGCTTCATCTACGCTTTGTCCGTCGCCGACGGCATGATCCGCGCCGGCCAGGTGCGCGGGGCCCTGGTGATTGGCAGTGAGGTCTATTCCCGCATCCTCAACTGGCAGGATCGGGGCACCTGCGTCCTGTTCGGCGACGGGGCCGGCGCGGTTTTCCTGCGCGCAAGCGATTGCCGGGATGATGACCGGCGCGGTGTCCTGTCCACCCACATCCATGCGCAAGGCACCCTCGGCGACATCCTGTATGTCGACGGCGCGGTCGGCCAGCCGGACAAGCCGGGTCACCTGGTCATGAACGGCCGGGAAGTGTTCCGCCACGCCGTTACCCGTCTGGCCGAGGCGGTGGAGGAAGCGCTGGCGGCCAATGGCATGACCCATGCCGACGTTGACTGGCTCGTGCCGCACCAGGCAAACAGCCGCATTATCAATGCGATGGGACGCAAGCTGGGGTTGCCGCCGGAACGCGTCGTGGTGACGGTGGACCGGCATGCCAATACTTCGGCGGCCTCTGTTCCGCTGGCCTTAGCCGAGGCGCGCGCCGACGGCCGCATCGGCGCCGGCGACCTGGTGCTGCTGGAGGCGTTGGGCGGTGGCCTGACCTGGGGATCGGCACTCGTCCGGCTATAACCCTGGCGACAGGATCGACCGCAAACCTCTGATCGTGAGAGATTTTTTCAGACGAAACCTTGACGCGCCGGCATGATCTGCCTAGCGTCCGGCCATGCTGACGATCACCCGTGCCCACATAGCAGAAATGATCTACACGCAGGTCGGACTCTCCAGAAACGAGTCCGCCGATCTGCTGGAAGATGTCCTGGACCGTATCGCGGCCCATTTGGAAAAAGGCGAATCTGTTAAAATCAGTGGGTTCGGAACCTTTTCTGTCAGGCAAAAGGGGCGCCGAATCGGCCGTAACCCGAAGACGGGCGAGGAAGTGCCGATCTTGCCGCGCCGGGTTCTCGTCTTCAGGCCAAGTCATGTGTTGAAGGCGCACGTCAATGGCACGACGCCTGGTACGGATGATGATGAATGATGCGACCTGCATAGCGACTGATCGGGATCGCGTCCCGTGGAAACCCACGTGAGCGATCACCTGAGAGACATTGGCATTGACCACGGGGCCAGGTTACGTCCCAAGAAGGCCCCGAACGCCTTTCGAACGATCAGTGAGGTGGCGGACGATCTTCATATACCGCAGCATGTTCTGCGGTTTTGGGAGACAAAATTTCCGCAGGTAAAGCCGCTTAAGCGTGGCGGCGGCCGGCGTTATTATCGCCCGGACGATATCATCCTACTGCGGCGGGTCGCAGATCTGCTTTACACACAAGGCTATACGATCAAAGGCGTGCAGCGGCTGCTGCGCGAAGGTGGCGGCCAGCTTTCGGACGATATTCCGCCGCCAACCGCGGACGAACGCGCCGCGGCAGAGGCCGAAAAGGCCGGCTTATCGAAGGAAGAGCCACTGCTGATCCCGGACCTGGAACTCGTGTCGCCCCCGCCTCCGCCAGCACAGTCGCAACTGGCCCGCTCGGTGCCAAAGCCGAAACTGGAGGCGGAGAATGAGCGACTGCGCGGCCTGTTGTTAGAGGCTCTGCGGGAACTTGAAGCGCTGCGGGTGCTGCTAGGCTAATACGGAATGCCTCGTCGCCTGGGATGATCTAGCACCGGTCTGCGTTGGCGCTGACCCTCTACCCTGGTATGGCCCGGCTATCCTCGTCATGGCCCGGCTATCCTGGTCATGGCCCGGACTGTCGCCGGCCCATGACGGAGGGGGACTGCCCGTGGGTTAATCTTCCCGCCGCTTGGTGCTTGGTAAGCCCAGAAGCGTCAGGAAGGTGTCCGAACACCCGTCACGGAGGCGTCCAATCTGAACCACAGGGTCGGCGCACGACGGAAAACGCCGGCAAAATTCGGCGTTTCCACTCTGCCCGGACCTCTTCTAACCCCCGAAGGCGGAAATCCCGGTCTGCGCACGACCGAGGATCAGCGCATGCACATCATGCGTGCCTTCGTAGGTGTTCACCGTCTCCAGGTTCATCACGTGACGGATCACGTGATATTCGTCGACGATCCCATTGCCGCCGTGCATGTCGCGGGCGACCCGGGCGATGTCCAGC
>JARLIN010000097.1 GCA_031291715.1 Rhodopila sp. | reverse complement strand
TCCTCGATGTTGCGGGCGGCTCCGAAGAAGCGCTTGGGGCGTTGCAGCGCGTTCGAATCGACGCCGCCGGAGAGGACTTTACCGGAGGGCGGGACGATGGTGTTGTAGGCGCGGGCGAGGCGGGTGATGCTGTCCAACAGGATCACCACGTCGCGCTTGTGTTCCACCAGGCGCTTGGCCTTTTCCAGCACCATCTCGGTCACCTGGACGTGGCGGGTCGCCGGTTCGTCGAAGGTGGAGCTGATGACCTCGCCCTTCACGCTGCGCGCCATGTCGGTGACTTCTTCCGGCCGCTCATCGATCAGCAGCACGATCAGGAAGACTTCCGGATGATTGGCGGCGATGGCGCTGGCGATATTCTGCAGCATCACAGTCTTGCCGGTGCGCGGCGGAGCAACGATCAGCGCGCGCTGGCCTTTGCCGACAGGAGAGATCAGGTCGATCACCCGCGGCGTGAAATCCTTGACCGGGCCTTTGGCGACGGACTGGAAGTTCTCCATTTCCATGTTCAGGCGTTCTTCAGGATACAGCGGCGTCAGGTTGTCGAAGTTGACGCGGTGCCGCACGGATTCCGGCGGTTCGAAATTGACTGTATCGACCTTGAGCAGTGCGAAGTAACGCTCACCGTCGCGCGGCGCGCGGATCTGGCCGTCCACCGTATCGCCGGTGCGCAGGCCGAATCGGCGGACCTGGCTGGGACTGACATAGATGTCGTCGGGGCCGGGCAGGTAGTTGGCTTCCGGGCTGCGAAGGAAGCCGAATCCGTCCGACAGGATTTCCAGCGTGCCGTCGCCCTGGATTGCCTGATCGTTGTCGGCAAGGTTCTTCAGGATCGCAAACATGATGTCCTGCTTTCGCAGCGACGATGCGTTCTCGATCTGAAGGGATTCCGCGAAATTCACCAGTTCGGCTGGCGTTTTCTGCTTCAGTTCAGCAAGGTGCATGAGGGATGCCTGGACGAGAGGAGGGGCGAAACGGGGAGAAGGTGGAGCTGAACGCATTACGGGCGTAAGCGCCCAGAAATTCGCGACCAGTCGGAAGGTTGGCTCAGGGCGTAGGGTGCATATGCACGGTCGCCCGATATTCGGGAAGGGCCTTCATAATAGGAACGCGCTGGCCCGGCGTCAATGGGCACTATGATCATGACCCGAATAGCCGCTGGGCCATGATCAGGGAGGCAGTATCGGCCCCGGGCGCCAGCTGGTGTCCCAAGAGTCCTTTGTTACCCCAGCCGATCCAGGGCGGCTTGCAGACGGGCGATCTCCGACTGGGCGGCTTCCAGGCGGTCACGGTTTTCCGCCACCACTTCTTCTGGCGCGCGGCTGACAAAGTCGGCATTGCCGAGTTTTTGGCTAACCTTCTTCGCGTCGGCGGCCAGCTTATCGCGTTCCTTGGACAGCCGCGCCCGTTCCGCGGCGATATCGATCAGGCCTTCCAGCGGCAGCACGACAGTGGTCTCATCCAGGACCGCCTGTGCGGAACCCTTTGGCACCTCCCCGGCCAGGGGCCGAACGTCGGAGGCACGGGCCAGTCGGCGAATCGCGTCGATCCAGCGGTCCACCCGGCCCAGCAACTCGGCCGGCGCCCCCTGCAACAGCACCGGCGACGGCTTGGACGGCGGCACGTTCATCTCGGATCGCACCGAGCGTACCAGGGTGATGAGCCGCGCCACCGAGTCGAGTTCCGCCCGCGCCTGCTCCGCGTCAGGTACGACGGCGGGCTCGGGCCAGGCGGCACCGATCAGGCTGCAAGGCTCGCCGTAGCCGAAACGGTCCCATAGTTCTTCAGTCACGAACGGAATCGCCGGATGCAGCAGGCGCAGGATCAGGCCCAGCACATGGGCGCCGACGGCCCGGATTTCCGCTGCGTCGGCCGGGTCCGCGCCTTCCGCCAGCAGTGGTTTGGCTAATTCCAGGAACCAGTCGCAGAACGTGTTCCAGACGAAACGGTAGCCGGCGGCGGCGTACTCGTCGAAGCGGTAGGCTTCCAGTGCATCGGTGGCTTCGCGGATTGCTGTGTTCACCGAATCCAGCAGCCAGCGGGAGAGGGGCAGGGTGGCGCGTGCGGGATCGAACGCCGGATCGGGCCGCATGCCGTTCATCTCGCAGAAGCGCGCGGCGTTCCACAGCTTGGTGATGAACCCGCGATAGTCCTGCACGCGGGAGGCGCCGAGTTTCACATCGCGGCCGGGGCCGGTCAGCGCACAGATGGTGAAGCGCAACGCATCCGCGCCGTAGTTGTCGATCAGCTCCAGCGGGTCGATCACATTGCCGCGGCTTTTCGACATCTTCTGCCCGCGCTCGTCGCGCACCAGTCCGTGTATGTAGACAGTGCGAAACGGCACGTCGCCCATCATGTGCAGTCCCATCATCATCATCCGGGCAACCCAGAAGAAGATGATGTCAAAGCCTGTCACCAGCACGTCGCTGGGGTAGTAACGGTCGACTTCTTTGGTCTTTTCGGGCCAGCCGAGCGTTGAGAAAGGCCAAAGGGCGGAGCTGAACCAGGTGTCGAGGACGTCTTCGTCCTGCACCAAAGGCTCGTCATGGCCGTAATGATCGCGCGCCTGCGCGGCGGCACCTTCGGCGTCCTTGGCAACGAACACGGTGCCGTCCGGACCATACCAGGCGGGGATGCGATGACCCCACCAAAGCTGGCGGGAGATGCACCAGGGCTGGATGTCGCGCATCCAGGCGAAGAAGGTGTTTTCCCACTGTTTCGGCACGAACACGGTCCTGCCCGTTTCCACCGCCTCGATCGCGGGCTTCGCCAGGACGCCGGCGTTGCAATACCACTGCGTCGTCAGCAGCGGCTCGACCGGCACGCCGCCGCGGTCGCCGTGCGGGATCTGATTGGTGTGCGGCTCGATCTTGTCGAGCAGTTCCAGCCGCTCCAGCTCGGCGACGATGGCGGCGCGGGCGGCAAAGCGGGCCTGACCGGCCAGCGTCCGCACGAACGCCGGATCGGCGACGCCCGGAACCGCGGTCAGTTCGTCCTCGATTTCCGCAAGCGTAACCATGGCCTGGCGGTCCAGCACGGACGGCATCGGCAGGTTGTGGCGGCGGCCGACCTCGAAATCGTTGAAGTCGTGCGCCGGGGTGATCTTTACCGCGCCGGTGCCCTTTTCAGGATCGGCGTAGGTATCCCCGATGATCGGGATCGAGCGGCCCACCAGCGGCAGGATGGCGCGCTTGCCGATCAGCGGCCCGTACACCGGATGGTCCGGATGCACGGCCACGGCGGTATCGCCGAGCATCGTCTCCGGCCGCGTGGTGGCGACGATGATGAACCGGCCGGGTTCGCCCTCGATCGGGTAGCGCAGGTACCAGAGCGAGCCTTTGATCTCCCGGTTCTCGACCTCGAGGTCGGAGATCGCGGTCTGCAGCTTCGGGTCCCAGTTCACCAGCCGCCGGTCGCGATAGATCAGCCCCTCTTTGTAGAGGCTGACGAAGGTCTCCTTCACCGCGGCGGACAACCCGTCATCCATGGTGAAGCGCTCGCGCGGCCAGTCCAGGGACGCGCCCAGGCGGCGCAACTGGCGCGTGATGGTGCCGCCGGACTCGGCTTTCCACTGCCAGACGCGATCGAGGAACGCTTCGCGGCCCATCTCCCGCCGATCCTTGCCCTCGGCCGCCAGCAGGCGTTCGACGACCATCTGCGTGGCGATGCCGGCGTGATCGGTGCCGGGCTGCCACAGCACGTCGCGTCCCTGCATCCGGCGCCAGCGGACCAACGTATCCTGCACGGTGAAGGTCAGCGCGTGGCCCATATGCAGGCTGCCGGTGACGTTCGGCGGCGGGATCATGATGGTGAAGGGCTGGGCGTTCGAGTCAGGGTCGCAGGCGAAGCTGCCGGCGGTTTCCCAGCCCTCGTACAAACGGGGCTCGATCTCGGCTGGGGCGAACCTGCTATCCAGTGTCATCATTGTCTCCCGCGGCCCGGCGCACATGCCGCTCGGGTCTGCGATGCGAATTGTCAGCGATATGAATTGTCAGAAACGCTTAGGCCCGCCGAAGCGACCGCTCCCTTTATCAGGGAACCACCCGGCCGACGACCCTCTCGATCTCGGCGCGGACCAGACGTTCCACCACCGGAGGCAGGTTCGTGTTCAGCCATTCCTTCAACAGCGGCCGCAGTTCGGCGCGAACCAGGTCTTCGAGTGTCGGGCCGCCGGAATAGACCTGGGTGGAACGGCCGGCTGCCAGGGTGCGGACCAGGCTGCCAAGCGAGGACGCGGCGGCGGCGGCGGCTTCCGGCGCCACCAGATCCGGGGCAGGAGGCGATTGTTCCATGGAAAGGGCGGATAGCGTGGACGTTGTCGTCTCCATCTCCGGCTCGGGCGGTTCAGAATCCAGTGGCGGTGCGGGTTCGGTGGCTGACACCATCATGGACTCGTCCAGCACCAGCACGTCGTCGTCCGAGGCGGGCACGTCGCCCGCGGCCGCGGGCGTGGCGGCAGAGTCATCCTCGTTCAGGATGCGTCGGATGGAGGCGAGGATTTCCTCCATCGACGGATCACCGCCATCCGGTGTCGCGGAAGGGGGTGGCGCGTTTGTCATCGGCGCGGCAACGGTCAGCGGCCGGGCTGGTTGGTGGCGTAATCGCCGAGACCGGCCCAGCGATCCTTCACCGCCTGATAATAGGCCGTCTCGTCGTACAGCGGTACCGGCAGGTGCAGGTCCCGCGCGGTCAACCGTCCGATCGCGACGGCGACGGCGTAGGATGCGGTGATCACCTGCGCCAGATTCTGCACCAGCGTCGTGCGTGACTGCAGCAGAAGCTGGGTCGCGTTCAACACGTCCAACGTGGTGCGGCTGCCGACGATGGCCTCGCGCTCCACCCCTTCGAGGGCGATCTGGTTGGCGCGGATCTGTGCGCGCGTGCTGTCGGCGGAGGCCTTGGCGGCGACCAGCGTATCCCAGGCCTGCACCGCGTTCTGCACCGCGGTGCGCTTCGCGTCGTCGATCAGGCGGTTGGTCTGCTGCTGTGCCTGGCGTGCCTGACGGACCGCCGCGTATTCCGAACCGCCCTGGTAGAGCGGCACGGAGAGCTGCGCGGTGACCTGATAGCCGTTGTCACTCGAGCTGCGGCCACTCGCGTTGGTCTGCTGGAAGGTCTGGCCCTGCACGCTGATTTGCGGCAGCAGCGCGGCGAACGCCACATCCACCGCATCCTTCGCCGCGGCGTCGTTGAACAGCGCGGTGATGACGTTGGGGTTGTTGGCCGAGGCGAGGTTAGAGGCGTCCAGCTCGCTCCTGACCGGCAGGTTAAGTGGCTGTGGTTCCACCAGATCATCTGGCGGCCTGACGCCAATCACCTGCTGGAATGTCCCGCGAGCCGTCTGCAGGCTGCCTTCCGCGGTTTCACGGGTCGCGCGCGCGCCTTCCAGGGCGGCTTCCGCCTGCGCGACGTCGGTACGCGTGATCTCGCCGACGCGGAAGCGGTCGTTCGTCGCCTGGAGCTGCTTGGCGAGCACCTGCTCGTTGTTGATCTGAAGCGCCAGAAGCTGCTGCGCCTGAATAACCCCGACATAGGCGCTGACAGCGTTGTTCAAGCTGGTCTGCTCCTGCGCGAGCAGGGTTGCCCGCTCGGCCATCACCTGGTTCTTGGAGCGGTTCACGTTCGCCGCGACTTTGCCCCCGGTGTAGATGTTCTGGGTGACGGTGGCCTGCGCGGTGCCTATAATGCGGTCGTTTTGGGTGTTGAGATAGCCATGCAGCGTCGACGAATAGGTGCGTAGCTCGCCATCGCCATAGCCGGCGCTGCCTGCCAGGACAACCGTCGGCCGCCATCCGGCGAGCGCCGCCGGTACGTTTTCATCGGTCGCACGCAGCTTTGCCCGTTCAGCCTGCAAGGCAGGTTGATTGGAGTAAGTGGCGGCCAGCGCCTCGGCCAAGGTGTGAGGAATGTGCCCGGCGATTGCCGGTTTGGCTGCCGGCGGAGTCGGCTTGGCGTTGGGCGCCATCACTCGCATTGTCTGGGCAAGCTCCATCGGCCGAGCGGCCGGCGCGACCGGAGGCTGTGGCGGCGTCTCCGCTCCGGCGGAAGCCGCGAAGGCAACCAGGCTGAAGCTGGCGAGCAAACCGTGACGCAGAGCCATTCGGTACCCTTCTCATAAGACCGCCCGCCCATTTGGGCCGGCTTATCGGATCGATATCTGAAGATTTGGTTAACGCCTAGCGCCTGGCATTCGCGACCATGCGCTAGATTCTCCCGAATGGCATCGTTCTGTCCAGCTTTCCGTTGCCTCGGGCTGCTGGTTGTGATCGCGCGTCCGCAAACCGGCCGTTCTCAGAACGCGAACGCGGGTGCCTTTCGCAGGGAAGGGATCGGTGGCGTGCCGCAGTCGAAGATCGGGCAGATGCTCAGGCCGCTGCCAGTCGCCTCGGCCTGGACGGCCTGTGTGGTGCGGTCTTCGCCGCAGATCGCGGTGAGAAGCCGTCCGCTTTCCTGGTGCAGCTGGGCAGCCAGGGCAGGGGGGATCTCCGGCACCGCGCCCTCGATGAGAATAACGTCATAGGGCGCCTGACTCGGCCAGCCCGCGCCCAACGGGCCGGAAACCAGCGTCACACCTGGGGCCTCGATCGGCAGAACGGCGTTGGCGATCGCCAACAGTGCCGCATCTTCTTCCAGCGCCGTGACCCGGCAGCCACAGGCGGCCAGTACGGCGGCAGAATATCCGGTGCCGGCACCGACGATCAGGACACGTTCGTTCCCTTGCAGATCGGCGGCCTGCAGCAGCTTCGCGAGCACCATCGGCTCCATCATGTAGCGGCCGTTGCCCAGCGGCACATCTTCGTCCGCATAGGCGAGCGGAAGCACGGCCGCAGGCAGAAAGCGTTCGCGCGGCAGGCGGCGCATGGCGGACAGGATGCGCGGATCGGTTACCCGATTGGGACGGATCTGGCTGTCCACCATCCGGTTGCGGGCATCGGCGAAAAGTTCGGATTGCGTGGCCATATCGGACTCGGCTTAGATGGTGCGACCCTTATAGACGGGGCAAGCCACGCCGCAAAGCCGTCGTGATCAACAAGACAGCGGTTCAGGCCGCATCTTCCTTGCGGTCGCGTATTTTCACATAGGCGAGCTTGGCGTGTTCGTCGCAGTAGGGCTTACCCGGCACAGAAGCGTCGTCACAGAATCGGAACGCCTTCGTTCCCGGCTCCCCGATCGGCCAGCAGCAGGACGGGGCGGAGCGGCGTGCCTGGATCGGCGCGGATGGCATGACCGGGCGTGGAGCAGGGGCTGTCACCGGCGGCGCGGGAGCCGGGCGAGGGCCGGCGACCGGGATGGTGCGCAGCGGCTGGACATTGGGTGGCGGCGGCACGAAGGACGGAACGCCCGCGCTGGCCAGCGGCGGCAAAGTCGGCCCTGCCATCCTGGCGTGCGGGGCCGGGCGCTCGGCCGCCGGCTTGGCAGCGTCGCGCCGAATGGGGGACGGCCGAGAATCGAGGTCGAGCCGATGGGCTTTTCCGACGATCGCATTCTTCGACACGCCGAGCCGGCGACCGATCTCGGCCGTCGAAAGTCCCTGAGCCCAAAGGTCCCTCAATTGATGGATCGTCTGCTCGTCCCACACCATATCCTGGTTCCTTGAAAGACGCTGGCTACTAAATACAGTACGGTGCCGCCGAATGGCTGGCAACGATTGAATCGGGTCAGGATCAAGAATCCTGTGGACAACCTGGGACTCCGGCGCTGCCCCGTGGTTCACGGATACACGTGTGGGACCACGCGGCGCGGTGCGCCATGAAATGCGCGGCCGTTCAGGCTGACGCGGGGGGGATTGGAGGTCCGGGCCGGAATCGAACCGGCATCCGCGGATTTGCAGTCCGATGCATCACCACTCTGCCACCGGACCCCCGGGGTGCAGGAGGCGTATATGGTTCGGCTCGGCCCCGGGGGTCAAGAGCCGAGTAAGCGGTTCACACGCGCATCCATGACATAATGCGTCAGGTGCCCCAGAGTGCCGCTTCCACCGCCTCCGGATCGTTGCGGATGGCCCGCAGGTAGCTCTGCGCCGCGGTATCCGGCTTGCGGCGGCCGTGTTCCCAGTTCCGGACGGCGTCGAGCTCAAGCCCATAGTGGAGGGCGAACTGTTCCTGCGTCAGGCCCAGGCGTTCGCGGATGGCTTTTACATCGACGTCGTCGTTGGCGATGGTGATCGCCTTGACGCCGGCCTCCGCCAGTTCGGCGGCCAGTGCGTCGAACGATTCAAGCTTCGGGACCAGGATGAAGGCACGCTTGTGTTCGAGCATGGCTTCGACCGTCCGCTTGGCGCGCAGCAACGGTGTCCAGCGTCTCGCCAGTGCTCGGATGGCCGAGATCGTCTTGATTTCTCTGATATCACCAGCCCATTCGATCAGCAGGGCAGCGGGTGAACCGTCGCTGACGCGGGGCTCGCCCGGGGTTCGCGCCAGTCGTTCGAAGCCCTCCGGTAACCACGAGTTCGTCAAGGTCCATTACCTCCATGAATGCGCGAACCATGAAGGTCAGGTTCGCGGCTCCGATCGCATTACGTCTGACATCCTGGCTTTGGATGTGAAGCCCGCGGAGCACGAGCGAACGTTCATGCCTTACAGCCTCCGCCATCGCCAAGAGCTGCCCGGCAGGCGTATCAATGGTCACTGTCACCACCGGATGTTCGGTGATGTCGTTTGTTAGTTCGAACCAAAGCTGGTCCCGTCGCCACCGTGCCATTCTTATATGCCATTGACCTATAGATTTGCAAGCCCGATTGCAGCGCATGCCGCATCGAGTTGGATGGTCTCAGCAAATAGTTAGCGTTTGGTTTACGATCGCGTGGTTGACCGGGCAGGAGGATCGGCGAGGTTTCAGTCCTCGCCCTTGCGAAATGGCGACTCTTCCGCCAGCGCCGCCAACTCGGCCTCGATCCCGGCGCGTTCCTCCACCAGGAAATTCGCCACCGCCCGGCGCAGGCCGGTGTGTGTGATCCAATGGGCGGAGTAGGTGGGCTTCGGCATATAGCCGCGCTGGATCTTGTGCCGGCCCTGGGCGCCGGCCTCGACGCGCTTCAGGCCGTGCTCGATCGCCCAGTCGATGGCGCGGTAGTAGCACAGCTCGAAATGCAGGAACGGCCAGTCGCCGCGGCAGCCCCAGTTGCGGCCATAAAGCGCCTCGTCCCCCGCCAGGTTCAGCGCGCCGGCCACCGGCTTGCCGGCGTTTTCGGCGTACATCAGCACGACCCTGTTCCCCAACCGCTCACCCAGCAGGGAGAAGAACGAGCGGGTGAGGTAGGCCGATCCCCATTTGCGATCCACCGTGGACTGGTAGAAGCGGTAGAACGAATCCCAATGCGCCTCGGTGATTTCGGCGCCGGACAGCGCATGGAACGTCAAACCGGCGGCGTTGGCGTCGCGGCGTTCGCGGCGCAGCACCTTGCGTTTGCGCGAGGACAAGGCGCCAAGAAACTCCTCGAAGCTGGTGTAGCCTTCGTTTTCCCAATGAAACTGCATGCCGACGCGCCGCAGCCAGCCGGCGTCGCCAAGGCCGTTCCATTCCTCCTCGGTGCAGAAGGTGACGTGGACCGATGTCAGGCCATGCGAGCGGCACGCCTGTTCCAGTGCGTTCGCCATGGCGGCGATCGGCACGCCGCACCCGGGACGGCGCAGCAACCGAGGCCCTGGCACGGGGCTGAACGGCACGGCGACCTGAAGCTTCGGATAGTAGTCCTCGCCGATCCGCTCCAGCGCGTTGGCCCAGCCGTGATCGAACACGTATTCGCCGTAGCTGTGGGATTTCGCGTACATTGGCGCGATGGCGACGACACGGCCGTCCTCGGCCCGCAAGACCGCGTGCTGCGGCAGCCAGCCGGTGCGGGAGCTGGCCGAACCGCTGTCTTCCATCGCGCTCAGGAAGGCATGGCTGACGAAGGGGTTTCCAGCGCCGGCGCAGGCATCCCAATCGGCGGCGTCGATCTCCGCGATTCGGGCATGGAGCGTCAGGGTCAGCGTGGCCGAACCGTCGGGCATGCGGAAAGCCTACTCGATTTCGAACATCCCCTCCACCTCGACGGCGGCATCGGCCGGCAGAGATGGAACGCCGACGGTTGTGCGGGCATGCCGGCCGGCCTCTCCGAACACCGCAACGGCCAGATCGGAGGCACCGTTCATCACCAAGGCCTGTTGGGTGAACTCGGATGGCGAGGAGATGAAGCCGCCGAGGCGGACAACCCGCTTCACCCGGTCGAGGTCACCGCCGCAGGCCGCCTTCAGGTGGACCAGGACGTTGATGAAACAGAGGCGCGCCGCCTCCTTCGCCTGGTCGATCGAGACGCCCCAGCTTACTTTCCCGGTGATGGCGACCTTGCCGTCGATTGCCGGCACC
>JARLIN010000096.1 GCA_031291715.1 Rhodopila sp. | reverse complement strand
GTTCAACCGCAACAAGCGCTCCATCCGGCTGGACCTGCGCAAGCCGGAGGCGAAGGCGATCCTGGCGCGCCTGATCGAGCGGTCGGACGTTCTGGTGGAGAATTTCCGGCCCGGCGTGCTTGCGCGAATGGGGTTCGACGATGAGCGCCTGAAGGCATTGCGGCCGAGCCTGGTGACATGTTCGATCAACGGGTTCGGCAGCACCGGGCCGTATAAGGACCGGCCGGCGTTTGACTTCATCGCTCAGGCCATGAGTGGGTTCATGAGCGTCAATGGCGGACCGGATGATCCGCCGTTGCGCTCGGGGCTGCCGATCAGCGATCTGGTGGCGGGTTTGTATGCGGCGTTGAGCATCGCCGCCGCGGTGCCGCACGCACGGGCGACGGGGCAGGGGCAGCGGGCGGAGATCAGTCTGACAAACGGCCTGGTCAGCCTGCTGGCCTATATCGCGACGAACTACTTCGCCACCGGGGCGGCGCCGGCGCGTAGCGGCAATGACCATCCGATCGCTGCACCGTACGGACTGTTCCCAACGCGGGACGGGCAGATCGCCCTGGCCCCGGCGGATGACGCATTCTTCCGCCGGCTGGCGGACGCGCTGGGGGAGCCGGGACTGAAAACCGACCCGCTGTACGCGACTCAGTCCGCGCGGGTGGCGAACCGGGCGCGGATCAATGCCATCGTCGGCGGGAAGCTGGCGGGCCATACAACGGCATATTGGGTCGAGGTGCTGAACGAGGCTGGTGTTCCAAGCGGCCCGGTGAACAGTGTGGCGGAGGTGTTCGAGGATCCGCAGATCCTGGCCCAGGACATGGTGATGGATGTCGATCATCCCGCCCATGGTGTTGTTCGATTGCTTGGCTTTCCCATCAAACTATCGGAAACGCCATGCCGTATGCGGCGTTTCGCGCCCGGCCTGGGCGAACACTCCGATGAGATTCTTGCGGAGCTCGGCTACGCTGCGCCGGATCGGGAGGCGTGGCGGCGAGATGGGGTGATTTGATGCGGCAGCGTCAAGTATCGTTGTTGCGCCGGTATGAGGGCATCCTGATCAAATCGCCGACCCGGCAGGCTGGCGGGTCAATGTGCGTGGCACGCGGACAGGCATATCAACCAGGACAATGCCATCGCGGCACTGAAACAGGTGATGATACCAGCCCGCGTCGGCGCCGCCTCTCAATCCTCGTCATGGCCCGGCGACAGCCCGGGCCATCTGCCACAGCACGGTGCTGGATCAGCTGGCCCGGGCTGTCGCCGGGCTATGACGGAGGGTGGAACTGCCCGTGGGTTAATCTTTCTGCGGCTTGGTATCGCGTGCGGGGTTGGCGGGGCGGCCGCGCGCCTAACCAAGATTCATGCCGATCGCCGTTGACCCATTTTCATGGGTCAACATCAAGGGCGGTTGGTATGAGTCGTTACTCACGCCACCGGCTGTGATCAGATCCACTTGCGCCAGCGGAACGCCCCGAGCGGGATGAGCGTGGTCAGGATGATCAGGCCCCAACCCCATGCGTAGCCCCAGGCCCAGTTATACTCCGGGACCTTGAAGTTCATCCCGTAAATGCCGGCGATCAGCACTGGCGGAATCCCAACGACAGAGGCGATGGCCATCACCTTCATTACGTTGTTTTGGGCGATGTTGATGAAGCCCAAGGTCGCGTCCAGAAGGAATTGCAGCTTGTCGTTCAGGTGCGTGTCGAAGTCGCTGACCGAGGCGATATCCTGCCGCAACGTTGCCAGACGGGGTGCCAATTCCTTCGGCAGCCACTGGGCTGCCCTGGCCTCGACAAAGGGTACGATCCGTGCCGCGGCGACCTGGGTGTCCCTAACATGGGAAATCAGGTCGCCGAGGTGGCCGAGTTGGCCGAGGGTCCGGCGCAGCGTGGCGTCTTCCTGCTTTTGGCCGCCTTCCAGGCCGGCGCCCATTGCAAAGATGGTGTGCGAGATCGTGTCGAGGTCGGCGCGTACCTGCTCAAGGGCGTCGGCCTGGCGATCTACGATCGCTTCCAACAAGCCGACAAAAATGTGCGCGCTGGCGTCATGTGGAAAGGAGAGCGTCGGCAGCTGGACCGCATAGGAATCGAAGGTTCGGCTTCGCGCGAAGCGAACGGTGATCAGTCGATCCTGCGAGAGCACGAATCCGGCCGATACGCTGCGAGGGCCATCATCCGCCTGCCGGAGCAACGGCATGCTGAGATAGAGTACGTCGCCGCGGCTGGCGAGGCGGCTGGAGCTTTCGATTTCGCTGACATCGGCCTCGGTCGGGAGCTTCAGACCCGTTTCCCGTTCCACCCTCTCGACTTCGGTTGGATCGGCCGCCTGCAAGTCGATCCAGACCGCGTGTCGCAGCGCGTCAGGGGCCGCCGTCTCCGTCAAGGGGTGCGGTTGCCCGTTATCGCAGGCGAAAGCATTGATCATCGCGAACCCTCTTCATAACAGGTGATCCGGGGGCAGCGCCGGCCGGCGGGGGTTCCCGAACTATCGAACATGAGCGCGCCGGCCGGAACCTCGGGCGCGCGTGAATTATACAATGAAACAATAAGCCAGATTATTTCGGGCAGTACAGTCAGCCTGAAATGGCTCAAAGAAAAATGTCGCAACCGTATCGTGGTGTTTCCAGGCAAATGCCCTCCAGCCCAAAGCCGGGCTGGAGGGAGCGAGCCGGAAAATCAGTTCTTCGCCTTATCGACCAGCGCGTTCTTGCTGATCCACGGCATCATCGCGCGCAGCTTCTCGCCGACCTGCTCGATCGGGTGTTCGGCCAGGCGGCGACGGGTCGCCTTGAAGCTGGTCTGGTTGACCTTGTTCTCCAGCATCCAGTCGCGAGCGAAGCGGCCGGACTGGATGTCGGCCAGCACGCGCTTCATCTCGGCCTTGGTTTCATCGGTGATGATCCGCGGGCCGGTGACATACTCGCCGTATTCGGCGGTGTTGCTGATCGAGTAATTCATGGTGGCGATGCCGCCTTCATAGATCAGATCGACGATCAGCTTCACTTCGTGCAGGCACTCGAAATAGGCCATTTCCGGCGCGTAACCGGCCTCGACCAGGGTCTCGTAGCCGCCCTTGATGAGTTCCACCAAGCCGCCGCACAGGACAACCTGCTCACCGAACAGGTCGGTCTCGCATTCTTCCTTGAACGTCGTCTCGATTACGCCGGCGCGGCCGCCACCGATCGCACTGGCATAGGACAACGCCACTTCCTGCGCGTTGCCGGACGGGTTCTGCGCGACCGCGACGAGGCAGGGGACGCCGCCGCCGCGCTGGTATTCGCTGCGCACGGTATGGCCGGGGCCCTTCGGCGCGATCATGAACACGTCGATGTCGGGACGCGGGTCCAGCAGGTTGAAATGCACGTTCAAGCCGTGCGCGAAGGCCAGCGCGGCGCCGGGCTTCATGTTCGGACCCAGCTTCTCGCGATACAGGTCACCCTGGCCTTCGTCAGGCGTCAGGACCATGACCACATCGGCCCACCTGGCGGCCTCGGCCGGGTCCATGACCTTCAGGCCGGCCGCTTCCGCCTTGGCGATGCCGGCGGAGCCCGCACGCAGGCCGATGGCAAGCTGCTTGACGCCGCTGTCTTTCAGGTTCAGCGCATGGGCGTGGCCCTGGCTGCCATAGCCGATGATGGCGACGTTCTTCCCCTTGATCAGGTTCACGTCGGCATCGCGATCGTAATAGACGCGCATGACTCTTTTTCCTCTGTCTCAGTCGTTTCAGATAACGCGGGTGCCGCGGGCGAGCGCGGCGATACCACTGCGGGAAACTTCGGCCAGGCCGAGGTCACGCATCAGTTCGATGAAGGCGTCGATCTTCTCGGTTGCGCCGGTCAGCTCGAAGACGAAACTGCCCAGGGTGGTATCGACGACGCGGGCGCGGAATGTATCGGCGATGCGCATCGCTTCGACCCGCTGCTCACCGGTGCCGACCACCTTGATCAGGGCCAGTTCGCGCGCGACGTGCGGGCCGTCCATGGTCAGGTCGGCGACGCGGTGCACCGGCACAAGACGATCGAGCTGCGCCTTGATCTGCTCGATCACCATGCTGGTGCCGGAGGTGACGATGTTGATGCGGCTATGCATTCCGGCGGCATCGACCGGGGCGACCGTCAGGCTGTCGATGTTGTAGCCGCGGCCGGAGAACAGGCCGATAACCCGCGCGAGCACGCCGGACTCATTGTCCACCAGGACCGAAATCGTGGCACTGCGCTGGGTCGTGTCGGTGGGGCTGGGCATCACATCAACCAAGGTGCGAAGGGAAAGGATTATCCGGCGCGCGCGGGGTCATGCCCCGCCGCGACCGGATAGGCAAGAGGCGGCGCCGTCAGACCAGGGCGAGACCCGCGTCGGTGATGCCGGCGCCAGAGGCTTCGTGCTCCGGTCCCAGCAGCATCTCGTTATGCGCGGCCCCGCTCGGGATCATCGGGAAGCAGTTCTCCGCCTGGTCCACGGCGATGTCGGCGATCACAGCGGTCGGGCAATCAAGCATGGCATTGATGACGTCATCCAGTTCGTCCACCGACTGCGCTCGCATGCCGGTTGCGTGGAATGAGTCCGCCAGCTTGACGAAGTCGGGAAGGGCGGAGGAGTAGGTTTCCGAGTAACGGCTGCCATGCAGCAGTTCCTGCCACTGCCGCACCATGCCCATATACTGGTTGTTCAGGATGAACACTTTCACCGGCAGGCGATACTGCGCCAGCGTGCCCATTTCCTGGATGTTCATCAGGATCGAGGCCTCACCGGCGATGTCGACCACGAGTGCGTCGGGATGGGCGATCTGGACGCCCATGGCGGCGGGCAGGCCGTAGCCCATGGTGCCGAGGCCGCCGGAGGTCATCCAGTGGTTCGGCTTGTCGAAGTGGAAATGCTGGGCAGCCCACATCTGATGCTGGCCGACTTCTGTGGTGATGAAGGTTTCGCGGCCGCGGGCGCGGGTGATCTCAAACAGGCGCTGGATGGCATATTGCGGCTTGATGATGCCGCCGCGCTTCATGTCCTGGGTAAACTTCAGGCTGTCCTTGGCTTTCCATTCGTCGATCTGGCGCCACCAGGACGCCAGCGCCGGCTTGTCGGTGGGTTCATCGCTGGCCTGCCAGGCCGCGATCAGCGCATTCAGTGCCTTGCCGGCGTCGGCGATGATCGGCACCTCGACCGGGACGTTCTTGTTGATCGACGACCCGTCGATATCAATATGGATCTTGCGCGATCCCTGGCTGAACGCATTCAAGCGGCCCGTCACCCGGTCGTCGAAGCGGGCGCCGACGGCCAGCAAGACGTCGCAGCCGTGCATCGCCAGGTTGGCCTCGTACGTGCCGTGCATGCCGAGCATGCCGAGGAACTGCGGGTCGCTGGCGGGATAGCAGCCCAGACCCATCAGCGTATTGGTGACCGGGAAACCAGTCAGGCGCGCCAGCTTGGTCAGCGCCTCGGTTCCCGCCGGGCCGGCGGTGATGTCGCCGCCGCCGGCATAGATCATCGGCCGCTTCGCCTGCTTCAGCAGGGCAACGGCCTTCGCGATCTGGCCCAGGTCCGGCTCGGTGCGTGGGCGATAGCTTGGGTGCTGGACAGTCGGCTCCGCGTACGGGGCCTTGTTGATGACAATGTCCTTGGGGAGATCGATCACCACCGGGCCGGGGCGGCCGCTGCGCGCGACGTAGAACGCTTCATGCACGACCCGCGCGAGGTCCTCGGGACGCTTGACCAGATAGTTGTGCTTGGTCGCCGGGCGCGTGATGCCTGTGGTGTCGGCTTCCTGGAAGGCGTCGTTGCCGATCAGGTGAGTGGGAACCTGGCCGGTCAGGCAAACCACCGGGATGCTGTCCATCAGCGCATCGACCAGGCCGGTCACCGCGTTGGTCGCACCGGGGCCTGAAGTCACCAGCACCACGCCGACGCGGCCGGTTGACCGTGCATAGCCCTCGGCCGCATGCACCGCCGCCTGCTCGTGCCGCACCAGGATGTGCCTAATGGCGTTCTGGTTGAACAGCGCATCGTAGATCGGCAGTACGGCACCGCCGGGATAGCCGAAAATGACCTCTACGCCCTGATCCTTGAGCGCGCGTAGAAGGATTTCTGCTCCCGACTGAGTGTGTTCCGCCGACATCTGTCCGGCTCCCGTTGCTGAAGAGGGGCGGACGGATAGGCCGCCTGAAACGCCAGGTCAACCCTCGTTTTCAATAAATGTGAACAATTCAGCGCGTTCTCTTTCCGAAAATTGCGTCAGATCGGAAAATCTCGCATTTATCGTGTTTGCGCGGGTCTGGGGTGCGAGTGTGTGGTGGCGGAACCATGTCGCTTGCCGTTTGGTGTACTGGCCGGTGACCAGTTCGGCGCGGCGGCGGGCTTCTTCCAGCGACAGCGTGCCGCGCAAATAAGCGGTCAGTTCCGGAACGCCGTGGGCGCGCATCGCCGGCAGGCTGGGATCGAGGTGCAGGTCAAGCAGGTTGCGCACTTCGTCCAAGGCGCCGTCGCGCAGCATGGCGTCGAATCGGGTCGCGATGGCGGCGCGCAAGGCATCGCGCGGCGGATCGAGCAGAATGGCGGTGAAGCGCCACGGGACAGGGGCGCTGCGACGGTTTTGCCAGGCCGCGAGGCCAAGTCCCGTGCCGCGCCACACCTCCCACGCGCGGGCGATGCGCTGGCCGTCTTCCGGTTTCAGACGGGCGGCGGTCGCGGGATCGACGTGGGCCAGGCTCGCGTGCAGCGCGGCTGATCCCTGTTCGGTCAGGAGGCGGCGGGCTTCGGCACGGGCATCGGAACCGGGGTCGGGGATGTCGGTGAGCCCATCGGTCAGCGCCGCGAAATACATTCCGGAGCCTCCGGTCAGGATCGGCAAACGGCCGGCGGCGTGGGCCTCATCCATCGCGGCGAGAGCCTGCTCGCGCCACCAGGCGACGCTGCCGGCCTCGGCGGCGGGGCGGATGCCATAGAGGCGATGAGGTACGCGGGTTTCTTCGTCCAGGGTCGGACGGGCGGTGAGGATGCGGAGTTCGCGATACACCTGCATTGAGTCGGTGTTGATGATCGTGCCGCCCAGGCGTTCGGCGATGACGATCGCCAGGGCGGACTTGCCGCTGGCGGTGGGGCCGGCGACGATCAGGGCGTGCGGCAGCAAGCCGGTCATTGCCGCGGACGATTAAAAGAAGAGGCGATAGGGCGACATGGTGCCGCTTTCGTCGCGCACGAAGAACTGCTTGCCGCTTTCGGTTTCTTCGATGAGCGCTTCGTAAAGGCGCAGCGCGTTCTTCACGACTTCCGCGTAGGACGCCGCTTCGGTCTTGAGTTTCAGTATGTTCAGCCGATCCATCGACCGGGGCGGCAGATCGAACTGCACGCGGTTCTTCGGAACCTTCGGCTTGGCGTCCGGCCTGTCATCCGCGTCGGAAGCAAGGCTGGAGGAAAATGTCAGGCTTGTCACCGCGTATCCTTTCCCGTTGAGCCGAAGTAGTGCGTCACCATGGCGCCGAGCATTGGTCCGGCCACGGCCCAGACGACTTCCACCGCGACGTAGCTACCTGTTGCCAGGCCATAGCCGCCGGTGATGGCGACCGCTCCGCCGGCGCCGATCGCAATGGCCCGGGAGAGGAAGCCGCGTGTCCGTGCGTCGATGACATGGACTGCGTCGAGTTCGAATTCCCTGCCGATCCGTGGCCGGAACCTGGGTTCCGACGTTCGCGACCGTTCCCATGACGTATCCCACATCCAACGTTGCTCCGCGGGAAAAATGGCCGCGTAGAGCAAGATGCTGAAGGAAGGATTAACGACATGACGAAATTCCGCTCGCAGAAGCAATTTACGCTGTAGAGAGGAGATTGGCAAGTCGATAATGAGGGAAATATCCTCATGATCCACTGCAACGCCCCAAGCATTCGCTTGCGTGACGCCTATCGGGCTGTCAGGTTCCGGCCGCCATGACCTATATCCTTACCGTGGTCGCCCAGCGCGAGGCGACCAGCCTGACACCTGCTTTGCTCAATCAGATACGCAATGCGGTCCGCGGTGCGCCGCCGGTTGTCCTCTCTGCCGGGGAGGCGGCGGATATCCCGTTGTCCGTACCGCTCGACCAGGCGGCGCTACGAACGGCGCTGGAGGGCAAGCCGATCGATGCGATCGTGACGAAGGCGCGTGGCCGGCGAAAGGCGCTGCTGATCGCGGATATGGACAGCACGATCATCACCGGTGAGACCCTGGACGAACTGGCTGGGTTCGCCGGGATCGGCGAGAAGATCGCCGCCATCACCAAGCGCGCCATGAACGGGGAACTAGACTTCAAGGCGGCGCTGCGGGAGCGGGTGGCGATGCTGAAGGGGCTGGACCTGGGGGCGCTGGAGAAGACCTGGCAGCAGGTCCGGCTGACATCGGGGGCGCGAGAGCTGGTGGCGACGATGCGGGCGCGGGGGGCGCTGACAGCGCTGGTCTCCGGCGGGTTTACCTTTTTCACCGGCAAGGTCGCGGCGGAACTGGGCTTCGACCACCACCGCTCGAACGTCCTGCTGGACGACGGCACGGCGCTGACAGGGCAGGTGGCGGAGCCGATTCTGGACCGCGACAGCAAGCTGTCGGCACTGAACGAAATGGCCGCCCAGCGCGGGGTGAAGCTGCATGCGACGTTGGCGGTCGGCGATGGCGCCAACGACCTGGATATGATCCGTTCCGCGGGACTGGGGGTGGCGTTCCATGCCAAACCGATCGTGGCGAAGGAGGCCCGGGCGAAAGTGGATTATGCGGATCTTCGCGCGCTGCTGTTCGCGCAGGGGTATCCGGCGTCGGCCTTCGTCTCAGGATAACGCAGGGACGATCCCTCGCGTGTGCGGCCGGTCTTTGGGAACTGGCCGGTCCGGCGCTTATCGATAACGGTCGCGATGGACGTTATCTGACCGCGACGATGAACAGCCGCGGAAAGGGTAGCAGCACCGTGCCGCTCGGCAGCGGCGGATAGGCGTCCGCCAGCGCGGCCCGGTATTCAGCCAGAAATGCCGCCGTCTCGTCTGTATCGAGCGGCGCCAGGAACGGCCGTAGGCCGCTGCCCTTGAACCACTCCACCACCGCGTCCGTCCCGCCGTCGAGCACATGATGATACGTGGTTCGCCAGACATCCACCCGGCTGGCATGCGGGCGCAGCAGGGAATAGTACCACGCAGCACCTAGCCGCGGCGTGCGCGCGCCTGCGGCACCGGCCAGCTTCTCGGCCCACGGTCCAGCAGCCGCCACTTGCCGCATCAGTCGATGCGCCGGTTCATCCAGATTGTCCGGCATTTGCACCGCCAGGCTTCCGCCGACGGCCAACTTGTCCAGCAGGCGCGGCATCAGCGTATCGTGGTTCGGCACCCATTGCAGGACCGCGTTCGCCAGGATCACATCGAACGGGCCCGGGTCGTTCCAGTCCTCGATGCCGGCCAGATCGAACCGAAGCCCGGGCAGCCGCTGGCGGGCGGCTGCGATCATGTCGGGGGAACTGTCCAGTCCTGTCACCTGGGCGCCGGGGAAGCGCGCCGCCAGTACCTCGGTGGAATTGCCCGGACCGCACCCCAGATCCACGGCCCGTCTTACATCCGTCGTCTCGACCGCATGCAGCAAATCCCGCACGGGCCTTGTCCGTTCGGCTTCGAAGCTGGTGTATTGCCGAGCGGACCAGGTCATCAGCCGGCTAGCCGGGCTGCTTATCTTTGCCGCCAGTGCTCTTGGACAGCGACAGCGGTACGTATTGAACTCCGCCCTCGCGCTGGATCAGCATCAGGACGAACTTGCGGTCGGCCTTGCGAGCGGCATCGACCTGCTTCTGCACGTCAGCGGGCGAGGCGACCTCTCCCTGCTGCACTTCCATGATCACATCGCCCGGCTTCAGGCCGCGATCGGCCGCCGGCGTGTTGGGCGCGACATCGGTGATTACGACGCCCTTCTGCCCTTCCTGAAGCTGGAATTTGTCTTTCAGGTCCTGGCTGACGGGTGCGACCTTCAGGCCCAGCCCGGAAATATCGGTGGGCTTGGTCGTATCGGCCGGCTTGCCGGCGTCGGCCGAGGCCAGTTGCGCGTCGGCCGGCCGTTCCGCCAGGACGGTCTGGACGGTCACTTCCTTGCCGTCCCGCCACAGCACCACCGGTACTTCCTTGCCGACTTCCGCGTCCGCCACGATACGCGGCAGGTTGTGCATCTCCTTCACGTCCTGGCCGTCGAACTTCAGGATGATGTCGCCACCGCGGATCTTCGCCTTCTCGGCCGGCCCGCCATCGGTCACGCCGGCGACCATCGCACCGGACGCGTCCTTCAACCCCAGGCTCTCGGCGATGTCGGGTGTCACCTGCTGGATCTTCACCCCAAGCCAGCCACGGCGCGGGTGACCGTATTCCTTCAGCTGGGCGACAATGTTCTTCGCCATGTTGGACGGGATCGAGAAACCGATGCCGATCGACCCGCCGGAGGGCGAGAAGATCGCCGTGTTGATGCCAATGACCTGCCCGTCCATGTTGAACAGCGGGCCGCCGGAGTTGCCGCGGTTGATCGCCGCATCGGTCTGGATGAAATCGTCGTACTGGCCCTGATGGATGTCGCGGCCGCGCGCCGAGACGATGCCGGCGGTGACCGTGCCGCCCAGGCCGAACGGATTGCCAATCGCCAGCACCCAGTCGCCGACACGGGACTGAGCGGAATCGCCGAATGTCACGGTCGGCAGCGGCTTATCCGACTTCACCTTCAGCAGCGCGATATCACCGCTTTCGTCGCGGCCCACAATCTCGGCCTTAAGGATGGTGTTGTCCTGCAACGTGACGGAAACCTCGTCGGCGCCTTCGATAACGTGGTTGTTGGTGACCACCAGACCGGACGGATCGATGATGAAACCCGAGCCGAGGCTCTGCGCCCGCCGTTCCGGCCGCGGCTGGTTGTCGCCGCCACCATTACCGCCCTGGCCCTGCCGGTTGCGGTTGAGGAAGTCCTTGAAGAACTGCTCGAACGGCGATCCGGGCGGGAAGATCGGCAGTTCCGGGCCGACGCCAGGGCCGCCATTCTTCGCGGTGATCGTCTGGGTGGAGGACACGTTGACCACGGCCGGCAGCAGCCTGGCCGCAAGGTCGGCGAAGCTGTCGGGCGCCGACCGAGCCGCCGCGGGCTGAATCAGTTGCACGAGCGGGACTGGGGTCACCAGCGCGAAAGACACGCCGAGCAAGGAAGCGCGGGCAAGGGTAGAGCGGAACAGGCGCATGATCGGTTTTCCTGGCGATTGGGCCGCATATGGTCCTGACGACCAAGGCTAGCAACTTATCCGGCGAAAGACACGAGGCGTTCTCGCCAAGTTTTTTATCGTGAAGGTTCCGGTGGCGGTGCCTGGAGGTATCGCAGGTAGTCGTTGTCCGGGGTCACCACGAGCCGGGCCGCGCCGCCGTCGAATATGTCGCGATATCCCTGGAGGGTACGCCAGATCGAGAAGAAGGCGGGGTCCTGGCCAAAGGACTGAGCGTAGATTTTGGTCGCCTCGCCCTCGCCTTCGCCGCGCAGGCGGTCGGCGGTGGCGCGGGCATCGGCGACCAGCACGGTGCGCTCGCGTTCGGCATCGGCCTTGATGCGCTGGGATGCCTCGGCACCCTCCGCCCGAGCCTGCGCGGCGACGCGTTGGCGTTCCGACTGCATCCGCGAGAGGATCGCCTGGGTATTCTCTTGCGGCAGATCGGCGCGCCGGATGCGGACGTCCACGACGGAGACGCCGAAGTTCTGCATCTCGGTGTTCACCTGGCCGCGGATGGCGGACATGATCCGCTCGCGGTCGGCCGAGAGGACATCGAGCAGCTTGTTGTTGCCCAGCACGCGCCGCAGGCTGCCGGTGACGACCGAGTTCAGCCGGCCGCGGATGTTGTCCGGGATCGGCCCGATCGCCTGGTAGAAACGCAACGGATCGGTGATGCGGAAGACCGTGAACGTGTCGATGATCAGCCGGCGCTGATCGCCCAGGATCACCTCCTCTCCGGGAAGCTCAACGGCCAGCAGGCGTTTATCGAAGGTGATGACGTTCTGAACGAGCGGCAGCTTGGTATGCAGGCCGGCCTGCTCGATCGGGCGCACGACCTCGCCGAATTGGACGACGAGCACCTGCTCCGTCTGCGACACGGTGAAGAGGCTGGCGTTGGCGAAGAAGGCCAGAACCGCGAGGAGGGCGATGCCGGCAATGGTGATCCGGCTCATCGGTTGGCTCCCACGGTCGCGGATGAGGCTGGGGCAGCAGGCGGCACCGGCGCCGGTGCGGGAATGTTCAGCGGCAGGAACGGCACCAGGCCCTTGAGCTTGTC
>JARLIN010000095.1 GCA_031291715.1 Rhodopila sp. | reverse complement strand
GTCTCAAGCGGACTGAACCGCACCGGGATCAGTTCCCGAATACTGGTCTGTCTGTTGGCATCCATATCGATGATCGTCAGCTGCTGTGCATCGGCGGGACCCATCGGTAGAACCATCCGTCCTCCTGGCTTGAGCTGCTCCAGTAGCGCCGCCGGTGGCCGCTCGGGTGCCGCGGTTAGCAGGATTTTGCCGTAAGGTGCGTGCTCAGGCCAACCACGAGCGCCGTCTCCGACACGAATACCGACATTTGAATACCCGCCCAGCGCCGAAAAGGTCGAAGCGCTTCGCGCCATGCGGCATCCTACCGATCGCGACAACGGAATGTTTACCCCGCGCGAAGTATATGTCGTTCATGCATTCCCGGTCTTTTTCGCCTTCCGGGTCGAGGATCGCAGCTATCAGGTCGGTGCTGGGGGGCGTTCCTCGGGCGGACACTGGAATCGAATCGATGAGCGGATCTACCCGGTCGCCAGCATCGCGTTCGACGCGCCAGTCAACATCGAAACGGCACTCGACCGCGTCTGGGAATGGCGTCGCTTCTTCGCACAGATGGCGATGCTGCCGCTGCCTTTCGAAGCCATTTCGGTGCAAGGCAGCCTCGATGATAGTGCGCCGTCCGCTAATCTCTATCTTCCCAACCTGAAGCGGCGCGCCCACAAGGTGACCGGTTTCAATGGGTTATCTCCCCATCAGTTGGCACTCAATTTGTGGCCCGACCGCGAGCACCTTGGGGAGACGATGCGGGAGTGGCTATCGCGTGACGCCGTGCGGCGTGGCTTTCGCGTCAGGTTGGGCCGGGTGATCGAGCGCATGAACCGCCGACTCGATCCGATTGATCTCGTCGAACTTGGGAGCGCGGTTGACAGCCTCGACGAGCTCGCTACCGGAACAAGTCTCCCCGCGGACGTCCTCAATGCCATTGTAGATGCGGCGCATACTGCTGCCACGGCGGCTAAGACCGACATTGGCCGCAACCGAGTCAGCGGCCTGCTCGGCACGCTCCAACGGCCGAGCCTCGCGACGCGCTTCGCCGCCTTAGGTGCCACCCTGTCGCCGCTAATAGGCGAGGAGGGCGCAGCACTGTTGGCCCGATCGGCGAGCAAAATTCGCAACGCGTCGGCGCATGGTGGTGCGCTCAATGACCAAATCCAGCCTCGCCTCTCGTCCACGGTCGAGGCGCTCACTGCACTTTGTGCCAGGTTCGACCTCGAAACATGCGGGGTGCCCTGCCGTTCGTCATCGAATGCGAGAACGATAGCGCCGCGAAGGTTCGATGAGGGGCTAGAGCAGTTGCGACGCCTTGAGGCATGATCGGGCACCGGGAGTTAGGACGCCGTTACCCTGCAAGCTCGCTTACTGACGCCGCGTAGCTGACATCGAAATAAACCCATCTGCGGCTGCTACCCACCAATCTCCGCAGGCCGGCCGGCTGGTGGGCATGTCCGCTTCCGTGAAGAGTTTCGGACGCCAAAGGCGTACGAAACTCTTCACGGAAGTGGTCAGACCGCTTTGGAGTGTCCAACGGCGACAAGCAGACATTCGTTTATGGAAGTTGTCGGCTGCAGGTAGCGACCCACGGCAGGCCCGGAGCGGCCTGTTACCAGACTGGCTTCACCCACTGCGGCGCCCCAGCTTCCGTCGAGAGCTGGCGGCCGATCGGCTCATTCTGACCCGTGTAAATTCGAGCAGATCCGTGCTACACTTCGTCAGCGTCGGGGCGCGTCTCCTGGGACGACTTTCGCCGGCTCAGAGCCCCGGGGCGCCACATAAAAATGAGAACGGCGGGGTAGGAATGTTCAAGACAAGGCGTCAGCTGCTACTGACTCTGGCAGGGCTTGGGGGCGGCTTAACTCTCGTGAATTCACCGGCGTTCGCCGCGTCCGCGCGGGAAATCGACGCAGAGGTAGATCAAGCACTTCGCCTTCTCTCTTCAACACAGCCCAAGGCGCGCGACCTCTCTAGGCGCGCGAGGGCAATTTTGGTATTTCCGAAGATCATCAAAGCCGGGCTGATCATTGGTGGTCAGAGCGGCAATGGCGCCCTGCGTGTCGGGGGCAAGACCGTCGGCTATTACAACATCTCAGCGGCTTCGTTCGGCCTGCAGGCCGGGGGACAGCGGTTCAGCTATGCCTTGTTCTTCATGAATGACGCCGCCGTGCAGTATCTTCAGAAGAGCAGTGGCTGGGCCATTGGCTCCGGCCCAAGCGTGGTGGTCGTTGATCAGGGAGCCGCGGCCAGCATGACCAGCACGACGCTGACGGAGGATGTCTATGCGTTTCCTTTTGGTCAAAAGGGCCTGATGGCCGGCCTGGGGCTTGAAGGATCGAAGATCACCCAGATCCATCCGGGGCCATAAGCTTTACGCTATCCATCCCGATTGGCCGGTCCTCGAGGCGCTGAAGTGCCGCGACCTGCGCTACACGCCAGCCCTCTCCGTTCAGGGTGACCTGGCTCATTTGGATGCCTTCATGGCGCTGGCCGAGGACCACATCGCCGACTTCCTTGTCGACGTCCATCTCAGCCCCTCCGCCGATGTCCTGGAGTCGGACAATGCGGACGAAGGCGGTCGCCTGACACGCGCCTGACGGCCTCTCCGGCGACGGGCAAGCCGGGGCCTCCGCGATTGCGGTCGCGGCCCTGTCCCCCGATGAGGTTTGCCATAACGCCGCGTTAGACGGTCGCCGGGCACAGGCGGTGCCGAACATGGTAGGAGAGAATGGGGAGAGGCGCCCGACGCCGGGCAAGCTAACCTTTTGCTCCGCCCCCGCGCCGGTTCGGGCGGCAAACGTCTCAAACCGTATCGGTCGACTAATCTTGTAGTGAGTTCGGCCTGGCGGCGCCCCAGATGGATGGGCACAACGACCGGTCGACGGAGGAGGTTATGGCATCAGCACTGCAACTGAAAGAATGGGCAGCCGACCGCATGAAGCAGGCAACGGTTAGCGTCAGCATGACAACTGCGAACAGCTACCGCAGACTCGCTCAAAAGTTGCACGAGCTTTCCGCTAGTCGGGCCGCCCGCGATGCACAAGGTCCGCCACCCCGGAAAGACCCAAGCCCCAGCCCAGATGAATAGCCGAGAGCGAACGCGGCAATGAGCCCTCGCCGCCGACTTGCCATATTGGGCGTCATGCGGGTGCACGGCTTGCTGAGAATTTCAATAAATTCGCAGCTCGGTCGATATTCGCCATCGTGCTGGACCAGATGACGACCGCCGCCTAATCTGACCCAATCAGCCTCCCGCAAACCCGGGGCGGTTCACAGCGCCAGATAAGCGCCGTCGACGCAACGACCCCGGAGGCGCCGCTGAAGGCGTGGTTTCCGATGGCGCCCGATCAGAGGCAGCAGGCGTTTGCCAAGCTGTTCGGTGCCTTCGGGGGATCGAAGCCGGGCGAAAGGAGCTGAAACCGCCACGGCGAAACCCCTCTGGACGTGGCCCACCATGTCGGCCGGAACGGATTCGGCTTCTCCCACGCGTCCCCGCGTGCGCAGAACCGCTCCGATTTGCAGGATGGTCCTACCATGACGCTGATAACCGTCTTTGGCGGCACAGGCTTCCTGGGCCGTCGCATTGTCGAGCGCCTCGCCTGCGAAGGTGCGACAGTCCGTGTTGCGGTACGCCACCCGGATCGGGTTGACAGCCTTGCCAAGTCGATCGGCGGCGGCCGTACGATCCCGATTGCGACCGACGTCCTCGACCCGTCAATGGTCGTCGCGGCGATCGCGGGATCAGAGAGCGTCGTCAATGCCGTGTCAGCCTATGTGGAGAAGGGCGGCGTGACTTACACCGCTGTTCACGTGCATGGCGCGGGCAACATCGCCACGGCCTGCCAACAGCAGAGCGTGGCCCGACTCGTCCATATATCGGGGATTGGCGCCAATCCCGCTTCCCGATCCAAGTATATCCGAGCGCGAGGTCTCGGTGAGCTTGCCGCCCAGAAGGCGTTTCCGCCCGCAACGGTTCTGCGTCCCAGCGTCATGTTCGCCGTCAACGAGGGGTTGCTGGGCGTCTTGGAGAAATTGACCCAATCAACACCCATCATCCCGTTGATTGGAAGTGGCCGCACGCGGTTGCAACCCGTCCATGTGAACGATGTCGCGGAGGCCGTGTACCAGTCGTTGCGTCATCCCGATGCTGTTGGGAAGACGTACGAACTCGGGGGTCCGGAAACCTATACAATGCGGCAGATCCTCGATCTGGTTCTTGCCCGCAAGGAGCGCTCCCATCGTTTCGTTTCTATCCCGTTTGCGTTCGCTTCTCCCCTCGCGCGGCTTCTCGAGTTCCTCCCTGGAGCACCATTGACTGTCGCCCAGGTGGATCTTCTTGGGGACGACAACGTCCTGGGGACAGGGGTGCTGGGGTTTGAAGAACTCGGCATAACCCCGCAGAATCTGCGGGATACGATTTCTCACCTGACTCGTCCGAAATGACGGGTCACAGTGACAGAGGCGCGGTCGGTGGTACCGGCCGCCTCTTGCTTGATCTCCGCACGAGGTGGTGTTGGCCTTTCTGCGTCGCGGGGCGACCGCGTTCGGCGGCCTGATCGCACATCTCGGCTGCTTCCGCTCCGAGAGCGTAATGCCGATTGCGCTCACACCACACAGCACTGCCTATCGCGCGGCTTCGACGTCCTCCAAGACGCGGATATAATGCTCTGGGAGACCATGGGACCGCGCGCCGTCGCGTAGGAGCGTGATGTAGCGCAGCGATGGCCTGCTATCGACCTCCTTGCCGTGGCGGATGTAGGTCATCGCCCGCAATGGGTGGCCGTTGATGTCCTCGGCATCCAGCCACAGCGGTCGATACCAACTCCATGGGATACCCTCCGTGGCGTCCAAACGGACGAGGTCGCGCCGGGTGAGCCTGTAGAGAACGCCCCACACCTCCGCCTCCGGGTCGGCGAAAAGGTTGGCGGGCGCGGCCTTGCCCCTGGGGCGCCACTCAAGATTGAAGCGCAGGCGAAAGCCGCGCACCCGGCCGGGCCGCCAGTCGAGCGGACGCATGCCACGCCACCCGCGAAAGGCGCTGTCGTGCATGTTGGCGCCATAGGCGAAGTACCAGACCTCTTCCTCGGGTGGGCCGACGAGTGGCAGCCGGTAAAGCCGGTACAGGCACCAGGACAGCCACCATGACCGGGCAAGAGTGCCCCGGAGCTTGAGTAGCAGCCGGATTAGCAGCATCGGTCACCTCGCCCCCAATGCGGGGCCCTGTAGCCGAATACGGAAGCATGCGACAAATAACGTGAGATCCACCGTGGCGTTTCCGCTATTCTCCGCCGTATCACGCTCTACGACTACTGGGTTCAACCCGCAAACGGCGCGGAGGGGCACAAATGGATGAAGATAAGTTCAACATTTCCGTTCGGAAGTTCCTGAAGGTTGTTGGCATCACCGCACAACGCGAGATCGAGAAGGCGGTGCGCGAGGCGTTGAGTGCTGGGCGCCTCAAAGACGACGCGAAATCTTCAGGCAAAGATGACGCTCGAAATCGGGGTGTTGGGGCTCACGCATTCAGTCGAGGGAGATATAGAACTCGACTGACCACCGGTGGGTGGCGTCCGCCGCCTGCCTGTCGGCGCCCACACCACCTCTCGGCTGGAAGTTGGGGCCCAGCAGGCCGCCGTCGGCTGACACGGCCACTATCGTGATGCCCGAATCGCCCACCACCAGCGCACAGGTCGTTTCCGAAATTCTGCTGTTGTGGTGCTGGGCTACGAATGCTCGCGCTGTCGGCATCTGACAAAATAGCGGGATAGGACTAGCATGCGCGACCGTCAGGCAACCCAGGAGGGTTACAATGGCGAAGGGTCAGAAGCGCAGCGGCCGCGAGCCGAAGAAACCCAAGCAGACCAAGCTAAAGATTTCTCCCCCGCCCACGGCCCTCTCTAGCATCCAGCCGAATTCGACCGCCGCGGTGAGCGATCGAAACAAGTAGATGCCCCGGGGGGTGCGGGCGCGGTCGAGTGATGGACCGGGCCGTCGTCCGTTGGGAGGTGAGCCAACACGGGGTCTTTTCCACCAAATGGTGCGCGGCGGCGCGGGCACGCTGGGCGGTCCACGCGCGACGCCGATGACCTGTGCCGCATGGGGGCCGGGTGACAACCGCAGGCGCCCCACAGCGCACGCGCTTCGACACCGGCGAAGCAGGACAGCACCACCTCTAGGATGAGTTCGCCGGTGGTGTGCATGTCGACCTGATGGAATCCCGCCAGAGCATAGAGGTGCATCGCATGGACGTTGGCCGGAGAAACCAGCAGCCGAACCCGGTGGCAACCCACGATATGGCGAACGTTGGTCGGGATTTTCGCCATCGCCATGCGGCCGTAGCCACGGCCGTGGTAGCGTCGATCGAGCGCGAACCAGCCCAGCCACCAACAGGAATTATCACGGCGATCTGGGTGCAGGACATAAAATCCGACCAAGGTGCCGTCGGCTTTGACGCCGGTCATGGCATGCGTCGGGCCACTGCGGACGGCGGACTGGATCTCCTCAATCGACCCCAGATAGTGCTCAACTTGCTCAGGTTCGAGCACGGGGTCGGAGGATGCTGATGACTGAACGGCATCAGTTGTCGAAGCCCGTGGCGCGAATGGTCGGTGGCGCAGCATGGGGGAGCTTCCCCAGAAGTGTGAGGTGCTTCATTGCCAAAGGCATCTTATGGCTTCTGCCGGGCCACACTCGTGGTTGCCTCTCGGCTGCGCCGTTCCACACACAGCAATCGGCATCTGACCAAGCTGATTGTTTCGTGCCGATACTGTCGGCTTAGTCCGCCGTCGAGGCTGCGGTGGTCCTTGACCGCCGTCGCGATCGAGCTTGACTTTCATGCGAGAGCGAGGGCTCGCCCATTACCTGATCGGTTCGCAGTTTAGCTCCGGCGTGGGGTTGTTCAGCAGAACGCTTGGCTGACTCAGAGCCTCGTCCGCGCTTGGATGGGGCGGAGGCATCCGCTCGGCTATCATCCGACGCCTCACCCTGCCGACGCTGCCTTGCCAGGCCGGGATCGGCAGCGAGGCGTGGTGGCTTCTCGGTTGGCTTCTCGCCGCGGGCTGCGGCCCGACGCTGCCGCTTTTTGCGGACTTGGACCGGAACTGGGGCAGGCCGCGCCAGATAGCGATATGCCTTCAGGAACGCCGGGGTGGCGCACATCAGCACAACCACCAGGGCGGCCGCTCTCGCTACAATACCGAAGTGCCCGGTCGCGCTCGCCCAAAGGAGCCTCATCAGCGCAGCAGTGTCTAGGGTGAACCCCGCCACGAAGACAACGACACCCACCACGCCGGGAAGCAGCCATTCGAGCGCTTGAAAGGGCCGCGTCGGCCGTCGGCGTTCAAACGGAGTCGCGGCCGATCTGCCACGGCGGTGTTTGGGTGGTGCGGCACGCTTGGACATACGGCCCATATTGGATGGTTCCATCACGGCACCAGAGCGAAATCGTGTGCGACCCGCATGTTCGACTGCGAACGCTGGGCCTGCGGCGCTTGGCGGCGCGCCCGGCTATGTGAGCGGCCGATGATGATCGATGACCTGCTTACCAAGATTGTGGCCCCTCCCGGGTATGCGTTTGCCGAGGCACGTCGGCCACGTCTGTCGATCGGCGCCCAAGCGTGAGCTTAGGAAGTCGCGGTTAGGTGTTTGCCTGGCAGGCCCGGATCACGACCGCGCTCGCGAGTCTGAGTGGCTTCTACATGGCCTGGCGCCTCGACCTCTGGGACCGATTTCGGTCGACTGATTTCTGGTGGATGCACGCCACGGTGCTGACGTGGCTGGTTTTCACGACGATGCTGTTCGTTCTGGAACCACTGTTCTTGGAGCGGTTTCCGTCCCGCCGCGCGGCCATCGCCCCGGACGCGACCTACCAACTGGTCGAGTGGCTGCACCGCGCGCTGCTCACCCTGGGTCTCGTCACTGGCGCCGGTGCCGTCGCAGGCAGCATCGGCGGCAACCTGTTTGCTTGTGGCCCGCGCGATCAGTCCGGTTGCGCGCCTTCCGCCATCGCATGCGCCATCACGAAGTCACCTAGAGCGCCGATATCGCACGGCGGCACGCGGGGTACCGGCGCCGTCACCCGCCCCTTTGAGGTGACCGCCAGCAGCGCCTGGTCCTGCCCGGACGGGACGACCTCCATCTTCGGATAATCGCTCCGCCGAAACCCATCCAACAGCACGATGTCGACCGGCGCCATCCGCGTCAGCAGGCTACCGACGTCGGGTTCCTGCGTGTCCTTCGGCATCTCCCGCAGCAGCGCGAAGCGGCTGGCGCTGGCGATCATCACCTCCTCTGCCCCCGCGGCACGATGCTTCCAGGTGCCACTGCCTTGCCGCTCGAGGTCGACCGCGTCGGATACCCGCTTGATCGTCGACACGCGCAGACCGCGCCCGGTCAGTTCGACCACCAGCCGCCGCACTAGCTCCGACTTCTCCCGACATTCACCGATAAGACTGAAGGCTTTCATCGCGTTCGTCCTTTTCTGCACCATCGGGACCGCTACCCGGCCGCAGCGGCAAACGCCTCAGCAGCAGCTGCCTCCACCGCATTTATCAGCACGAAATCGGCCAACGCGCCAATATCGGCCAACGGCAGAAACGGCACGGGTGCATCCACCGGCCTGTCCGCGGTCACCGCCAGCACCAAAGGTGTCAATCGGCACGCAAACGGGGACCGCCTTCGTATCGACTTGTGCCGGTAGTCCATAGGGGGGTTCCTATGGACCCACCGGTGCAAGCCCTGGCACGACGTCGAAGCGGGTGGATCAGGCGCGGTTCTTGAAGCGCCAGCTCTTGTTGCCGGTCTCGACGATGTCGCAATGGTGGGTCAGGCGGTCGAGCAGCACCGTCGTCATCTTGGCGTCACCAAACACGCTCGGCCATTCGCCAAAGGCGAGATTGGTCGTCACGATCACCGACGTCTGCTCTTAGAGACGGCTGACCAGATGGAACAGCAACTGCCCGCCAGCCTGAGCGAACGGCAGATAGCCGAGTTCGTCGAGGACGACGAAGTCCTTTCGGCAAAGATAGTCGGCCAGGCGCACCTGGCGTCCGGAGCGGCCTTCGGCCTCAAGTTTGTTGACCAGATCGACGACATTGAAGAACCGGCCTCTGGCGCCGCCGCGGATGCAAGCCCGGGCAATGGCGATGGTCCTCCGCCGGCGACATGCGGAACGTGCTGATCTGGAACCCGACGCTGGTCAGCCTGTCAGCAAAATCCAGGCCGTAGAAGCGGCGATGATCAGGGGCATTGAAATGGGCCTGTCGCAACGCAGGCGTGGTGATTGCTGGGTCCTCGTAGGTTTCCTGCCGGGAGGGATTGACAGGCACCGTCAGCAGCGCGGTTCCGCCCGGCCGGAGGACCCTGAAAAGCTCTTGCATCGCCTGGCGGTCGTCGTCGACATGCTCCAACACATGGTTGGCAATCACCACGTCATAGGTGCCGTCGGCCAGCGGCAGCCGGGTGATATCGACCTGATGCGTGACATGCGGCTGATGCAGGTCGGCGCTTTCGTATTCGCGATTGTCCCGCAGCGCTCGACGGAGTGCTTTTTCTGGTGCGAAATGCAAAATGCGCTTGCCGGCCAGCCGATTTCCGCCGCCCTCGGTGATCCAAAGCCATAGCAGCCGATGTCTCTCCCGGCTTCCGCAATTGGCGCAACGCGCATCCCAGCGGGGTGGATGCCCGACACTGATCATGACGCCGCGATGGTCGCAGATGGGGCAGACCCGGGGGACCTTGCCGCCGGTGAACTGGCTCCGATCACGCAGGTAGGCGCTCACCAGTCGGCGCCAGATCGTCCAGCGGTGAGGCGGTTGAGCTGAACCCGCCGGTCTGATCTGTTGTCTGCTTGCCGATCCGACTGGACCGCCCGCGTTGGAGCGTGGGCCATCCTCGCGGTCCAGCTTGGCAGATGCACTCGCTTCAATGGAGTGGTCCGCCGCAGATATGGTATTCATTCCACTCTCCGTGAGGCTGGTTTCGCCACATCAAACATTCGCCGAGAGGTCCCTTTCGGAATGGGAGGGGAGCGGGGATGGCCGGCGGTAACGTCCCGCGCCTCCCGGCGCCAACCGCAACGAGACCGATACGACCTCGGGCCACTCCCATTTCTTGGTCAAGGACTCACCTCGGACGACGCGTAGGCGTTCCCGGACGCCGGCTCCTTGCGGTTCCACCAGCCTCCCCCAAGTGCCTGGAACAGGGCCGCGGTGTCGAGGAGCCGAGCCGCTTGTGCCTGGACCAGGGCCAGTCTTGCCTGTTGATCGGTTTGCTGAGCGTTCAGCAGGGCCAGGTATGCGACCTGCCCAAGCTCCAGCTGGCGGCGGACGATCGCCAAGGTGCGCGCCGCCGCACGTTCGGCTGCAACCGCCGCCGCCAGCGCGTCCGCGTCCGCTTGCAGCGCGTGCAGCGCGTCGGCAACATTCTGGAAGGCCGTGAGGACGGTACTGCGATATTGCGCTGCTGCCTGGTCGAACCCGGCTTCTGCGGCCCGCTGCTTGTGTAGCAGCGCACCGCCGTCGAAAATCGGCGCAGTCAGTCCGCCTGCCAAGGTCCAGAAGTTGGTGCCCGGCATGAACAGATTCGATATATTGTTGGCGCTGTTGCCGATGTTGGCCGTCAGCGTGATCTGCGGCAACCGCGCGGCGACTGCCTGCCCAATCTGCGCGCTCGCCGCATGCAGGTTTTCCTCGGCGGCACGCACGTCGGGACGCTGCTCCACCAGCTTTGCAGGTAGGCTGACAGGCACGTTCGTCGGCAGTTGTAAGGCGGCTAAATCGAAGTGTGCCGCAATCTCCTCACTGGGGTACTTCCCCGCCAGCGCGGTCAGCGCGTCACGCTGCTGGTCCAACTGCTTTTGCAGCGGTGGCAGCGCCAGCCGAGCCTGCGCCAATGCGGCCTCTTGCGCCGCCACATCGGCGCCCGAGACCTCTCCCAGCCCCATCTGTCTGTGCAGGATGTCCAGTAAGTCGGTCTCGATCTTGATTGTCTCCTGCGTCGCTGCGATTTGGCCACGCAAAGAGGCTTCCTGGATGGCGCCGGCGACGGCATTGGCGGTCAGCGTCAGATAGGCCGCTTCAAGCTCAAACCGCTGGTTCTCTGCCTGTGCTTCGAGCGATTCGACACTGCGCCGGTTGGCGCCGAACACGTCCGGCACGAAAGATACGTTCAGTTGCGGCGTAATTAGGCCGTAATACGGGTTGCCGGAAGCCGAGGCGGGCGATAGTGCGCTGGTGGGTGTGAGGTTGCGGCTGGCGGAAAGCCCAGCCGAGATCTGCGGGTAGTACGCACCCTGCTGCGCATTAACATTCTCCCGCGCCTCGCGAAGAGCCGCCCGCGCGGCAGTGAGAGTTGGGTTGGCCTTGATCGCCTGATCGATCAGGTCATTGAGGGGCTGAGATTGGAACAGCATCCACCACTGCGCCGGGATGTCCATGCCGGTGACGAAGCGCTGCGCCGCACCGCCTTCCCCTTGCGCCGTGGCGGTCTGCACCGGCAGGGCTTCCGGCATATAGCGGTCGACTTCCGGCGCATCCGGGCGGTGAAAATCGGGGCCGACGGAACAGGCGGCAAGGAGAAGTGGAGCAGCAATCCAGAATGTCCGCACGATCATTCTGCCGGCTCCGGTTGCGCGGCCTGTGTCTCCGCCAGGGCTGTGCGGCGAGAGAAGACGTCAATCAGAACCGGCAGGACAATGAGTATCAGAACAGGTGCCAGCAGGATGCCGCCGACCACGACGAGAGCGGGGGGCTTCTGCACCTGCGCCCCAATCCCGGTTGAGAGCGCCGCGGGCAATAGACCGACGCAGGCCGCGAAGCAGGTCATCATCACCGGCCGGAGGCGAATTTGGGCGGCACGCAAGATGGCCGTGGCGCGGTCCAGACCAGCATCGATCAGCTGGTTGAAATAGGCGAGGACGATGATCCCTTCCATGACCGAAATACCAAACAGGCCGATAAAGCCGATCGCGGCCGACACACTGAACGGCGTGTCGGTGACCCAGAGCGCGAATACCCCACCGATCATCGCCATCGGCATGACGCTCACCGCCAGCAGCGTATCGGTCAGCGATGAGAAGTTGACAAACAACATCAAGAAAATGAGGGCGATGCTGAGTGGAACCACGACCTTCAGGCGCGCCACCGCCTCCTCGAGCTCTCCGAACTCGCCCACCCATTCAAGTCGATAGCCGCCCGGCAGGCTGACAGCTTCAGCGACCTTCCGCTGCGCCTCCAGTACCGATCCGCCGAGATCGCGCCCGCGAACAGAAAACTTGATTGGGATGTATCGTTCCTGGTTCTCGCGATAAATGAAGGACGCGCCAGAGACCAGACGGACGGTGGCGACGTCGGCCAGCGGGATCTGCACGATGCCGTTCCCGCTCGGATTCTGCGCCCCGACTGTGATCTGGCGAATGGCGTCAAGACTCTGGCGATATTCCGGCGCAAGGCGGACGATGATCGGAAAATTCCGGTCGCTACCTTCCTCGTAAAGGTTTCCGGCGGCCTGACCGCCGATCGCAGCCTGTATAGTGGCGTTGATGTCGCCTGGTGCTAACCCGTAGCGAGCGGCACGCGCACGGTCGATGTCGATGCGAACGGTCGGCTGGCCGAGCGAGTCAAAAACGGCGAGGTCCGCGATACCTGGCACGGTCCCCATGACCTGTTTGATCTCGTCGGCGATTTTCTCCAGAGTTTCGAGGTCGTTGCCGAACAATTTGACCGAATTCTCGCCTTTTACGCCGGAGGCGGCCTCTTCGACATTATCCTCGATATATTGAGAGAAGTTGAACTCGACGCCAGGAAATTGGGCCTGTAACGCCTCGTTGACCTGCGCGGTCAGCTTGTCCTTTCCAATGCCGCGGGGCCAGGTATCGAAGGGCTTTAGCGGAACAAAGAATTCCGCGTTGAAAAAGCCGGTGGCATCGCTGCCGTCGTCCGGTCGGCCGTGCTGGGAAATAACGGTTTGGACTTCAGGAAAGGTTCTGATGATGCGCCGCATACGGTTGACGTAGTCATTACCGGTCTCGAGGGAGATCGAGGGCGGCATCGTCGCACGAATCCAGAGATTGCCCTCCTCGAGATGCGGCAGGAATTCGAGGCCAAGACTGCGTCCGCCAAGCAGTGCCAGTGCGATCAGCAGGCCGGCGCAGCCGAGCGTCAGGATACGATTGGCGAGCGCAAATTCGACGACGGGCAAGTACAGGCGACGGAGCATGCGCACGACAATGGTTTCGACCTCGTTCACCTGCTCCGGCAGCAGCACGGCACTCAAGGCAGGTGTGATCGTGAAGGTGGCGAGGAGGCCGCCGGCGATCGCGTAAGCGTAGGTCTT
>JARLIN010000094.1 GCA_031291715.1 Rhodopila sp. | reverse complement strand
CCCAACCTCGCCGATCTCATCCGCTGCCGCGGCCAGCCAGCCTGAGCCCGCCCGCCCGGGGTTTTGCCCCGGCTACAGGCCCGGCTCTAAACCGTGGAGCCGGGTATGCCCGCCGGGGGACTCGAACCCCCACGCCAACAGGCCGCGGATTTTAAGTCCGCTTAGGTGTACTATAACATGCGGTATTATCAGCATAATTTATGAAATATCCTGTGTATGTGTAAGAAAATATGTAAGATTAGGGCCATTGTTCGCCTTTTCGGGTATTCACTCACGATGTGGTGTTCCCCGTCACGCGCAGCGCATAGGCAAGCTCCCTGCGTCAGCTATTGGCTGGCAAGTGATATGCCAGGAGCCCGGCTGCCCAGACGCAAGTCAGGATCGGTACACCGTGCATCTGGATCAGCCGAAATGGCCTTCCGGAGAAGCGGTTCCGGGAAAAGCAGGTGACGGGGGCATAACCCCGGGCGACTGGCCGGTCAGGCGGGCTGCCGCGGCAGCGGCAGCGGATGAGGTCGGCGAGAGGGGGGACACGGGCGGGGCGCCGGGTTATGGCATGCCCTTCCCCCCTGGCGTCTCCCGTCGCCACTGTGAGTACGGCCATATGATAGTACGGGTACGACCGGTACGGTGTACGGCCATTTGTTGTACGAGAGAATCCGCCCATTCAGCGGAGTTTCCGGTACGAACGATGCGCTCCCAGGAGCGCGGTGTAATCTTCTGGCTCCCATTCAGGGACTTGATCCAACGGGGCGGATCAGATCTCCGTGCCTCACCTCCGGCTTTATCGCTGCCTTGCAAGCGTGCGTACCAGCGGACCGAGGACATTCATCCTCGGTTCACCGTCGCTTCCAATGCCGCGATGCTGTCCATCACCGCGTCGAAGGTAGGCACCTCACCGAAGATCATCACCGTCATTGCTTCATAGTCGCGCCGGAGCTGATCCAGCATTGCGGTCGGGGGCACAAGGGCGAAACTGCCCGGCACCGCTGTGTCCGTGCCGGCGCGCTTGAAGAACATGCGTTCATGGCGCATGCAATCCGCGGCCATCGCCAGGTCGGCGAGCGCGCGGCTGCCGATATCCGTTCGCAGCACCCGATTCACGTCGTAATAGTGCCGCGAGACCCGCTGTCCGCCGCCGCGCAGCCGGCCCTGGTCCTCGAACGAACGGCGCAGATTGTGCAGAATGAGGACCTTGTCCCAGAAGGTCCGCACAGGCTCGACCGTCATGACGCCCGGCACCGTGAGGTCGAAATCCGCCAGTTCGTCGGCAACATAAGGCCGCACGGACAGGGGTTCGTGCGGGTCCAGCGCCGACTTCGCACCGGCCTCAATCTTCACCGCCGGGCGGACGTAGCCGTCCTCATCCGACACCGCCGGATATGCCAGCAGCAGGCTTTGACGGTCTGCATCATCGGCATCGAGCGTCACGCGGAGCTGATCGCCCGCCACCGGCAGGCCGGCCGCCAGCCCTTCAAGTTGCGTCCTGAGCACGCCGCCGATGTAGGCTTGGCACGCCTCTCTGATCTCATCGAGGCGTTTTCTTCGCCGCTTGGTGCCCAGCGCTTCCAGTTCCTCGACCGAGGCTGGGGCGTTGATGTCCATACGGAAGACGGTGATGTCGATGTCCTCGGAGAAGCGCTCGATCAGGCCATAGCCTTTCGACAGCGAGGTGCCGCCCTTGAACAGCAGGCGCGGGCCGCCGGGTTGCAGTCCGTTGAATAGCGCATCCAGTGTCCAGCAGACCCAGAAGTCCTTCTCGGCATTTTGGACGGTCGTACCGAGCCGTGCTGCTGCGGCAAGAAAGAGATCGCGGCGATCAGCGGCCGAGGCCACCAGCAGGCGGTTGAAATCCGGGTTCACGGCGGCGCTCCCAGGCTTTCCTTCCGCCGTCTCCGCGGGCTACCGGCGGCATCATCACCAGGAAGGACACGACGACGGACGGCAGGGACCTCATGCTGATGATGATGATCAGCAGCAGCAGCACCATCGTGACCGACAAGCAACTCACGCACGACATCCTGCATCCAGGCCGGCAGCGTCGGCAGGCCCCTCGTCAGATCAGCTGTAATGGCCGGCCCCTGATCCTTGTCGGCCAGGATCGCGCCCAGCCGCCGCAGGATGCGGAGTCGGTCATCAGGGTCAGCGAGAGAGCCGTGTAACCAATGCAGCGCCTGGACGACGCGCATTGCCGGACGCCCGGCCCAGAACAACTTGCTTGGTGCCGTCGGCCGGAAGGCAATGGTCTGTTTGCCGAGTTTGATAGGGCGCAGACGGGCATCCGTGTGTACGATGATCCGGCCGGGCACGGCGTCGCTGAGGCCGAGATCGTTGGCGGCTGTCATACCGTCGACGAGCATTCGGGTCTGATCCCGCCGCGCCACGGCCTGGATTACACGGCGGTAATCAGGGACGGACATCTGGCCGGTAAGCGGGTTGCGTCGCGGCTGGTCGTAGAGACCACGATCAAGGCGCCGAACTTGGCCAATAATAGCTAGGCGTTGCAGCGTCTTATCCACGGCGTCACGCGAGCCGAGGTCGAGAAAATCGATTGGCGTCCAGACATCGTCCGGCGCCGCATGGATACGGTCGGCAATCTGCGCCTTGAGGTCAGTGGGGCGGTCGCTCATGTTGGCTCCTGTCCGATAATTGTATACAAGTTTCGGACAGAATGCAAGGCCGGTATGATGTGTCCGAAAAATGCCTACAAATTTCGGACACCGCCTCGCCATTCCACCGGGAGCGTTCCGCCCCCGTCTTCCACCTAACTCTCACCACGCCACGGCAATCGCCTTCTCCAAGCCGCCGGCCGGCGCGCCGGTCCGCCTGGCGGTAGCCAAGCCACTTTTCAGGACGGAATAACCCCCGAACTGACACGTCCACACGCCCTCGGACACATTGGAAATCAGCACCCTATCGTTGAGATAGAGATCGCCGGTTTCGTGCCGGATATGGTCCCACAACAGCCGAGAGCGAAACGGCTGTAAGCCTTGCAAAACCACCCAGATACGAGCTGCAGCGTGAACTCGAAGCGATGCGGATAGCCCGTGAGCACGCCATCCGCCCCTGCCGACCGGCGCGGCCCTCGGCTTCGAGCTTGTTGACCAGCTCCACAACATTGAAGAACCGGCCACGCTTGCCGCCGTGGATCAAGGCCCGCGCCATCGCGATGGCCAGGTGCGTCTTGCCGGTGCCGGTCCCGCCGACCAGCACGACGTTGCGCTGATGGGCGAGAAAATTCCCGCTCGCCAGGTCGCGCACCAGGGTTTCGTTGATAGGGGTGTCGCCGAACTTGAAGTCCGTGACATCCTTGGCCAGCGGCAGCTTGGCAATGGCGATCTGGTAGCGGATCGACCTCGCCTGCTTCTCGCTGATCTCGGCGGTCAGCAAATCGCCGACAACGCGTTGCGGATCGTGCTGGCGCTTCACCGCCGTGGCGATGATCTCATCATAGGCTGCCTTCATGCCGTAGAGCTTCAACTCGCTCATGGCGGTCAGGATCTCGGATCGCTCCATCAGAGGTTCTCCTCAGGCTGTCATAACGGGTGCAGTCGGCTACCGGTGCGTGCAGCAGTCGCAGTGCGTCCGGGGTCATGATGGTGGCCGGAGGCGCCGGCTCCCGGCGCCGCGCCAGGATGTTGATCACCACGTCCGCCGAGTGGACGCCTTCGCGCAGTGCCTCCTGGCAGGCCGCCTCAACCGCAGGCAGCCCATCGCTCAGCACCGTGGTCAGGATGGCGACCATCTGCCGGTCGCCGTCGGCCGACCCCATGAGTCTTCGGCGGATCCGCTGCAGCCCGGCCGGCAGCACCCAGTCCTTGAACGGCGCGCCGTTGCGCAATGCGCCAGGTTTGCGGGCCAGCACCGGCACGTAATGCCAGGGGTCAAACACCGTCTGGTCGCGACCGAAGCTCCGGGCATGGTCACCAACCAGCCGCCCGTCCTGGCGCAGTTCGATCCTCTCGGCGTAGGCCCGGATCTCCACCGGCCGCCCAATCGCATGCGCCGACACCGAGTAGCGGTTGTTGTCGAACCGCACGAGGCAGGTCTTCGACACCGAGGCGGGCACCGCATGGAACCCGTCAAACCGCCCGGCGTAGTGCACCAGGCTCGACCGCTCCGCCTCGAACATCTCCCAGATCGTCTGCTCCCGAAGCTCCGGGTGGCGATGCGCACGGGCATAGGACACGCATTGGTCCAGCAGCCACGCGTTCAGCTCCTCGTGGTTCTTGACCCGAAGTCGCGGCGTGAAGAACCGCTCACGCACCAGCCCGACCTGGTTCTCAACCTGGCCCTTCTCCCAGCCCGACGCCGGCGTGCAGGCCACGGGATCGACCAGATAGTGGCTG
>JARLIN010000093.1 GCA_031291715.1 Rhodopila sp. | reverse complement strand
GGAGGAAGGGAAGTTCCAGCTCGCGTTCTTCGACGACCGGCTGGCGATGCCCGACATCTATGGCGGCAACCCGGCCGAGGTCGTCGCCAACGGCGTCCGCGTCGTCAAGATCGATCCCGTCGCCACCATGATGGCGATGGGTTTCGGGACCAAATACCTCGGCATCGGCTCCACCGCCTCCACCACCTATTACGAACCGTTCGACGTCGCCCGCCGGTTCCAGACGGTGGACCACATGCTGAATGGGCGTGCGGCGTGGAACGTGGTGACCTCGGTGAACGACGGGGAGGCGCACAACATGGGCCGCGAGGTCCATATGGAGCACGACCTCCGTTATGATCGGGCCGATGAGTTCATGGAGATCGTCCTCAGTTGCTGGGACGGCTGGGAAGACGGCGCCCTGATCGTCGATAAGAAGACCGGTCTGTTCGCCGACCCGTCGAAGGTTCATCGGCTGGAATATAAAGGAAAGTACCTGAATTCATCGGGCACGTTCACCGTGCCGCGCAGCCCGCAGGGGCATCCGGTCGTGATCCAGGCGGGCGCCAGCGCACGCGGCAAAACCTTTTCCGCGCGCTGGGCGGAGACGGTGTTCGTTGCCTATGCGGACCTGGAGGAAGGCAAACGTCAATACGCCGATTTCAAAGCCGAGGTCGCTCGCCTGGGCCGCGATCCCGACCTGACAACGGTCAATACGATCGCCTATCCGGTGGTGGCGGAGACCCGGGCCGAAGCCGAAGACAAGATGGCGCTGATCGAGTCGCTGTACAAGGAAGTCGATGGCCTGTCGCTGCTGTCCGAGGCGCTGAACTTCGACTTCAAGACCAAGGGCATGGACGAGGCGTTCAGCACGGAGGAACTGGCGGGCATGTCCGGCATGCAGGCCATGCGCGACCGGGTCATGCGGGTGACCGGCCGCAACCCGACGGTGCGCGACTTCCTGGAAGTCACCCGCCGCGGCCGCCCGCGGGAGGCGGTCGTCGGTAGCGGCAAGGACATCGCCGATCGGCTTGAGCACTGGTTCACCGAGCGCGCCTGCGACGGCTTCGTGGTGGCCGGCACCCACATGCCCGGCACCTTCGAGGATTTCGTCCGCTTCGTCGTGCCGGAGCTGCAGCGGCGCGGCCTCTACCGGACGGAATACACCGGCGCGACGTTGCGGGAGAACCTGGGCCTGCCAGTGCCGAAACGCGGCGCCTGGCATCTGCCGGGGGCGGCGGGTTAGGAAATTACGTTTTCCTTTCACGATTGAATTTTATGAAATTGACGCTTATATAGGTGGCGTTAACCTTTGCTTAAGGCACGCAGGCTATGGAAAGCGCCATGGTTACGGTTCTTGAAAATCTGAAGCTCGCGGGCGGGCTGCGCGGCGCCGATGTGGCAAACATCGCCGCCGTTTCGCCCGCCACGGTCTCGCGCTGGACCTCGGGAAAGGCGTTGCCGCATCCCAAGACCCAGCTTGTGATCTCCGACCTGCGCTATGTCATTGATCGGCTGGCGGAATTCTATTCGCCCGAGGAAACCCGGATGTGGCTGTATTCCCGTCATCGCCTGCTGGATGGCAAGCGGCCGATCGACCTGATCCAACAGGGTCAGACCGAAGATGTCCTCGGGGTGATCGAAAGCCTCGACCAAGGCACCTACAGCTGATCCATGCGCCCGCATGACAGTGCCCTGCTCGATGCGCTGGAGGGGCGGGCGACCGAGATCCTTCTGGGCGACGTCTGGCGTGTCACCCGCGCCGGCCGCGACGCTCTGACTGGTTCTACCGCACCGGGCCGCTGGTCGCCGGGGAGCGATGACCAACCGGTTCTGTACACCAGCCTCGAACGAGACGGCGCCCTGGCCGAGATCGGTTTCCGGCTGTCACTGGAACCGGTCTGGCCGAGCCGGATCGCGCATGAAATCCACCGGGTCGAAGCGCAAACCAGCCGCACGCTCCGTTTTGCCGACGTGACCGCGCTGGTGCCGCTGGGCGTTGATCCGGCGCGCTGGCAGGGGTTCGACTACACCGCCACCCAGGCAATCGCCGCGGCGGCGCATTTCCTGGAGTTCGATGGCCTGATCGTACCCAGCGCGCGGGCAACCTGCGCCAATCTGGTCGTCTTTCTGGAGAATCTCGGTCGGGACTGTGTACTGTCGGTGCGGGAAACCCAGGCCGTGGATTGGTCTTCCTGGCGCAAGCGGTGATGCCGTAACGGCGGCACCTCTCGGGGCAGGCCCGCACCATGATCCCCGCCAAGGGCGCCCCGTCGGGTCAGATGGCTTCCTCCATCGCATACCGCCGGCAATGCTCCAGGTAGGCAGCCTCATGCGTCGCCACCAGGTCAACCACGCTGTTCCATAGCCAGGATGGCGCATCCAACGACTTGGACCGGTTGCGCCGCAACTCGGCCGACCATTTCCTGCGATCGGACGCGTCCATCTGTCTGGCATGGCCACGGCCCACGACATGGGCGAGGAACCCGGCCACCTCCAACGCTTCGGCGCGGGAGAGGCGCTCGATCTCCAGCTTGAGGTCTTGCGGCAGTAGCTCACGAATGAACACCGCCTTGCCGAGCAGCCCGGCGGAAAGCATGCGGCCGCCGAGGAAAGGCGAGAGGTTGCGGGCGCCGGTCACCACCCGTTCGGCATTGTCGCCGGGCATCGGGGCGGTCGGGCTGTGAGGCGCCGCCGCGCCGATGGCTTCCTTCACATCCATCAGGCAATGGCGTTCGTTCTTTCCCTTGCCGATCGCGACCAGGACGGCCACGCGCAGCCGCCCAAGGGAACTGCAGCCCTTGCGCCAATACGCGGCATCCATCACCCGCACCGGCGCATCGTCCTCCCGCGACCGCAGAGCTGTCGCAAGCCGGCGCAAGCTGTCTTCGGCGAACAGCGTGTCCACTGCCTCCCGTTCATCCGGGGTCAGGGGCCAGAACCGCTTGCCGATCGGAATGACGGGGTCCACGCCCTCGATCCGTTCATCCGCCAAATGCTTCCAGGACCGGCCCGCCGCCATCCGCATCAGTTGGCTGACGATCTTGGGCAGGTCGCTGCTGGCGTCGGTGGTTTCACCCTGCGCGCCGGGCGCGAAGGCAGCTTTGTAGCCGTCGATAATGTGTTCCATCATCTGCGCGGTCGTGACGCCGGGGAGGTCGGAACTGCGCGCCGCCATGGCCATCGACAGACCCAGGCGGATGATGTCGTGCGCCGGATTGCCGATCACGGTCTGGTCGAGGTCGCGGATCTGGATCGCGAGCGCGCCGTCGGCACTGCCCACCGGTCCAAGGTTGCCGACGTGACAATCGCCACAGATCCAGACCTGCGGCCCTTCAGGCACAGCCGCCCGGTCGGATGCCTCCAACCACGCATAGAACCGCGTCGTGCTGCCGCGAACATAGGCCTGGGCCGAGGCGGCCATTTTCAGGTTTCGCACAGCCGAGAGGCGCTTCATCCGCTCGGTGGGTTTGGCGAAAGGTTTGGTCTTCATCACAGCCTACATTACCGCCGGGAGATGGTCCGCAAGGGCATCCGCCGACACGAACATTGCGTTCACGCGGAGTTGCCGTTGGCGGAAGGCGTTTCGGCGCCGCGGACACCCACGTCGGAGCCTGGATTGGTCTTCGTGCCGAAACCGATGATACTGTCAGTTCAGGAGAATCATGCCGATGGCTCGCAAGACTGTGCTGGTGGCCGGGGCGACAGGTCTGGTGGGTTACGCCGCGCTCAAGCATTTCGTCGACGCGCCGGATACCGAGGTTATCGCCCTGTCGCGCCGCCCGCCTCCCGGGATCGCTGCCCGGCATATCGCGCTGGACCTGACGGATGCGGCCGCTTGCCGGGAGGCGGCGGAGACTCTGGGCGACGTCACCCATCTGGTCTATGCCGCGCTGTTCGAGTTGCCCGGGCTGGTCGAGGGCTGGCGCAACGACCAGCAGATCGCCACCAACGACCGGATGCTGCGGAACCTGTTGGGTCCGCTGATGCAGGCGGCGCCGCGGCTGCGGCATGTGACCCTGCTGCAGGGGACAAAAGCCTATGGCGTGCATGTCCGGCCGCTCGCCGTACCGGCGCGCGAGGGCCGGTCGGAGATGCGCGAGCAGCCGAATTTCTACTGGGCGCAGGAGGATTACCTTCGGCAGGCCCAGGCCGGACGAGACTGGCATTTCACCATCCTTCGCCCTGTCCTGATCATCGGCGAGGCGATCGGCGGCGCCATGAACCTGATCCCCGCACTTGGCGTGCATGCCGCGGTGATGCGGGAAGGAGGCCCCATCCTGCCCTATCCCGGCGGGGCGGAACGGGTGAGCCAGGCGGTCGATGCGGATCTTTTGGCGCGGGCCATCGCGTGGGCGGGCGATACCGAAGCCGCCCGCAATGAGACGTTCAACGTCACCAATGGCGATGTCTTCACCTGGCCCAACGTATGGCCCGCGATCGCCGAGGCGGTGGGAATGCGGCCCGGACCGGATGAACCGTTCCTGTTGCAGTCGCTCGGGCGTGCGGACTGGGACCGGGCTCGCCAACACCACGGGCTGGTATCCCCTGCCCTGGCGGATTTCGTTGGTCTGTCCCTGGAATATGCCGACTACCAGATGCGCTACGGCCATAACGAACCGGGGCCGCCGGCGATCGTTTCAACCATCAAGATCACGCAGGCGGGCTTTCACGAAGTCATGGACACCGAGCTTATGTTCCGGAAGTGGTTCAGGCTGTTCCAGCAGAAGCGCCTGCTGCCACCGCCCTGATCTCCTTCACATCGGCGCGTCCGCCGCTGAGTATATACAGCGTGTCAGACCCGCTGGTGAGATAACGGACGCCCAGATCGAGCAGCCACGACTGGAAGGCGACGTCCTGGCGCACGCCGCCGACGCCCATCGACTTGCCGTGTGCCTTGGCCGCGCGGGCGATGGTTTCGTAGGCCGCGCGCATCCGCTCATGCTTGTAGTAGCCGGGGATGCCCATCTCGGTGGACAGATCGGTGGAACCGATATGCAGCATGTCGATCCCGTCCACCGCAGCGATGGCATCGGCGTTGGCGACGGCCTCGGGCGTTTCGATCATGGCGATCAGCAAGGTTTCCTGATTCAACCGGCGGCAGATCTCCGGCTGCGACAACGCCGCGTACCCCAGTGAAGGCACCGTCCCGGCGGCGGAGCGATGCCCGAGCGGGGCGAAGCGGCAGGCCTCGACGATGGCGCGGGCCTCGGCGGCGGTGTTGACGTGCGGGACCATCACGCCTTGGGCGCCGCAGTCGAGGATGCGTGTCGAGTCATGCGGATCGTGCGACGAAACCCGCGCGATGGGCGTGATGCCCAGGCCGAGCGCGGCGACGCAGATGCCGGCGGCGGTTTCCAGCGACGTGGGGTTGTGTTCCAGATCGATGTAGAGCGCGTCGAAGCCGCAGGCTGCGGCCATCATCGCGACGTTGGGGGTGCGAAGCTGATTGACGCCGAAGCACAGGACGAGTTCGTTGGCAGCCAGTCTTTGCTTGGCGAGGTTGGTGCCGATCGGTGCGGGCATTGGCGGATCCTCCTTTGGCAGTCGACCGTCGTGTCATCGTCATGGCCGGGCACAGTCCCGGCCATCTGCGTACGACCGGCCGGGGGCGGATGGCCGGGCCGCCTTACACCCCTTCCCGCACCACCGGATTGCTCAGCGTGCCGATGCCGCTGATCTCGACCTCGATGCGGTCGCCGTGTTTCATGTTGGCGGTGGCGCCCTCGGTGCCCATCCAGATGACATCGCCGGGATACAGCGTCAGGCATGTCGTCATGTTCACCAGGTAATCGACCACCCCGAAGATCATGTGGTTGGTCGGGAAAGCGATCAGCTGCTCGCCGTTCAGCCGGATTTTGGTAACCAGATCCTCGAGCTTCACATCCGTTTCGATCCACGGACCCATCGGCTTGAACGTATCGGTGTTCTTCGACCGCCACATGGTGCGGTCGGCCTTCTGCCAGGTGCGCTCGCTCACGTCGTTGCCGATGGTGTAGCCCAGCACGGCGGACAGAGCATTTTCCCGGGTCAAATTCTTGCATTTCCGGCCGATAACGACGACCAGCTCACCCTCATACTGAACCTGCTCCGTCGCGTCGGCCGGGATGACGATGGTCTCATTCTGAGCGATCAGCGCGTTGTTCGCGCGATACCCAATGTCGGCCTGCGTCGGCAGGTTCGGCTTCTGCCCGATTTTTTCCGCAACTTCACGGACATGCTCGGGATAGTTCATCCCAGCCGCGTAGAACGTCGGCGGAATGACCGGCACCAGAAGCTTCACATCCGCCAGCTTCAATCGCTGGCTGGTGCGTTCCCAGACCTCGAACGGAGACCCGCGGACGGGTATGATCGTATCGCCTTCAACAACCGCATAGGACGGCGAGCCGTTCTGATCGAAGCGTGCCCAGCGCATGGTGTTTCCTTCCAATCTCAGTTTGAACTCAATTCTTCAGCCATCGTCGCACGCATCAGGTATTTCTGCATTTTCCCGGTCACGGTCATCGGGAATTCCTCCACGAACCGGACATAGCGCGGCACCTTGTAATGCGCGATCTGGCCTTGGCAAAATGCCTTCACGTCTTCCTCGGTGAGGGTTTCACCGGCGCGCACCTTGATCCAGGCGCAAAGCTCCTCGCCGAAGCGCTGGTCGGGGACGCCGAAGACCTGTACGTCCTGTATCGAGGGATGGCGGTAGAGGAATTCTTCAACTTCACGCGGATAGATGTTTTCCCCGCCACGGATCACGAGGTCCTTGATACGGCCGACGATGGCGAGGTAACCGTCGCCATCCATCGTCGCCAGATCACCCGTGTGCATCCAGCCGGCCTGGTCGATCGCCTCGGCCGTCTTCTCCGCTTCTTCCCAATAGCCCAGCATGACCGGATAGCCGCGCGTGCAGAGTTCGCCCGTCATGCCACGCGGCACGACACGGCCTTCGGCATCGACCACCTTGATCTCGACGTGCGGATGCGGCCGGCCCACGGTGCCAACCTGCTTGTCAAGCGAATCGCCGATACGGGTCTGGGTGCTGACCGGACTGGTCTCGGTCATACCGTAGCAGATGGTGATCTCGGTCAGGTGCATGTCGCGGATGCAGCGGCGCATGACCTCGATCGGGCATGGGGAGCCTGCCATCACGCCGGTGCGCAGGCTGGTAAGATCGAATCTTGAAAAATCAGGATGATCGAGTTCGGCGATGAACATCGTCGGCACGCCATAGAGCGACGTGCAGCGATATTCCGCGACGGTCTGCAGCGTGGCGAGGGGATCGAACCCCTCACCCGGGAAGACGATGGCGGCGCCGTGGGTCATGCAGGCCAGCACGCCGATCACCATGCCGAAGCAGTGATACATCGGCACCGGAACGCAGACCGCGTCCTGGTCGGTGTAGTGCAGCACCTCGCCGATGAAGTATCCGTTGTTGAGGATGTTGTGGTGCGTCAGTGTCGCACCCTTCGGCAGCCCGGTGGTGCCGGAGGTGAACTGGATGTTGATCGGGTCGTCGAATTGCAGCAGCGGCTCCAGTTCCTTCAACCGCGCGCGATCGGCGTCCCGGCCGTGGTGCGCGATTTTATCGAACGCGAACGTCCCTGGCGCGTCGCCGCCGATTTGGATCACCGACCGCAACGCGGGTAGCCGCGCGGCATGCAACTCGCCCGGATGGGAGATGGCAAGTTCGGGCGCCAAGGCATTGATCATGCCGATATAATCGCTGGTCTTGAACTGGGTGGCGGTGACCAGCGCCTTGCACCCGACTTTGTTCAGCGCGTACTCGACCTCGGTCAGGCGATAGGCCGGATTGATATTCACCAGGATCAGCCCGGCCTTGGCGGTGGCGAACTGGGTGACGACCCACTCGGCATTATTTGGCGACCAGATGCCAATGCGGTCGCCAGGCTGCAGCCCAAGCGCCACCAGGCCGGCGGCGAAGGCCTCGACACGCTCGGCCAGTTGCGCCCAGGTCCAGTTGATTCCCTGCTGACGGACGATCAGACCAGGACGGTCACCGAAACGGGCGACGGTGCGGTCGAAATGGACCCCGATCGTGTCCCCGATCATCGGTTGGTCGGAGGCGCCATGCATATAGCTGGGCGCGGGGTCGGTCATTGGTTTGCTCCCTGGTATGGTTCGGTTGATTGCCGGCCATAATGCGTGCTGGCCGAGCGGCTTTCAACCTGGTGCCGGGATCGGGCGGTTCCGAGCAGGCCAGGGCGATCAGTTCGGCCTCCGCGGCGCCATCGACCATATGCGGTTTGACCGAGGCGGGCGCGTCAGCACGGCTTCCAACCCTTCTTCAACCCGGTGCCGGCGGACTCGGGCGGCGGTCGCGAGACTTGTGTCCAGGGCCTTCGCGGCCCGGCTGTCGCTCCATGCTCCGCCGAGCGCCTCGGCATGCTCACTTGCGGCGATCCTCCGCGGGGCCGAATCGATCCCGTCATTGGATCGCGGAGCGACCGATTCGGACATTCTCCTCACTGTCAATGACGCAGGACCGTCGCATATCGCGCGATTCTATGGCCGATTCAGACTCGACATGGACACCCTACTTAACCTCAATTGGACCCTTGAGTATCAAGTGACCATCCGGACCTGAAATGCGCACCGTCACGACCCTGCTTGTCCTCATTCTGCTGCTGGTAACCGCCGTGGCGCGGGCCGATATGACGCCGGCCGATCCCGAACTGCTGGCCAAATACAGGCCCCCGCAGGTGGCGGCCGGTCAGGTCGATCCCCGCGAGGACCACGAAATCAAGCTTGGAAAGGCGCTCTTCTTCGATCCAATTCTGTCCGGAACGTCCGCTCGTTCGTGCGCGAGTTGTCACAATCCCGCCTTGTCCTGGGGAGATGGCCTGCCCAGGGCGGTCGCGGACGACAGCAGCTCGATGAAGCTGCGCGCGCCGACGCTCCTCGACATCAATCAGCTTCCAAGGCTGGGTTGGACCGGCAAGTTCCGTGACATCGAGGCCGTGACATTCGCGGCGATCTCCTCGTCCGGCAACATGAACCTCTCGGAGACGGAGGCGCTGAGTCGTATTGCGCAGATTCCGGGCTATGTAGCTGCCTTTAAAGATGTTTTTCCCGGACAAGGTGTATCCCGCTCGACCGTCGAACAGGCGATCGCGGCCTTTGAACGGACAATTGTGTCGGGGACCGCGCCTTTCGATCGGTGGGTCGCAGGCGACAGTCAGGCAATCAGCCCAAGCGCGCAGCAGGGCTTCGCGCTGTTCAACGGAAAGGCGCACTGCGCGTCATGCCATTCGGGATGGGCGTTCACCGACGGCTCCTTCCACGACATCGGCACCGCGAAAGGGGACGATATCGGACGAGGCGCTTTGTTCCCGACGTCTGGGAAACTCCGTTACGCGTTTAAGACCCCCACTCTCCGCGACGTGGCACACCGGGCACCTTACATGCACGATGGGTCGATCCCGGACCTGCGGGGTGTGTTGGCGCTGTATAACGAGGGGGGCATAGATCGGCCAAGCCGATCGGAGCTGATCCGGCCTCTCGGGCTATCGGAACAGGATCAGCTCGATCTGATCGCGTTTCTGAATACGCTGACCGAAACGCCCCACCCAGTTGCTATTCCGGTCCTTCCGCGTTGATAAAGAATTGCATTATCAGAGTGCTATTAGTACGGTATCGGAAATGTAAATCCGAGTAGCACGAGGCCCGTGATAAAGAGGATGCCGCCACAACCCTCGAACATCTTTCTCCGCGAGGGGAAAAGCCTCGACTCGTATGCGACCGTTGCGCCGCCAGCGAGGATGATAACGCTCAGAACTCCGAACATGTGCTGCTTCCAGTGTATGAGGGGTACGGCTCGCATCTTGCCATCGTTCACCCCAAAAAAGGAGTCAAAACCGATACCTCTGGCGGTAGACCAGTGATGACATTGCGATCATCCACCCGCTGGATCGGCAAATGTTGGGCAAGACCTTGTCTTGGTGCCGCGGTGTCATTGTTTGCGCTAACATTTCTTCCGAAAGCCGCCGCGGCGCACGTCAAATGGTTCTGCCCCTTCGACGTTTCCGAATCGCCCCAGAGCCTCGATTGGATCCTCGATCCAAAATTCATTTATCTCATCCTGATCGCGGCCACTGTGTTCGCGGCCGCGACCGTGATCGAGAACTCTGTATTGGGCCGCGCCATCGTTTGGTCGATCGACCGTGTCACGACCCGAATATGGTACCAGACGGAAGTCCTGATGCGGGTGACCTACGGCGCATTCTTCGTGTCGCTCTGGTCGGTCGGCGGGATCATAATGACCCCGGAGCTCACAACGCAGGTAAGCGCGATTTCCTGGCTGCAACTGTTCATCGGGGCGTGCTTCATCTGGCGGCAGACCCTGATACTCGCAGCGGCGGGGATGGTGTTCCTATACGGGTATGCCATCAAGCACTACGGCCTGTTTCATCTGATGGACTATCCGATTTTTCTTGGCGCAGCCGGCTATTTTACCCTGACCGGTCTCGAACGGACTCGCTGGAGGGTGAAACCGCTGGACGTCGTTCGCTGTGCCGCATCGGTGACGCTGATGTGGGCATCCGTCGAGAAATGGGGATATCCGCAATGGACCTATCCGCTGTTCGTCACTCATCCCGAAATGTCGATGGGATTCGACGTGGCCTTCTATATGAAGTCGGCAGGTGTCGTGGAATTCAGCCTGGCGTTTGCCCTTATCGGAACCCCCCTGATGCGGCGCACCGCCGCGATCATCCTGGGAAGCATGTTCGTCGCGGCGGTCTTGGAGTTCGGCAAGATCGACGCGATCGGTCACTCCCCCATCATCGTCGTGATGCTGGCAATCGCGGCCGATAACAGGCCCGGCCGGCGGCATCCTGTATTCCTCGCGCCCGTTTGCTATCTCGCCGCGCTCGCTGTCGTGATCGCGGCATACTATGCCGGCCACGCGGCCTTGTTTCCCGCAGGCGGGCTGTAAGCCGGGCGATCCGCCTGACCGCCCAGGCCTCCGTCCGATGTCACCGTGGCTGCAGCCAGGGTCGCCGCGACGCTGGCCGCCAGCGCCGGAATGTCCCCTGCTCGTATCGGTTTGCTGATCAGGTGGCCCTGCACCTCGTCGCATCCCCTCACGCGCAGAAGCTCAAGCTGCTCATACGTCTCCACGCCTTCGGCGGTGACCGGAATGCGGAGGCTTTTTCCAAGTCCCAGGATGGCATGGATGATGGCGTCGGCATCGTTTCTCAGACCGAAGTCCTTTACGAAGGAGCGGTCGATCTTGATGCGATCGAACGGAAAGCTTCGTAGGTAGCTGAGGGATGAGAAGCCCGTTCCGAAATCGTCCAGGACGATCCTGACGCCAAGCGCATGCATGTTGCGCAGCGTTGCGATGTTGGCCTCGTTCTCGTGCAGCAGCGTGGTTTCGGTGATTTCCAGCTCGACACGGGACGGCGCCACACCCGTATCACGCAGGGCTTCCTCAAGATAGCGTATCAGCTTGCCGGACCGGAACTGAACCGGGGAGACGTTGATCGCGATCTTCTGCGGTTCAGGCCACTGCACCGCATCCTTGCAGGCCTGGCGCAGGATCCAGGCGCCGAGCTTGTCGATGAAGCCGGTTTCCTCCGACAGCCAGATGAATTCGTCCGGCATTATTCTTCCGCGCGTCGGATGATTCCAACGCAGCAGCGCCTCGAACCCCCTGATCTGCCCGTCGTTCAGAGCCACCATGGGCTGGTAGGCGAGCTCCATCTCCCCGTTGGCAACGGATTGCAGGAGATCGTGTTCCAGGACGCGACGTGCGTGCAGGGCGGACTCCATATCGGGCGTGAACACGCTGTAGCTGCCCCGGCCTTCCTTCTTGACAGAATAGAGGGCGATGTCGGCGTCTCGGAACAGGGTGTCGGAGTCGCAGTCGCTGTTGGTCGCCATCGCGATCCCGACGCTTGCGCCGATTTCGATTCGGTACCCTTCGATCGCGAACGGCCGGACCAGGGTCTGAATGATGCGGGCGGCGAGTTGCTTGGCGTCATCCGCGTCGCTCAGGCTTGTCCCGATGAGCGCGAATTCATCGCCGCCGAGGCGTGCGACCGTGTCTCCCTCCCGGGAACAGGCGAGCAGCCGCTGGGCGACGAGGCGAAGCAAAGCGTCGCCGATCGGATGGCCGTGCGTGTCGTTCACCTCCTTGAACCGGTCGAGGTCGATGAGGAGCAGACCGAGGCTGCCGCCTTGCTCCAGCGCCGCCAACCCCTGCTCTAACCGTTCGCCGAACAAGGCCCGGTTCGGCAGAGCGGTCAGAGGGTCATGCCGCGCCATGAAAGAGATCCGTGCCTCGCTTCGATGACGTTCCGTTACATCTTCATACGCAAGAACCCACCCGCCGTCGGAGATCGGCCGATGCGAAAAGGCGATCACACGGCCGTCGGCCAGCTCGTCCTGCTGCGCGAACATTGCCCTCGTTGCGATTCGTGCCCGTATCGCCTGGCTGTCCTGGGCCGCGCGGCTCGTATCTTTCTTGTAAGAACCAAGGAGCGACAACACGCTCTCGATCGTTGTTCCAATCCGGATCTGGTCCGCGGACAGATTATAGATGTCGCGGAATCGCGCATTGACGACTTTGAGCCTGGAATCGCTGTCATACACGCAGAGACCCTGCGACATATTGGTCAACGCGGCATCGAACCAGAGGTTGGTCTGCTTGAGCTGCGCCTCGCGGCTTCTCGACAGGGTAATGTCGCTGAAAAATGCGACCAGCTCGCCTTCGCGCGTCGGGCACCAGCTTACTCTGAGCCACCGGCCATCCAGCAGACCGATCTCCACCGTCCCAGGCGAGTCGGTCGCGGACGACCAGGGCAGCGCATCGATCGCCAGCCTGGATTCCTCGACAAGCTTTGTCCGCACCAGAGCCTGGATCAGGCTGGACAGCGATGCACCCGGCGCGAGCTGCTCGTTCAGATCGCCGAAGAAGGCCGCCAGGGGCGAGTTGGCGATCACAACGCGTCCAGCGGTATCGACGAGAAGCACTCCTTCCCGCGAGTTCTCGATCGCGTCCATCAGGCGCGCCTGGGCGGATTGCCGCTGCGATACCTCGGCCTGCATCATCGCCCGGATGCTGTCGCGCATGATCGACATGGAGCGCAGCAAGTCGCCCAGCTCGTCGCGCCGCGCCTCTGGGATTGCCACGTCCAGATCGCCGCTCGCGATGCGGGCAGCGATGGCGGAGGCGGCCGAGACCGGCCCCGAAATACGCTTGGTCAGCACCAGGGTCACAATCGCGGACAGGAGCAGGGCCGCCAGCGTGAACGCGATGTCCATCTCGGTTTCGGTCTGGATGGACCGCAACGCCTGCTGGCGATGCAGGAAGCCGTCGCCCGCGGTCAGGTTGATCAGCAGATCGATCTGATGGTTGACGGTTTCGGAATAGACGTCCAGGTTTGCGAGTACCTCGGACAGGGGAAGCTGCGGGTCGATATCATTGCGGCTTCTTTGCCACCCGTCCACCGCGTTCTTCACGGTCTGCGCGGCGCGCTTCGCTCGGGCCGACTGCGATCGCGTAGCGCTGATGTCGAGATCTTCGTAGAACGTCTTGGCCAGGACTTCCAACTCGGCTTCGCGTTCCTTCTGCCGGGCGGCGGTCGTAGCCAGACGCAACCGGAGGAAGCCGGTCTGCATCGCCGAGAAATCCGCCGCGGCCGCCCGGGCGTAATCGATCGACATGAGCGATCTGTCGAACGTCTCCACGACCAGCGCCGCCGACCGCTTGATCATCTGGGCGGAGGAATACCCTAGTACCCCGATGAACACGCACATCAATGCGAAGCCAATAAAGATGCTTGCGCGGATCGTTAGGTAGCTGGCTGAACCGATCCGGCGCAGGCCAATGAAGGGCATAGCGTGGTAGATCCCTCTAACAGACAGATTGCGTCGAATTATGATAGCAAGATGGATATAATTCCATTAGAGATTTTGATGTCGCTTGAATCAAGGATGTTCGGGGGGATTGATGGTTATCGCCGTTGCCCGCAAGTGGTGGACAGAGGCAATCCGGCGGACCGCCTTCGCTGTCTCTGCTGGCGCCAGGCACGCCAGAACGGCCGCCGCGGCGCGTAAGGGCGCCTGGAAACCGGCCGTGGCCGGCGCGATCCTGTGTGTTGCGTGCGCGATTCCGCTTTTGGCGGGAACCCCGGCTGAATTGTATTCGGTCACACAGAAGGGCCAGGCGTTCAATCCGGGCTTTCTGTCCGTCCATCGTGGCGCGACGGTCGAGATCCTCAATGATGACGGTGAACTCATTCATCACGCCTACGTCGATTCGAAGACCTTCAGTTTCGATTCCGGCGACCAGGAGCCCGGCACCAAGACAGACATCGTGTTCACCGTCCCCGGAGAGTTCGTGGTGTTGTGCGGTATCCACCCCAAGATGCGGCTGGATGTCGTCGTAAAATAAGGTGGTCCCACTGCGTGGAGACCATGGAGTCCGGATAGGCTCGGATTTTGTTGTCGCCGAGCCTCGCTCGCGCTGAGTGTTTCGCCAGCTGTTTCCGCCCTTCCGCGCTGAGCGTCACGATATACTTCTTTCGCGGCCCCCAATCGGCTCCGTCATTGATCCCGTCACAGCGGGCAGTTACGTTCGAAAAGTATAAATACAAATCGCAAACCAATGAAACGATCCGTCCGGGCGCGATGCCCCGCCATCTACGACGCCCTGTGAGCCTCCTCGGTGGTTAATACGAAAAAACGAAAAAACAGGCACAGTCGCGATCGACGTGCCCGGCCGTCGATATAGCCAACACCGCTAACCATGCTTAGGCTTGGACCCGAACGTCCCAACAGACTCCAAAAGGAGCGAATAAATGGCTGCTGTCACTGCATCCGCGCGGATCAAGCGCATCCAGCGCAACTCGATCGGGCTGATAACGCTTGGCTGTGCGCTGAACTACGTGGACCGATCCACACTGGCAGTCGCCAATCCGCTGATCCGGCACGATCTGGGATTATCCATCGTCGACATGGGCTTGCTATTGTCGGCGTTTCTTTGGGCCTATGCCGCGTTCCAGCTTCCCGCCGGCGCACTGGTGGACCGGTTGGGGCCGCGCAAGCTGCTGGGGGCCGGCATCTTCGTCTGGTCGCTGGCGCAAGGCGTGGGCGGCCTCGTGAACGGATTCTGGCAGTTCGTCGGGGCGCGCGTGTTCCTGGGGATGGGCGAGTCACCGCAGTTCTCCGGCCTCGTGCGCGTCGTTCGCGACTGGTACAACGTACGCGAGCGCGGCCTGCCCACCGGCATCGGGCTCTGCGGCTCCAAGCTCGGCCCCGCCATCGCGCCGCTGGTCCTGACGACGCTGATGCTGTCCTTTGGCTGGCGCTGGATGTTCGTCATCATGGGCGTCGTCGGCATCGCGGTGTCGCTGATCTGGTATGCCGTCTATCGCGAACCGCACGAAGTCGACCTGACCGCCGAGGAAAGGGCCTACCTGTCCGACGGCGAAGCGGCCACGACAGCGACACGGGTCACCTGGGCCGACTGGAAGCACCTGTTCGCCTATCGGGCCACATGGGGCATGGTCTTCGGCTTCTTCGGTGAGGTCTATATGGGCTGGGTCTATCAGTCCTGGCTGCCCGGCTACCTCGAGATCGAACGGCACATGAGCATCCCGAAGACCGGCTGGGTCGCGGGCATCCCGTTCGCCTTCGGTATCATCGGCAGCATCGGCGCCGGCTGGTCCGCCGATTTCCTGGCGCGGCGCGGTGTCTCGCCGGTCAACAGTTGCAAGATCCCGGTGGTGGTCGGCCTGACCGGCATGGCGGGATTCACCATCGTCGCGGCACTGACGCCCAGCACGTTCGTGGCGGTGGCGGCGATCTCGACGGCGCTGCTGTTCAACGGGATGGCAGGCGCGATGTGCTGGGCGCTGGCGAGCGTGATCGCGCCGAAGCACTGCACGGCGTCGCTGGGAAGCATCCAGAACTGCGGCGGCTATATCGGCGGCGCGCTGGCCCCGGCGGTGACCGGGTTCATCGTGCAGGACACCGGCACCTTTGTTCCGGCGTTGCTGTTCAGCGCGGCGCTGGGGCTGGTTTGCGCGTTGATGTATGTCTTCGTCGTGCCGGGCAAGCCGATCGATGCCGCGGCGTTCGAACCTGTGCCGCAGCCGGCCTAGGAGCGGGACCGGCGGGTTAATGTTTGGCCCGCATCACGAAATCGTTATTGCGCCAGCCATTGGAGCGGCCATTCGCGCTGCCCACTGTGCACCCGATGTCGTCGCATGCCATTTCGCCCGGGGCCGAACCTAAGCGGCGCGATCTGCTCGGCCTTATCGCCATCGCCGGCACGGCGATCGGGGCCGGGGCGATCGCATGGCCGCTGATCGATTCGATGAATCCGTCAGCCGACGTGATCGCCGCGGGTGCACCTATCGATATCGACCTGTCCAAGATCGCTGTCGGGCAACAGATCGTCGTGCTGTGGCGCGGTGCGCCGATGCTGATCGTAAACCGCACGCCGGCGGCGCTGAAGACCTTGCAGGAGCCCGCTCTTATCAAGCTGTTATCGGACCCTGGTTCGACCGTGCACCAGCAACCGCCATATGCCGAGAACTGGCATCGCTCGATCAGGCCGGAATATGCGGTACTGGTCGGGATCTGCACGCACCTCGGATGCCTGCCGGCGTATATGCCGGCCCCAGATCCATCGACGCCGGCCCCGAACTGGCCGGGTGGGTATTTTTGTCCGTGCCATGGGTCGAAATACGACTTGGCGGGACGGGTCTATAGCGGGGTTCCGGCGCCGTACAATCTGCCTGTGCCGCCGTATCGTTTTGTTGACGAGAAGATCTTGCGGATTGGCGAGAATCCGACAGGCGAGACATTCGAGCTGACCTCGGTGGTGCAGATGTAAGCCGCTGCCTCGACCGGCGGGGATTTTTCATGCGAACATAGGGTCCCGATTGGAAGGATCCGCGCATGACGACAGGCCCCCTCGCCCGCTTCAAGGTCATCGACCTCTCCCGTGTGCGCGCGGGCCCCACCACGGTGCGGCAGTTGGCCGACTGGGGCGCCGATGTGATCAAGATCGAATCGCCGGAAGGCGATGCGGGCCTGGGCGGTGAGCGGCATGGGCCCGATTTCCAGAACCTGCACCGCAACAAGCGCAGCCTGACGCTGAACCTGAAATCGCCCGAAGGCCTGGCGGTGATGAAGCGCCTCGTCGCCCAGGCGGACGTGGTGGTGGAAAACTACCGGCCGGACGTGAAATTCCGTCTTGGGGTGGATTACGAAAGCCTGAAGGCGATCAACCCCAGGATCGTCTATGCCAGTATCTCGGGGTTCGGGCAGGATGGACCGTATCGCGACCGGCCCGGCTTCGACCAGATCGCCCAGGGCATGGGCGGCCTGATGTCGATCACCGGCGAGCCCGGGCGCGGCCCGATGCGCGTCGGCATTCCGGTGGCCGACCTGACCGCGGGGATTTTCGCCGCGATGGGCATTCTGATAGCATTGCTGGAGCGTGAGCAGTCCGGCGAAGGACAGTGGGTGAAAAGCTCGCTGCTGGGCGCGCAGATTTCGATGCTGGATTTCCAGGCGGCGCGCTGGACGATCGCGAAAGAGGTGCCTGGGCAGGCGGGGAACAACCACCCGACAAGTATCCCGACAGGTGTATTCGCGACGGCGGACGGGTATATCAACATCGCCGCGGCCGGGGACGATATCTACCGCCGGCTGTGCAAGGCGCTCGGGGCCGAGCAACTGGCGACCGATCCACGCTTCGCGACCGGCCGGACCCGGTTGGAAAACCGGGATGTGCTGAACGAAGCGATCGAAGCGATCACGCGCGGCAAGACCTCGGCCGAATGGATCGAGGCTTTGAACAAGGCGGGCGTTCCCTCCGGCCCGATCTACAAGATGAACGAGGTATTCGCCGATCCGCAGGTGAAGCATCTGGGGATCACTCGGGTCGTGCCGCACAAGGTGTTGGGCGACGTCGAGGTGATCGGCCAACCGATCGAACTCAGCCGCACGCCGTGGAGCATCCGCAGCGCGACGCCGGAAGCGGGCGAGCACACCGACTCCATCCTGGGGGAACTGGGCTACAACGCAGAGGAGATCGCCAGGCTGCACGCGGAGAAGGTTGTTTAGAGTAACAAGCGGGTAGCCCTCTCCCGTCATGGCCCGGGTCATGACGATCAGGACCAGGCCGTGATGATTAAGACCGGGCCAAGATGATCAAGACCGGGCCGTGACGTAAAGCCGGGCCGTGATGATTAAAGAAAGAACTGGAAGGAAACGAAAATGGATTTTACCGGAAAGGTGGCACTGATCACCGGCGGCGGCGGTGGCATCGGCCGTGCGACGGCTTTGGGGTTCGCTCTACGCGGGGCGAAGGTGATGGTGGTGGACGCCGATGCGGACTCCGGGCGCGCGAGCGTCGATATCATCGCGCAGCGTGGCGGCACGGCGGCATTCGTGCAGGCCGATGTGACGAAGTCGGCATCGGTGAAGGACTATGTCGAGAAGACGCTGGCGGCGTATGGCCGGATCGACTGCTTCTTCAACAACGCCGGCATCGAGGGAAAAGTCGTACCGACGCAGGACTACGACGAAGAGGTCTTCGACCGTGTCATCGCGGTCAACCTGAAGGGCGTGTTCCTGGGGATGCGCCATGTGTTGCCGGTCATGTTGAAACAAGGGTCAGGGGCGATCGTGAACACCGCATCGGTCGCCGGGCTGTTCGGGTCGCCGGGCATGCCGGCGTACGTCGCGTCCAAACACGGCGTGCTCGGGTTGACCAAGGTCGCGTCCACCGACGTGGCGGGACTTGGCGTGCGGGTGAACGCGGTGTGCCCCGGCCCGGTGGAGACGCGGATGATGCGGTCGCTGGAGTCACAGCGCAATCCGAACGATCCGGAGGGTGTCCACGCCGCCTACGCCGCGGGCATCCCGACCGGGCGCTACGCCCTGCCGGAAGAGATCGCCGGCGCCGTGCTATACCTGTGCTCAGACCTGTCCGGCGACGTGACGGGAACGCACATTGTCATCGACGGCGGCCGCTCCGGCTCGGGCGGCGTGGCACCGGTAAAGCGGCTTTAAGGGAGGACACGAGATGCCTGATTTTTTTGAAATCATCGGAACCACGCGCTCGATGCGCCGGCTGAAGCCGGACCCGGTGCCTGATGAACTGATCAAGCAAATCCTGGAAGCGGGAACGGCCGCGGCCAATGGCGGAAACACGCAGAAGTGGCGGTTCCTGGTGATCAAGGATCCGGCGATCAAGAAGGCGGTCCAGGTCTGGTACAAAAAGGCGTTCGACGAGGTCATCGGCCCTCGCTACGCCACCAGCGCGCCACCGCCCGGCGTGACGGCCGAACGTTACGGCCGTCAGCACAGCGCGGTCGAATACCTGACCGAGCACTTCCACGAAGCGCCGGTCTGGATCGTGGCCTGCCTGGAGGATGGGCCGAACCCGACCCGCGGGGCTGGCGCCTCGATCTATCCGGCCGTGCAGAACATGCTGCTGACGATCCGCGCGCTGGGGCTGGGATCGACGCTGACGACGCGGCACCTGCTTTATGAAAAGGAAGCCGAGGCTGCGCTCGGCCTGCCGCCTGGGGTGCATTCCTACGCGATCCTGCCGATCGGCTATCCGATGGGAAAATTCGGTCCGGTCGGGCGCGGGAAGCTGTCGGACTTCGTGTATCAGGACAAATGGGGGCAGCCTTATCCGGCGGTGGCGGAGGGCTAATAGGAGCATGGCTATTCCTTTGTGGGTCTTGTAAGGAAGATCCTCCGTGGTGATTTGGCCGGCCGGCTAGCAGCCACGTTAAAAAAATCGCTAAAGGGCCGCTTGCGGACCAGAGGCGAACTGTTGTCGTTTTTTGGTGACTGCTATGCCCATTAAGATTCCCGATAAGCTGCCCGCCTTCGAAGCCCTGGTGAACGAGGGTGTGCGTGTGATGACCGAGGCGGTGGCGATCCGTCAGGATATCCGCCCGCTGCAGATCGGGCTGCTCAATCTCATGCCGAACAAGATCAAGACCGAACTGCAGATGGCACGCCTCCTCGGCGCCTCGCCGCTACAGGTCGAACTTTCGCTCGTCCGGATCGGTAACCATAAGCCCAAGAACACCTCGGAAGATCATCTGCTCGCGTTTTACCAAACGTGGGAGAAAGCAAAGGATCGGAAATTCGACGGCTTCATCATCACCGGCACGCCGGTTGAGACAATCCCTTATGAAGACGTCAGCTATTGGCGGGAAATGCAGCAGATCTTTGAATGGACGCAAACGAACGTACATTCGACGATGAATGTCTGCTGGGGCGCGATGGCTGCGCTCTACCATTTTCATGGCGTCCCGAAACACCAGCTTCCGGAAAAAGCCTTTGGTGTCTACCGGCAGAAAATCCTGAAGCCGTCATCACCGTATCTCAATGGCTTCTCCGACGATTTCTCCATTCCGATATCGCGCTGGGCCGAAATCAAAGCCACGGATCTTGCGGGTCGCCCAGATCTCACGCTGCTGGCGCACTCCGATGAGAAAGGCGCTTGCATCGTGGAAGACGGAAAATTCCGACGCCTCTACGTGCTCGATCACCTCGAATACGATTCCAGCTCCCTCGCGGACGAGTATTTTCGGGACATCAAGGCAAACGTACCGATCAAGCTGCCGTTTAATTACTTTCCCAACGACGATACATCACTGACGCCACCGAATCGCTGGCGGCCTCATGCGCATTTGCTGCTCTCCAACTGGATCAATGAGATCTATCAAACGACACCGTTTGACATCAGCTTGATCGGGAAGACCTGACGGCGCGTTGGGGGCATAAGGAAATGGAACAAGGATGTATCAGAACGGCCAAGTGATGAATGGTCACCTGACCATTCGCAACCCGTACCTGCTCCCTACCCGCCCTCGATCTTCGGAATGAAAAACACCTCCGCGCCAGGCGGCACGGGCTGGAAATAGCCGGTCTCGTGCAGTTCGCCGTTGATGGCGACGGTCGTTTCCTCCTCCAGATGCTCGCCCAACCCTGGATAGAGGTCGTCCATCGCCTTCAGCACGCCGCGGAGGTTCTTTGCCTCCACCTCGAACTCCCGCACGCCGCTGGTGTAGCGGCGTGCGAAGCCCGACGTGAATACGATCCGTGCCAACGGCCGATCAGCCTTCCGACAGCGCCGCCAGCAGGCGCGGCGGCGACATCGGCAATGAGGTCATCCGCTTGCCCGTCGCCATCTCGATCGCGTTGGCGATGGCGGCCATCGGCGGGCAGATATTCACCTCACCCACGCCCTTCGCACCATACGGATGGTTCGGGTTCGGCACCTCCACCAGGATCGGCTCGATCATCGGCAGGTCGGAGGCAACCGGGCAGCGGTAATCCAGGAAGCCGGGATTATCGAGCTGCCCCTTGGAATTGTAGATATATTCCTCGTTCAGCGCCCAGCCGATGCCTTGCACGACACCGCCCTGGATCTGGCCCTCGACATAGCTGGGATGGATGGCGCGACCCACGTCCTGCGCGGCGACGAAGCGCAGGATGGTGACCTTCCCGGTTTCCGGATCGACCTCCACGTCGCAGAACTGGGTCGAGAAGCCCGGTGCCTGCCCGCCGGCATTCACGCCGTTCGAGGCGGTGATCGGACCACCGGTCGCCGCCGCCTTGGCCGCGATTTCCTTCAACGACAACGGCTTGAAGTCGCCGACATTGGACGAGGCCGGCTTGGCATAGCCGTCCTCCCAGACCACGCCGTCCTCATCCACGCCCCAGATCAGCGCGGCGCGCTTGCAAAGCTCCTTGACCACCGTCCTGGAGGCGTTCACCACCGCGGTGCCGGTCGCGAAGGTCACGCGCGAGCCGCCAGTGACATGCGTATAGCCAACCGACGCGGTGTCGGCGACGATCGCCCGCACCGTGCTGTAATCGACGCCCAGCGTCTCGGCCGCCATGATCGCCATGGAGGCGCGGGAGCCGCCGATATCAGGGCTGCCGGTCGCCACCAGAACGGTGCCGTCGGCGTTCACCTGCAACGTGGCGCTGGATTCGCCGCCGCCGTTGAACCAGTAGCCGGACGCGACGCCCCTGCCCTGGTTCGGACCCAGCTTCTCATGGTAGCCGGGATGCTTCATCAGCGCCTCGATGGTCTCGGCGTACCCCGCATGGGCATGCTTCGGCCCAGCGATGGTCGGCGTGCCGATGCGGCAGGCATTCTTGTGCCGCAGCGCCAGCGGGTCCATGCCGATCGCCTTGGCGCACATGTCCAGCACGCTCTCCACCGCGAAGGCGGAGATCGGCGAGCCAGGCGCACGATACGCGGCGGCCTTGGGACGGTTGGAAACAACGTCGAAGCCCACGGCACGCTGGTTCGGGATCTCATACGGCGCATAGGCGCACAGGCAGCCGTTCATCACCGGCGAGCCGGGGAACGCACCCGCCTGGAACTTGAAGATGCCGTCGGCCGCAACGATCGTGCCGTCCTTCTTGACGCCGATCTTCACCCACATGGACGCACCGGATGTCGGGCCGGAGCCGCGGAACACATCCTCGCGGCTCATTTGGATGCGGACCGGCAGGCCGGATTTCTTCGACAGCGTGGCCGCCACCGGCTCCAGATACGTGACCGTTTTTCCGCCGAAACCGCCGCCGATCTCGGCTGGGGTCACGCGCAAGTCGCCGAGGCGAGCGCCAATGACCTGCGCCGTCAGCGCCCGCATCTGGAAATGGCCCTGGCTGGAAGACCAGATCTCGCACTGGCCGTCGGCCTCGTACTTCGCGACGCAAGCGTGCGGCTCGATGTAGGCCTGGTGGACCGCGGCGGTCTTGAATTCCTTCTCGATCACCACGTCCGCCTGCCTGAAGCCGGCTTCGACATCGCCGATGGCGAAGTCCAGGCGCTTGGAGATGTTGGACGGCTTGGTCGGTGCCGGTTCGATGCCGCGGGTGATCATGTTCTCGAACAGCAGCGGTGCGTCGGCGGCCATCGCCTCATCGACGTCGATGACGTGCGGCAGAACCTCGTAATCGACCTTGATGAGCGACAACGCCTCTTCGGCGATGCTGCTGCTCATGGCGGCGACGGCGGCGACGGCGTGGCCCTCATAAAGCACTTTCTCACGTGCCAAGATGTTGCGGGTGACGTGCCAGAAGTTCACCGCCACGCGCTCGGGTCCGATGTAGTCGAATTTCTGCTCCGGGAAGTCGGCGGAGGTAACGACGGCCTTCACGCCGTGAAGCGCCTCGGCGGCGGAGGTATCGATCGACCTGATGCGGGCATGGGCGTGCGGGGAGCGCAGGATCTTGCCGTAGATCATCCCCGGCAGCTTCAGGTCCGCGCCGTACAGCGCCCGGCCGGTCACCTTCGGCACGCCATCGGGACGAATCGGGCGGGTGCCAACCCACTTGAACCGCTTGACTGAGTCGGTGACGATCGTGGTGTCGTTCACGGCATCCTCGCTTTGCTTATCCTGGACAACGAAAGTTGCCCAAGGGTCGCGCAGCTTGGGGGGAAAGGCAAGCGGGCGGCAGGCGGGAGCCGGGAAACCGTTCCCGCGCGGGACGAGGCACCGCCCTCTCCGCGATCGTCATGGCTCGGCGCGGTCCGGCCAGGAGCCGCTCAATCCGCGTTCATCTGTGGTTGCATTCTTTTAACGAGCCCCCTTGCATCAGCCGCCCCGCTCCCCCAACTCCACGCCCACTTAGGAACATACAAAGAACGACAGACCGAATGCCCGAGCCGACCGCTGCCGAACCTGCCCCGCCCTACGACCGCGACGCGATCTTCCACGAAGACGGCCCCCTGGAGCCAGGCTTCATGAACGAAGCCATCCGCACCCTGATGCGCACCATGCCGCTCGACTCCACCGAGCCGCGCGGCTGGGCCTACCGGCGCATGCACAGCGCGATGCGCGCCCTCTCCGCCCTGCATCCCCGTGACGAGATCGAGGTCATGCTCGGCGTACAGGCCCTTTCCGCCTACCATGCCGCCGCCGCGTGCTGGCGCATCGGCATGAACCTCCGCCGACCGAACGGCGACAGCACCCGCCACATCACCACTGCGGCCTCCGCCGCCCGCACCTTCGACTCCCTGCTGAAGGCAATGGAACGGCGGCAGGCCAAACCGCTCTCGGTCCCCGTCGGCCGGCCGCCTTCGCGCGCCTGGCCCGAACCCGACCCGGCCAGCGCCGTACTGGAATGGGAGGAACGCTGCCGCCGCGGCGAGGACGATCCCGAACCCGAACGCCGCCCGGAACCGGCCCTGCCGGTCGCATGGACACAGGAGGACCTGGCAGTCGCCGACGAACGCCGCGAGCGCGAACGGATCGAAAAGGAGAACGAAGGCCTGGACATCGCGAATACCGAGGGCATCCTCCCCGGCGGCGGCATGATCATGCCGGAGGACCCGACACCCCAGCAGGCCGCCTATATCGGGCGCCGCCTTGGCCTGATGTACAAGCGGGAATACGAGGCGGACCTGCGGAAGGGCATCAAGCGGATCCCGAAGATCCGGCCGATCCGGCCAGGGGATCTGATCCCGTGAGCCCCCTCGTGTCATGGCCGGGCCTGGCGACATGCGCATCAGAATAAGCGGAGGGCGGGAGAATTTTTTGGCCGAGCGAGCCATTCCTCCCACCGTCATCGCCGGGCCTGACCCGGCGATCCCCGCAGACTCCGGCGTTTGCGGGGGGGCTTGGTCAAGCCCGGCCACAACACAGGGATGAAGACGCGCCGCCCTCAACATCTTTGTTGATTCACAGAAAAGACGTCGAAATCACCAGGACCACCGCCTCATGACCGACCCCGCCCAAGACCAGCCCTCCGGCCTCCTGATGGAGTTCATCCTCGGCCTGCTCGCCCCTCTTCTGATGGCCGGCAGCATCACCGACATGCACCTGGCCCGCCTCGCCGCACAGGAAGCGGTCGCCGCCTACAAAGCCCGCGGCCAAGGGGAACTGATGACCATCGGCCAGATCCTCGCCTTCGCGCTGACGGCGCTGGACAATCTGCGGCTGTCCATGGCACCCGACCTTTCGCTGTCGATGAAGCTGAAGCTGCGCGGCAACGCCAACGCCCTGAACCGCGCCGCCCGGGACAACTCCGAAACGCTGGAGAGAGCCCGGCGCGAGACCTCGCCGCTGGAGCCCAGCCTCGCGGAACAAGCGGCGATGGCAATATGGGATGAGACGGAAACGGAACCTGCCGAGACGTCCGGTCCAGCCGAAATCCCGGCGCCCGAACACGAAGCCGAAGCCACACCCGCCGTTCAGCCAGTCACCATGCCGGACGCGCCCGCCTCAACCGACCAGCAGAACAGACTGCATTGGTCCAGGGCGATGAGGACCGAGGCGGCGAGGCTTCAGGCGGGTACCGAGCATGTCCCGCCCGCCCAGCGGAAGGCCAACCTGCTGTGGGTCGATGTGCTGACCGGGGTGGCGAACGATCTCACCCAGGGAAGGTGCCCGACAGCTGGTGTCGGTATGAGCAAGTCGGAGCTGCTACGCACCACCTTGATGGCCGGCGATCCTGGTTTCCCGGGCCATCTCGCCACCGGCATCCGGAGCTCGGCCGCTATTGCTCGGAAACACACGCAGCAGACGGCGAAACGGATTTAGGGTCGCGTGCTGTTTGGGTTGGACGGTTACCGCCTTGATGGCCGCGCTGTCGAAACGATTGTCAGGGAGACGCGCTGGATCAGTCGATCCATTCGCTGGATGGTTGTTGTTTCGAGGGAATGTCGGCGACGGGTAGGAAGCGGCCGTTCGCACCGGACTTATGCACGCGTCAATATTCTGGCTTTGTTGACATGATTTTTGGTGCAGAAATCTTGATATTTGTCAGTATGGTTTATGGCGCGAGATGTCTAACGTTGCGAAATCGTCCGGCCCCGAAACCTCACCGTTGTTCGGACGCGAAGGTCGGTGTTAAAAATCAGCTCGAATCGGCTGGTGGTGCGGTGACAAAACTCCTTCGCGTTTTAACGGCGACTATCGCTCTCAGCACCGTTGTTGATGGTTCGCCTGCTGCCCATGCCGAAAACTGTTGGATGGTCGGGTGCGCTGGATTAATGGGTTATGTCTATATTCCACATCTAAGTCCCTATGAAGGCAGTTGTGAGGATACCGCTCAATTCAATCCGTTCGGCGATAAGGGCATCCCGGACGTCAACACTATCGTCACAAACCAGATCGGCGGAACCGGCGTTTACAGCGCTGCTCAGATTGAAAGCGAGATCAAGGATTTTCCGCGCATATCCATCACGGTCGTCGATGGGAAGTGTAAGTCTGGGCTTATCGCCTCCAAACCGGCCCCGCTTGGCATGTCTATGGCGGACGGAGAGCGCGTAAGAATCCTTGGCTACAGGACCTTCCACGCCGACACTGAATCGTGGCGTGATTTACTGTTCGCATTCGTGATGGTCGTCGATTAAAATTGAAGCTCGCAAGGCGCTCCAAGTTTGCATTTCCCGTGGTGCATGATTCTTGAGTGCATCAGATAGATGTCCGCAACGGGTCGGAATCGAACATTCGAACCGATGCCAGACCACCCCCGCGCAAAACGTCGCCTGACCTACCCCCGTGCCCCAGCCTAAAGCAAATCCAGCGCGACCTTCCTCTTCGGCGGCCGATGCGCCGCATCGATCGCCGCCAGATCCTCGGCCGTCAGCGTAATCCCGCCGGCCCCGGCATTCTCCCGCACATGCGCCACATCCGCCGCCTTGGGGATCGAGATCACATTCCCGCCCCGCAACCCCCAGGCAATCGCCACCTGTGCCGGCGTCGCGCCGTGCCGCCGCGCCACCGCCTGCAACGCGGAAGACCCCAGCAACCGGCGCACGTCATGCCCCAACGGCGAATACGCCATCACCGGTATCTTGTGTTCGACACACCAGGGCAGCAGATCGAACTCGATCCCGCGGCTGTCCGGATGATACAGCACCTGATCCGTCGCGCACCCCGTCCCGCCCGCCACACCGAGCAGTTCGTTCATGTCGTCGGTATCCAGATTGGACACGCCCCAGTACCGGATCTTCCCGGCCGCCTTCAAAGCCTCAAACGCCGCGACCGTCTCCGCCAGGGGATGCCCGCCCCGCCAGTGCAGCAGATACAGGTCGATTCGATCCGTCCGAAGCCGCTTCAAACTCCGCTCGCACGCCGCCGGCACGCCGGTCCGGGACGCATTCTGCGGCAACACCTTGCTGACGATGAACACCCGGTCCCGAATCCCCGAGACGGCCTGGGCGACCACCTGCTCGGCCCCGCCATCGGCGTACATCTCGGCCGTGTCGATCAGCGTCATGCCCAGATCGACGCCCAGCCGCAGCGCATCGGCCTCACGCGCCGCGTCAGCGCGCCGCTCGCCCATATACCAGGTCCCCTGCCCGAGGGCCGGAACCGTCTCGCCGCCTGGCAACGCAACCGTTCGCATCAGCCTGCCAACCCCTCCGCCACCCGCATCACCCGGAGGAAGTTACCGCCCCACAGTTTTTCAAGGGCGCCCCGGTCATAGCCCCGCCGCACAAGCTCGATCGTGATGTTGGGGCTCTGGCTGGCGTCGTGCCAGTCGGAGAACCCGCCCCCGCCATCGAAGTCCGAGGAAATCCCGACATGATCGATCCCGATCCGCCGCACCGCGTAATCGATATGATCGGCGAAATCGGCGACTGTCACCTCCTCGGGCTTCGCGTTCAGCTTCAGGAAGGCCGGCACCGCGGTGATCTGGATCACCCCCTTCACATCCCGGATCACGTCCAACTGCCAGTCGGTCATGTTCCTGGAATGATCGCACAGCGCACTCACGCAGGAATGGGTGGAGACGATCGGCGACCGCGACTCCTCCGCCGCCTGCACCATCGTGTCGCGGGAGGTGTGCGCGACATCGACCAGCATGCCGACCTTGTTCATCGCCGCGATCGCCGCGCGCCCCAGGGTGGAAAGCCCGCCATGCTCGGTTTCCCGATCGCCCAGGTCGCGGCGCGGATTGCAGGAATCGGCCAGGGCGTTGTGGCCGTTATGGGTCATGGTCATGTAGATCGCGCCCCACCGCCGGAATGCGGCAATCCGCGACAGATCGGCGCCCACGGCGAACCCATTCTCGACGCACGGCACGATGGCGAGGACATTGTCGCGCTTCGCCGCCACGATCGCATCCGCCCGGTTCGCGATCCGCATCGGGATCGCCGACGGGGTGCTTTCCATGCGGTTGATCTGCTCCAGCATGGCGATGGCGCGGCCGTAAGCGGCATCCTCGGACGCCGGGGTGCGGGTGGTCTGCGGCACATAGGCCACAAAGCACGCGGCACTGAGCCCGCCGCGAATCATCTTTGGCAAATCCACCCGCCTGGGGCCATCCTGGAACGGGTCCGGACCGGTTGGCCAAGGAATGTCGATGTGTGTATCCAACGTCACGATGGTCCGGTGGATCGAGAGCGCGTCAGGCTGCATGGCATCGTTCATGCCGACACGCTTACAGATAACCGCGCGCCACGGAAGAGGTTCGGATGGATAAAATGAGGGGCATCATCGCCCTGGCACTGGGACTCGTCGCGATGCTCGGCAGCGCCTCGGCCGCGACGCAGGAGCAAATCGGCAGTTGGGTGCTGAGCTGTCCGGGCGATACGCCGGGCGCCGAACCGTGCCTGATGCGCTTCAACAAGCGGTTTTTCGACAAGGCCGGGATCACCGGCGACCTGGAAGTGCAGGCCGAGGGCAAGTCCCTGGTGCCGGTCATCGCGCTGCGCGGACTGTCGAGCGAGATCCTGATGGCCGCTGCGATGGCCGGCAAGACCGAGGCGTCCGTGCAGTTCGGCGGCGGTCAGCGCGAGGACCTGGCCTGCGCGGCGAGCAGCGCCGGCTATATCTGTTCGCCGAACGACGCCGCGGCTTCGAGGCTGGCAGCGGGATTGCCGGCGGCGCGGTCGGTGACCGTGCGGGTATCGGTGCCCGTCACCGGGATGACCCCCCTGCCCGTCCAGGAGAAATCCCTGGACCTTTCCGGCACGAACGAGGCGCTCACGCGTCTGCGAACGGTCGGGCCGTCGCAGGTCCCAAGCCCGATGACGGCCTTGGCATCGCAAACGCCAGGCGCCTTGATGGGAATGGCCGACAAGGCATTGAAGGCGGCCGGATATCAGAACGGTGCGGCCGATCTTCAGGCGCTGCTCGGGAAATACATGAAGAAGTAGAGGTCGTCAGATAACCCCCTCCTCCGCCAGCCGTTCCACATCCGACTGTGTCATGCCAAGCAGCTCGGTCAGCAGCCAGGCGTTGTCCTCACCGTAGCAGGGGGCGCCGCGGTTGATCGGACCGCCGATATAGGCGGGGGTGCGGGACAGTTTCATCGGCAACTCATAAACCGGCCACGTACCGATCTTGGTGCCGGTGACCTCGGTCAGCCATTTCAGATGGCGAAGCTGCGGGTCGTTGTCGCAGCGGTCTTCCGCGTTCTGGCAAACTCCAGCGGGAACCGAGGCATTTTGCAGTGCCATCATCACGTCCTCGGCCGAGCGGGTCGCCGTCCAGGCGCCGATAGCGGCGTCCAGCGCATCCTGATGCGCGAGGCGATCCGTCAGGGTCGCGAAACGCTTATCGTCCAGCCACTCGGTGTGTCCGGCGACGCGGGCGACGGAATGCCATTCCTGTTCCGTGAAACAAGCGATTGCAACCCAGCGGTCATTGCCTTTGCAACGATACGCACCATGTGGAGCCGCAGGTTTGTAGGGGGAGCGATTACCGTAACGACGCCATTCCCGCCCATTCGCGGACCAATCCAGGATCGACGTTCCGGTCAGGAAAAGTCCGGACTCGCACTGGGACGCATCGATCCATTGGCCCTCTCCGGTACGGTCGCGGTGATACAGCGCACCCAGCAACGCGAGCGCGTAGCCATAGGCACCCATCCAGTCCAGATACGAATATCCCCAGCCCACCGGCATCGCCGGTTCCGGCAGTCCGGACATATCGCCCTGCCCGCCGAACGCCGCGGCGACGGGTCCGACCGTCCGCATCCGGCCATAGGTGCCGTGCGCGCCCATCCCGGCCTGCTGGATGTAGATGATATCGGGCCGGATCTTCTTCATCACGTCGTAGCCAAGGCCGAGGCGTTGCAGCACGCCGGGCGAGAACCCCTCGGCGACGATGTCGCAGATGCGGACAAGGTCTTTCGCGATCGCCAGGCCCTTGGGATGACGGATGTTCAGCGAAATCCCGCGCTTGCCGGCGTTCTTGTTGTTGAACTGGCCGCCCATGTCGGGGTCCTTGACGCCCGGAAGCGGGCCGGTCGCGGCGTCTCGGGCGGGCCGTCCGCCGACAGGCGCCATGGCGGCGAGACGGGTGTCGGGATTGTCCTTCCACTCCACCTTGTAGCTTTCCGCCCCCATCGCGGCGAGAAACCGCGTGCCGCCGGCCGAAGCAAGGAACCAGGCGAAATCGAGGATTTTCACGCCCTGCAACGGAAATTGCTTGCCGTGCATCGCCGAAACGACCGCGCCCGTATCGCCTTTCGGCTGCGCGGGGACGGAAGGCGCGCGCGGCGCCTCGGCCAGGACGGCTTCGGTATCCTCGCCCAGCAGTGGCGCGCGGCGGCCAACCTGCCAGCTTGTTCTTGTCGAAAGCCACTTGCTGGTCGGATAGCGGAACGAACGCTCCTGTTCAGGATGATACACGTCGGCGAACGACTTGCGTTGCAGCCAGTGCTCGTCAAGCGCATTTTCATGCGGCTTGCGGATCGGCGCCCACAGCAGACCGGCCTCCTGCGCCTCCAGCCACGGCATGTCTTCGTAGGTCCAGGCACGGACGAAGCGCTGCATGACGTCGATCATATGGGCGCGCGCCTCATCGCTGGCGGTCGAGCCAGGCACCGCCCGCGCCTTCAGGTCCGCATCCGGCGGCGGAGGCTGAAGATCGGCCTGCATGCCGTATTTGCTCAACAACGGCACCAGGGCCTTCAGGTCGCGCGCACCCATCCCGTGGGAGATGTACCAGCGGCCATCCTTGGTGTGCATGATGCTGGGCGAGTGGTTCGGCGTCTCCAGCGCATGCCGGCAGGTCAGGCGCCACAGCGGCACGCGGCGCATCACCCAGTGCATGATGTCCAGCTCGGGGTTTTTCGACACCGCCTCGTGCACCGCGACCGAAACATCCTGACCCTGGCCGTTGCGATGGCGGGCGATCAGGGCGGCAATGATGCCGGTGGCAAGCTGCTCGCCGGCGATGTGGTAGGCATGCCAGACCTGCGGCGCGATCGGTGGCGTGTCGTATTGCAGGTTCGGGTCGGGATCGTAGCCGCAATTCATCATCACCCCGCCCAGGGCGAGATGAATAAGGTCCGACGCCTTGAAATCCGCCCACGGGCCATCGTCGCCGAACGGCGTCATGCGCGCCGTGATCAGCCTGAGAAAACGCGCGTTCAAGGCGGCGCGGTCCAGACCAAGCGCGGTGTTCAGCGCGCCGCAAGAAGAATCCAGCAGGATATCGGCACCATCCAGCAGCCGCAGCAATTCGCCCGGCTGCGACTGAATGTCCAGGACGACAGATTTTTTGTTCCGGTTGTAGTTCCAGAAAAACAGCGACCGTTCCAACCCCGGTTCATCGTCCAGGAACGGGCCGATACGGCGGGTGGCGTTGCCCTCGGGCGGCTCGATCTTCACCACCTCGCAGCCCAGACCGGCCAGCAGCAGTCCGGTGTATTCGGCGCGCTCGTCCGTGATTTCGATCACCCGCAGCCCGGCGAGCATGCCGGGGCCGGCGTTGCCCATCATCTCGCCAGGGCCGGTCGAAAGCTCATTCATTTTTTGTTTCCTCCCGCGAGCCTGTGGTCAGGGGCGCGTGCGCGCCAGCATCTCCAGCAGGATCGCATTGACGGTTTCGGGGCATTCATAGGCGACCCAGTGGCCGCCCCCTGGGATCAGGCGGATATCCGCCTCCGGCCGCAGGGCGCGCAGGAACGCCACACGCTCCGGCGCCTTCGGGTTGGCCGGCGCGTCGCGCTCGCCCCATATGCCGTTCAGTGGCGACTGCAGCCGGTCGATCGCCCGCATCACCGCCCCGCTGCGCGAGATCGACGGCGTGTGCAGACGCGACCGCACGGTATTCCAGTCCTGGATCACGAGTGCCAGATCATCGATCTTCGCCGGATCGGCGATCATCAGCCGGCTGAGGTTGGTACGGTGGGTGTCAACCCGCTCCTGCCCCTCCAAGTGGCGCACTTTCTCCAGTGTTACCGCCGATCCCATGCCGCCGACGCCGGAGGAACCGATGATGGTGACCGACCGGACCTGTTTGCCGCGCAGGGCACCGACGCAGGCGGCCATGGTGCTGCCGAAGGAAAAGCCGACGACGTCGTAGGTCGTGCCGGCACCCACGATCGCATCGATCCCGTCGGCCACGATCGTCGCGATGGCCTCTGGATCGTCGCCGCTGGGCGGGAAGTCGGATTCGCCCAGACCGGGAAGGTCGGGGACCAGGACGCGATAGGTCGCCACCAGGGCGGGAATGTTGCGGATCCAGTGCCGCCAGGAACCGGCGCCGCCATGGAACAGCGCGACGACCGGCGCGGTGCCGCCGGACTGGTCCCACAGATGCCAGAGAAGACGCCCGTCGCCGCACGGCGTCTCGTAGCGGGTGGCTTGCTGCTGAATGCGGTCCAGGATGGTTTGCGGGTCTTCGGTCACCTGGTCGTTCATCCTGGGCTTATCCTCTGTTCGGGTCGTGCGCCAGTTTATAGACAGCCGCCGGCTGGCGCCAAATCCTCACAGATACTCGTCAGCCAGCGCGAGGTCGCGAATGGCATCCACGGGACCGCTGCGGCGCACTTCCCCGCCCCGCATGACATACCCGCTGGTGGCCAGTTTCAGTGCCGGACGCGCCATTTGTTCCGTCATCAGCACCGTGGTGCCACGGGCGCGCAGTTGCAGGATCGCGTCGCTGATCTGCTTGATCCAGACGGGCGCCAATCCCAGGAACGGCTCATCCATCAGCAGCAGTTTCGGAAACGACGCCATCGCGCGGGCCAGGGCGACGATCTGCTGCTGGCCGCCGGACAATTGCCCGGCCGGCTGGGACGCGCGATCGTGCAGCAGCGGAAAGGTGGACCGGAGCCATTCCAGCGCCTCCATCTGCCGTTTGCGCCCCAGCCCGAAAGCGCCGGACAGGACGTTGTCCGTCACCGACATGGTGGGGAACACGCGGCGGCCCTCGGGCGAATAGCCGATCCCCAGGCGCGCGCGGCGTTCGCAGGGGATGTGGGATATGTCCGTGCCGGCGAAGATGATCCGCCCTTTCGCCGCCGGAACCAGGCCGATGATGGCGTTGATGGTACTGGATTTTCCCGCCCCGTTGGCGCCGACCAGCAGGACGGTTTCGCCTTCCGGCACGTCGATGGAAATGCCCGACAGGGCGGTGATGCCGCCGTAACGAACCCAGAGGTCCTCGATGCGCAGCAGCATCAGGCGGTCTCCTCGGTCTCGCCCAGATAGGCGGCGATGACGTCGGGCCTGGCCAGCACCACCGCCGGCGGACCGTCGGCGAGCAGCACCCCGGCGTCCAGCACCAGGATGCGCGGGCACAGGCGGCGGATGAGGTCCATGTCGTGCTCGACGATC
>JARLIN010000092.1 GCA_031291715.1 Rhodopila sp. | reverse complement strand
CGTCAACGTGACCTGGGTCGTCAACATGCTCTGGTATTACTCACACACAGGATCAAGTCCGGGCATGACGCGGAGGGAACCGGCGGAGCGTGGTCGTCAACCTGATGCGGTATCGACCCACACCACGAACCCGTCGCGCGAAAGCAAGTCTCAGCGGAAGACCAACCGGCGGGACAGGCTGAAATTCACCAACAACCCCGCGACGGCGCCAGCAGACGTGGCGATGACTGGTTGATCGGCGGCCGCGGCGACGAAGGTCACCAGCAATGCGTAAGTGCCCCGGTTCAACACGAAACCGGCCAGATTGGTGACCATGAACATCGCCCATTGCCGGTGGGCGGGTCCCGATCCCTGGCCACGGAAGGTCCATATCCGGTTGAGCACCCAATTGCCGCTGGCGGCGGTGACATAGGCGACCAGGCCGGCGCCGTACAGCCCCAGCGAATGCCGCAGCCCATAGACAGTGGCGGTATCGATGATCAGCCCGGCGAAGCCGACCGTGCCGAAGCGGACAAACTGGCCGAAGACGGCAAGGCGAGACGGTGTGGCGGAACGCCGCAGCGGTGCCGGCAGCAAGCGGTAGATCGTTGAGTGCATCGTGGCGCCGTGTCCGACTGTTCGGTCCATGCCTAACGCGTGCCGGCCCGGCTTCGCAAGCCGTCCTCAAAGTCTGGTGTAATTCCTTAATTCTTGCCGAAATATCTTGCGAAATTGGGTCAGGCGGCGAATAGATTCCCGATAAATCCGATGCGTCTGGCGGTCGCGCGTGCCGCCTCTGGCAATCGGGTCGCTCAGGGGAGGTTCGGTGTCATGGAACTCGGCCGCCGGGGCTTTATTCGACTCAGTGGTGCGACATTAGCTGCCTCCAGTATCGGCGCTCTCGGTTTTGCCCCTGCCGGTGAGGCGTTGGCGGCTTCGGTCCGTCCGTTCAAGTTGTCCCGCACCACCGAGACACGGAACACCTGCACCTATTGCTCCGTCGCCTGTGGCATCCTGATCTACAGCCTGGGTGACGCTGCGAAGAACGCCAAGGCCAGCATCGTGCATATCGAGGGCGATCCGGACCATCCGGTGAACCGCGGCACGCTTTGCCCGAAGGGGGCGGCGCTACTGGATGTCGTCCACTCGCCGACGCGGGTGAAATATCCGATGTATCGTGTGCCGGGCGGCGACAGCTTCAAGCGCGTGTCATGGGACTTCGCGCTGGACCGCATGGCCACGCTGATGAAGCAGGACCGCGACCAGAACTTCATCGCGAAGAACGCGGCCGGGACCACGGTCAACCGCTGGACCTCGACCGGCATGCTGGCGGCCTCGGCGTCTTCCAATGAAACGGCGTTCCTGACCTGGAAGGTGGCCCGCTCCTTCGGGATGGTCGTCTTCGATAATCAGGCGCGTGTCTGACACGGACCGACGGTAGCCAGTCTGGCTCCAACATTCGGTCGCGGTGCGATGACGAACACGTGGCAGGACATCAAGAATGCCGACGTGGTGCTGGTTATGGGCGGCAATGCCGCCGAGGCGCACCCGTGCGGGTTCAAGTGGGTCATCGAAGCGAAGATCCACAACCACGCCAAACTGGTGGTGGTCGATCCGCGCTTCACCCGGACTGCCTCGGTCGCCGATTATTACGTGCCGATCCGGCCGGGGACCGATATCGCGTTCCTGTCCGGCGCGATGCGTTATCTGCTGGAGAAGGATGCGATCCAGCACGATTACGTCCGCACCTATACCAACGCGGCGCTGATCGTGAAGGAAGGTTTCGGCTTCGACGAAGGGCTGTTTTCCGGCTACAGCGCCGAGAAGAAGGACTACGACCGCTCGAGCTGGGATTACGAGCTGGGCGATGACGGGTTCGCCAAGGCCGATCCCAGCTTCCAGCATCCGCGTTGTGTGCTGAACCTGCTGAAGCAGCACGTCTCCCGCTACACGCCGGAGGTGGTGGAGCGCATCTGCGGGACGCCGCGCGACAAGTTCCTGATGGTGTGCGACCTGTTCGCCAGCACCGCGGCGCCAGACAAAGCGCTGACCAGTCTGTTCGCGCTGGGCTGGACGCAGCATTCCGTCGGCAGCCAGAACATACGCTCCATGGCGATGGTGCAGTTGCTGCTGGGCAATATCGGGGTGGCCGGCGGCGGAATGAACGCGCTGCGCGGGCATTCCAACATCCAGGGGCTGACCGACGTTGGGCTGCTGTCCAATGCCATGCCCGGCTATCTGACGCTGCCGAAGGACAGCGAGCCGCGTTTCGCCGACTATATGAAGACGCGGCAGTTCAAGCCGCTGCGCGCCGGCGAAGTCAGCTACTGGCAGAACTACAGGAAGTTCTTCGTCAGCCTGCAAAAGTCGGTTTATGGCGCCGCTGCGACGGCTGACAACGACTGGGCGTACGACTGGCTGCCGAAGCTGGACGTGCCCAACTACGACATTCTGCGCGCGTTCGAAATGATGAACAGCGGCCAGATCAACGGCTATATCTGCCAGGGCTTCAACCCGCTGCAGGCCTTTCCGAACAAGCAGAAGATCCGTACGGCGCTCGGGAAGCTGAAATGGCTGGCGGTGATGGACCCGCTGGAAACCGAAACCGCATGTTTCTGGCAGAACCACGGGGCGAAAAATCCGTCCGATCCGTCGAAGATCCAGACTGAGGTCTTCATGCTGCCAACGACTTCCTTCGCCGAGGAAGACGGCAGCCTGACCAACTCCGCCCGCTGGGTGCAGTGGCACTGGAAGGCCGCGGATGCGCCGGGGGAGGCGCGGAGCGACATCGCTATCATGGCTGGTTTGTTCCGGCGGATTCAGGCGATGTACCGCAAGGATGGCGGCGCGTTTCCCGATCCGATCCTGAACCTGTCATGGGATTATCTGGATGACGCGCACCCGACGCCGGAAGAACTGGCAAAGGAAATCAACGGTCGCACCCTGACGGACTGGAAGGATGCAGCGGGCGCCACTGTGCTCAAGGCGGGCCAGTTGTTGGATGGTTTCGCCCAGTTGCGTGACGACGGCACCACCACGAGCGGCTGCTGGATCTATACGGGCGTGTGGACAGAGCGTGGCAACATCATGGGGCGGCGCGATGCCTTCGACCCGCGGGATCAGGGGCTGGCGCCGAACTGGGCCTTCGCCTGGCCGGCCAATCGCCGGGTGCTGTACAACCGGGCATCGGCCGATCTGGAGGGCAAGCCGTGGAATCCGAATAAACCGCTGATCGCCTGGAACGGGACGAAGTGGGAAGGCATCGATGTGCCGGATTTCGTTCCGACCTCTGATCCAAAGGCCGGAGTGGGTCCGTTCATCATGCAGGCGGAAGGCGTCGCGCGCCTGTTCGCGCGGGACCAGATGCGGGAAGGACCGTTCCCCGAGCATTATGAGCCGCTGGAAAGTCCGGTGCTCAATCTGCTCCATCCGACAGTTTCGTCCAACCCGATGGCGCGGGTGTTCGACTTCGATCGGGCCCAGTTCGGGAAAGTCGCGGATTTCCCCTATGTCGGCACCACCTACCGGTTGACCGAACATTTCCATTACTGGACCAAGCACGGGCTTATGAACGCGATCCTGCAACCGGAGGAATTTGCCGAGGTGGGCGAGGCGCTGGCAAAGGAGAAAGGGATCGGGCAGGGCGATTGGATCAAGCTGTCGTCCAAGCGCGGCGAGGTGATCTGCAAGGCCTACGTCACCAAGCGGCTGAAACCGATGATGGTGGACGGCAAGCCGTGCCACGTGATCGGTTTGCCGCTGCATTGGGGGTTCACCGGCGCGGCGCTCAAGGGCTTCGGCGCCAACACGCTGACCCCGTTCGTTGGCGATGCGAACACCGAAACGCCGGAGTTCAAGGCGTTCCTGGTGAATGTCGAAAAAGCCCCCGGACCGGTTGCCTGAAGGAGGACATGACATGACCGACCTTCAGTCGCTCGATATCACCCGCCGCTCCGCCACCACCGGCACGCCGCCCGACATCCGCCACCAGCCGGCAGTGGCGAAGCTGATCGATGTCTCTCGCTGCATCGGCTGCAAGGCGTGCCAGTCCGCCTGCATGGAATGGAACGATCTACGGCCGGAGATGGAGACGTTCGAGGGCAGCTACGACAATCCGTCGGACCTGAACCCGGCGGCGTGGACGGTGATGCGGTTCACGGAATGGGAGAATGAAGCCGGCAACCTGGAATGGCTGATCCGCAAGGATGGCTGCATGCATTGCAGCGATCCTGGGTGTTTGAAAGCGTGCCCGTCGCCGGGGGCGATCGTGCAGTATGCCAACGGCATCGTCGATTTCATCAGCGAGAACTGCATCGGCTGCGGCTATTGCGTGAAGGGTTGCCCGTTCAACATCCCGCGCATCAGCCAGGAAGACCACAGGGCCTACAAGTGCACGCTGTGCTCGGATCGCGTCTCGGTGGGGCTGGAACCGGCCTGCGTGAAGACCTGTCCGACCGGCGCGATTCTGTTCGGCGCCAAAGAAGACATGACCGCATGGGCGCAGGAGCGCATTGTGGACCTGAAGGAGCGTGGGTTTGCCAATGCCGGCTTGTATGATCCGCCGGAGGTGGGCGGCACGCATGTCATGTATGTGCTGCACCACGCCGATCGGCCGTCGCTGTATGCCGGCTTGCCGGACAAGCCGCGGATCGATCCGCTGGTGTGGCTCTGGAAAGGCATGTTCAAGCCGATCGCGCTGGCCGGCCTGGGGTTCGCCGCCATTGCCGGTTTCGTTCATTGGGTGGTCGCCGGGCCGAACGAAGTGCAGCCCGAGGATGAAGTCCACGGACGCGAAATACTCGACCATAAGGACGAGAAATGAGCCAGCCGGGAACGATTTCGCGCTACACCACGGCGCAGCGGATCAATCACTGGATCACCGCCGGTTGCTTCATCCTGCTGGCATTGTCCGGGATGTCGCTGTTCCATCCGTCGCTGTTCTTCCTGACCGATCTGTTCGGCGGCGGCCCCTATACGCGGGCGATCCACCCGTGGTTCGGTGTCGTGCTGCTCGTGAGCTTCGCAATCCTGTTCGTCCGCTTCTTCCACCACAATCTATGGAACCGCGACGATACCGCCTGGATCGGCAAGATCGATAAGGTGATCAGCAACCACGAGGAGGACGTGCCGGACGTCGGTCGCTACAACGCCGGGCAGAAGCTGGTGTTCTGGTCGATGACGTTGCTGATCCTGGTGCTGTTCGTCACCGGCATCGTGATCTGGGACCAGTATTTCTTCGGCTTCACCTCGATCGAGGTGAAGCGCGTGGCCATTGCAATCCACAGCCTGGCCGCCGTCGCGATCATCGCGGTCTTCATCGCCCATGTTTACGCCGGGATATGGATCCGCGGGACAATGGGTGGGATGCTGCACGGGTCGGTCACACCCGGCTGGGCGTTCCGGCACCACCGGAAGTGGCTGCGGGATCTGGCGCGCGGGCGTTGATACGACAGGTGTCATGACGATCAAAACCACGGATCTCGGCGATCTGCCGCGTGGAAGCATCGGGCAGCCCGATCCTGTGATCCTGCCTGATCCTTCGGTGCTGTTTGTCCGCCGGGCCGAACGTCTGCGCGTCTTGGCGGTCGCTCATCCGATGGGGGATTGGCTGCGGTTCGTGGCACTGATCGCCGACGCGCAGCACCGGGCGTGCGGGCCTGTTCGTCCCCCCTGCGGCAATCAGGATAAGGTTGTGCCCGAAGCAGGGAGTTCTCCCGCGCCGGGCCATGACGATGGTAAGCGGGTGGACGAACCGCCACTGGCGGCGGCAATGACGCGCCTCGACGCGCCGTTCGACCATGCCCTCGCGCACATCGTCGCCGTGGGCGACGATCCATCCATACCCGACGTCGCGCGTGAGATTCTGCGCGGCCTGCACAGCCTGGACACCCGCGCGCTGGCCGGGGCCTGGCTGGCCGGCACCATGCCGGCGCAGCGTGCGGGGGAGGCGGTGCCGATCTGCGCGGCGTTGCAGGTATGGTTCACCTTGCGGGCCGCTGCACTGGATGTGTCCCGGGTGCATCTCTTGCCCCGCCTCGGCCTGTGTCCGGTGTGTGGCGCCGCCCCCGTGGCCGGGGTTATCACGGCGTCGGGAAAGGCGCCCGGTGCCCGCTATTTGCATTGCGGCCTGTGCGCCACCGCCTGGAACTATGTGCGTGCGTCCTGCATCGGCTGCGGTGAATCCAAAGGATTGGCGCTGCAGGAGGTCGAGGGCGGTACCGGCGCGATCAAGGCGGAGACCTGCGAGGCCTGCCACGGCTATGCGAAGATGTTCTACCAGGCGAAGGACATGGCGATTGAACCGTTCGCCGACGATCTGGGGTCGCTGGGGCTGGACCTGATGGTCTCGGATGCCGGATGGTCGCGGCTGGCGCCCAATCCGTTTGTGTCAGCTTGACAGCTGCGGCATCCTGATTTTGTGCGCGCGAACCGGTCCTTATTTGCATTGGCGTCGAGCCTGACACCCGGCCCTTCGCCAGTCTGACGGGACCTTCCGGGGCGTTCGCGACCACGCCCCGGACTGATCGGCGATCGGGTCGCGGCCGAGGGCCGGGGGGAGCCATCCTGGACATTGCCGTGTCGGCGGACAGATTTTTAACACGGAGGAAGAACGAGGACCACAGGAGGGCCACGGAGAAACAAAATGGGATCAGTTGCATAGCGCCCAGATCACGGTCCGACGCGGGGGCCACGGCATAACTATCCACTGTCCAGCCGCGGCCGTGACCGGCCGCCGCCGTCAAGGGCAGCGCCGTTCGGAACCGCTTCGCGCGAAGCGCCATGCTTGCCTTCTCCGTGGCCCTCCTGTGGTCCTCGTTCTTTCTCCGTGTTAAAAACTGGCTTGCTTGCCGAAGATCGAACGCCCGGATCCCGTCATGCTGGGCACAGCGGAGGATGGGTGAAACCGGTTGGGACAAGCCGGGCCATGACGATGGAAGAAGGACCATGCGCCGCTCTGTTCCGAAAACGGCATCAACATGATCATCGGCACCGCCGGCCACGTAGATCACGGCAAGACGGCGCTGGTCAAAGCCCTAACCGGTGTCGATACCGATCGTCTGGCCGAAGAAAAGCGGCGGGGCATCACCATCGACCTCGGTTACGCCTACACCGACGACTTCGGCTTCATCGACGTCCCCGGCCATGAGCGGTTCGTGCACACCATGCTCGCCGGCGCCAGCGGCATCGATACCGCGCTGCTGGTGGTGGCGCTGCCCGAGGGCATAAAACCGCAAACGCGCGAGCATCTGCAGATACTGTCGTTGCTCGGTATCGACCACGGTGTGGTGGCGCTGACCAAGGCCGATCTCGCGGCGGATCGCATCCCGGAGGTGACCACCGCGCTGCGGGCATTGCTGGCGGGAACGCCCCTGTCAGGGGCGCCGATGATTCCGGTCTCGGCCGTGACAGGGCAGGGGATCGATGACCTGCGTGCGGCTCTGCTGGCGTCCGTCGGGACCAGCCGGGGGCAGAAGGGATATCCACGTCTATCGGTGGACCGGGCATTCACGCTGTCCGGCGCCGGCCTGATCGTGACCGGCACGCTGGTATCCGGCCGTATCGTGGTGGACGATCGGCTGATGCTGTCCCCCTCCGGCCTGGAGCTGCGGGTGCGTGGCCTGCATGCCCAGAACAAGCCGGCGACCGAGGCGGTGGCCGGCCAGCGTGTGGCGTTGAACATTGCCGGGCCGCGCCTGTCGAAGGATGCCGTCACACGCGGCGATTGGGTGCTGCATCCCGACCTGCATGCCCCGACCGCCGGGATCGACGCACGAATCACGCTGCTGCCCGACGCACCACGGGCGATGCGGCAGGATACGCAGGTGCATCTGCACCTGGGCGCCGCGCACGTGATGGCGCGGGTGTCGCTGCTGGATCGTGAACGGCTGGAGCCAGGGGAGGGGGCGTTCGTCCGGCTGTCCTTGCAGCAACCGATCGGCGCGCTGGCGCGGGACCGGATCGTGCTACGGGATACCGGAGCCACCTGCACGATCGGCGGTGGGGTGGTGCTCGATCCGTTTCCGCCCCGCCGAGGGCGGCGGACACCGGCGCGCCTGGCGCAGCTTGGGGCGCTGGAGGCTGCTGACGCGACCGAAGCCCTGCGCAGGCTGCTGGCGGTGGCACCGGGCTGGACGGACCGGGCTTTGTTCATGCGCGCGCGTAATGTGCCGGAAGCCGACCGGGCGGCGTTGATTGCCTCGGTGCCGGCGATTGCGGCCGGCGGATTGATCCTGTCGCCGGCTGCATTCGATGGTGTTCGCAGGGCTGTTCTGGCGGCGCTGGCGGCGCATCATCGCGCGTCGCCTGAACTCCCCGGCTTGCAGGCCGAGCGCCTACGGCTGTTAGTCGCCGATCGGCCGCCGGTGACGGGCTTCGCGGGGATATTGGAGGCGCTGCTGCGGGAGCAGGCGATCGCTCAGGACGGGCCGTGGTTCCGCTTGCCCGGTCATCGCATTTCCTTGTCTCCCCAGGACGAAAAACTGTGGCGGGCGGCCAGGCCGTTGATCGCAGCGGAGCGGTTCCGGCCGCCTCGGACGCGGGATATCGCGGCGGCGCTGAAGGTGCCGGAGACCGCGACACGCACGACGCTGAAGCGGTTGCAGCGAATGGGGCAGGTGATGGAAATCGCGCCGGACCACTTCTTCCTGCGTGAGACGGTGGCGGAGATGGCGGCGATAGCGGCTGAGGCGGTGGATGACGACGGGCTGCTGACGGCGGCGGCATTCCGCGACCGGCTGGAGAACGGACGGAAGGTTGCGATCCAGATCCTGGAGTTCTTCGACAAGGCCGGGGTCACGATCCGCTCGGGCGATGTGCGGCGGGTGCGGATGGATCGGCTCAGGTTGTTTGGTGCTGCGGGAACGTCGGCTCCCTGAGTGGCGGTCCATCATCGTTCTTGTCTACGCCTGCGGGTGCAGCCGGTTTTCCAGCGTAGGGCGGCGAATCGTCGGGCGCCGGTATCGTGGGGCGGCGAAAAGACGACGCGTACAACACGAGGGATTGTCCATCGGCGTGGCGTATCGCTAGGCTCACCGAGCTGACGCTCGTCTTGCGACCCCAGCAGGAGACAAGCCATTGACCGACCCCGCGACAGATACGGCCAGGGCGGCAGCCGCGCAACGCGGCCTTGCGCCGCTCAGTCTCGCCGCGCTTGGGGTGGTGTTTGGCGATATCGGCACGAGTCCGCTCTACACATTGAAGACGGTGCTCGACGTCACGGGCGCGCATCCGGCACCGGCGGCGACCCTTGGCGCGTTGTCGCTGATCGTGTGGACGCTGATCGTCATCACGTCAGTGAAATACGTTACGCTGGCGATGCGCGTGGATAATGACGGCGAGGGCGGCATCCTGGCGCTGATGTCGCTCCTCGGCGTGAAGCGGGAGCAGCGGCCGGTCATCGTGCTGATCGGGCTGTTCGGTGCCGCGCTGATCTATGGCGATGGCGCGATCACGCCGGCGATCTCGGTGCTGTCGGCGCTGGAGGGGCTGGATATCGTCACCCCGGCGCTGCATCGCTTCGTGTTGCCGGCGACGGTGGCGATCCTGTTCGCGCTGTTCGCGGTGCAGCGCATGGGCACGGCCCGCATCGGCGGTCTGTTCGGGCCGGTGATGGTCGTCTGGTTCGCGGTGATCGGGCTGCTCGGCCTGTGGGGGATCGCGCAGCACCCCGCGGTGCTCTGGGCACTCAACCCGTGGTTCGGCCTGAGTTACCTGTTCTCCGGCAGCGGGACCGCGTTCCTGGTGTTGGGCGGCGTGTTCCTCTGCGTGACCGGGGCGGAGGCGCTGTATGCCGATATGGGGCATTTCGGCGCCCGCCCGATCCGGCTGGCCTGGTCGGCCGTGGTGTTCCCCTGCCTGGTGCTGAACTATGCCGGACAGGCCGCGATCGTGCTGACGGGCGCGTCCACCGAGGGCAATATCTTCTTCCGCCTCTGCCCTGACATGCTGCTGGTGCCTTTGGTGGTGCTCGCCACCATCGCGACCATCATCGCCAGCCAGGCGGTCATTACTGGGGCGTTCTCGATGACCCGGCAGGCGATCCAGCTCGGCTGGATGCCGCGGCTGACCATCACGCAAACCTCGGCGTCCGGCTATGGGCAGATCTATGTCGGCCCAGTGAACTGGATGCTGATGATCGTGACGCTGGGGCTGGCCATCGGGTTCGGCAAGTCCAGCAACCTGGCCGCGGCGTATGGCATCGCGGTGTCGGCGACGATGCTGATGACCACCGTGTTGCTGTTCATCGCGATGCGCGAGATCTGGAAATGGAGCGTGCCGACGGCAGCTGGCGTGGCTGGCGCGCTGATGGTGGTGGATCTCGCGTTCTTCGGCGCCAACCTGATGAAGGTGGCTGATGGCGGGTATGTGCCGCTGGTGCTGGCGGGATTGGTGTACGGGCTGATGCTGGTGTGGCACACCGGGTCGGCGGCGATACAGCAGCGTCTGCATGACACGCTCGTGCCGATCGGCGCGGTGCTGGAGCAGGTTTCCCGCGGCCACGTCGCACGCGTTCCCGGGACGGCGGTGTTCCTGACCCGCACGCTGCGCGATACGCCGCCGGTGCTGCTGTGGCACCTCAAGCACAACCGGTCGCTGCATGAGTGGGTGGTGATCCTGACGGTCGTGACTGACGAAGTGCCGTGGGTGGCGGACCCTGGCCGGGTGACGGTCGAGGAGATGGCACCGGGTATCTGGCGCGCGCGGGCCCATTTCGGCTTCATGGAGCGCCCCGACATCCCCGAACTGCTGCGGCGCGTCCACGCGAAGGGCTGCGCCGTGGATCTGTCCGATTTGACCTATTTCGTCGGCCATGAGACGGTGGTCGCGCGTGAAGCTGGCGGGGGCCTGCCGCGTTTTGTGGAGGCGATGTACTCGTTCCTTCAGCGTAACTCCGCGCACGTCACCGACTATTTCAGGCTGCCCGTCGATACGGTGGTGGAGATCGGGCGCGAAGTCGCGATCTGATTGGGCCCGGCGAAGGCATCGTTCACGGACATCTGTCTGGGCCATGACGGGGTAGGCGGGCCATGCCGGAGGGCGGCGGCCTATGCCGGGAACGGGCCTATTGCTTTACGGCGTGTGCCAGGAGCGAAAGCTGAGCTATCAGGCGCCGCTCATGCTCTTTCGCGGGGAGATCCCCAATGAATTGCGCGCGCGTCGCGAACAGGACGCAATCCATGATCGCCTGGGCGGTTATCGCCGGGTCGAGTGGCCGGAATTCGTTTGTCGCGATGCCCTGCTCGAGAATTTGCGTCATGTTAGCGACGAAAAAATTGTCGAAGTTCTCAACGAATCGCAGCCCTTTCTCTCGGACTGATATCGCCAGCTCAAGTATATGAGCCTCGTTCTCCATCTCCCGGCGGAGCATCCTGTGGTATTTCAAAATCATTAATTCGATTTTGTGCCACGTGGATCCTTTGGACCGGCCGATCTTCGTGACGTCGCTCTTGAGTCTTGCGAAGGAGCGTTCGCCGATGATCTCAATCAGATCGTCCTTCGATGAAAAGAACTTGTAGACATTTGCATGTGACATGCCGGACAACTGGGCGATGTCGTCAATGGTGGTTTTCAGGCGCCCATATTTGCGGAACAGCGTTTCCGCGTTCTCAATGATACGTTCCCGCGTAGCGAGGGCAGCCAGGGTGAGGGGAACGTCTTTCATGGTGACGAGTAACATAATTTATCACCGCACACCCCGCAAGATATGGGTATTCGGCAAGTGACAAAAACTTTAGCCGCGCCCCTGTCCTGGGGTCGCCTTTTCAAGAAAAGTCCGTTCCCATTCAGTGAATGGCTCCCATGCGGGTAGCCGGAGCGAAATGGCTTGCAAGACGAGTGACGAAACACGTAACCAGTCACCATAAACCATAATGGGGGGGCTTTGATTGGGGCGAAAGCCGGGTGACGAGAGGTCTTATGTCAATTTCTACAGCAGCCCGTGGCGCATTCTTTCTTGCGGGCGCGGCACTCGCCTGCTCGCTCGCATCGTGCAAGCGGACGGAGCCGTCCAACAATCTGCCGCCGACAGACGTCTCCGTCATTCGTGTGCAGCCCCAGAACGTCAATATCCTCGCGGAGGTGCCGGGACGGACGGTCGCGTACCGCGTCGCACAGGTCAGGCCGCAGGTCAGCGGCGTGCTGCTGAAGCGGATGTTCGAAGAGGGCACCACGGTCACGGAGGGGCAGCAGCTATACCAGATCGATCCGGCGCCCTATCAGGAGGTCTATGATCAGGCCCAGGGCACCCTGGCCCACGACCAGGCCGCTATCATCACCGCCCGCGCCCGAGTCGACCGCTACCGTGATCTCGCGAAGGCCAATGCGGTCAGCCGGCAGGATTACGATGACGCGCTCGCGTCCGAGCGGGAGGCCGTAGCCGACATCAAGACCGCCCAGGCCGCGGTGAACGCAGCCGCGATCAATCTGAACTACACCAAGATGCTGTCGCCGATTTCCGGCCGCATCAGCCGCTCGGCGGTGACGGAAGGCGCTTTGGTGACGGCAAACCAGGCGACGCCCCTGGCCACGGTGACCCAGCTTGACCCGATCTACGTGGACATCACCCAATCCAGCGCCGATCTGCTGCCGCTGCGCCGCCAGCTTCAGAGCAAGAACCTCAGCGCGAACAGCGGCGTGACGCTGCCCGTCGAGCTGACGCTGGAGGACGGCAAGTCGTACGGACTGCAGGGCAAGCTGTCGTTCGCGGAAGTCAACGTGGACGAGGGCACCGGCACGACGGCGCTGCGTGCCATTTTCCCCAATCCCGATCATCTTCTGCTGCCCGGCATGTATGTCCGCGCGACCCTGCACGAGGGGACGAACGAAAACGCCTATCTCGTTCCGCAGAACGCCGTGCAGCGAAACATCCATGCCGATCCCTATGTCTACATCGTGGACGGCAAGGACCAGGTCGAGGAACGTCTGGTCCAGCTCAATGGAAACCAGGACAATAACTGGGTGGTCGTCAAAGGCCTGAACCCGGGCGACCGGATCATCACCAAGGGACTCCAGAAAGTGACCCCGGGGGCGCACGTGCACCCGACCGAAGCCGCCCTACAGGCGCACGGCTAACCGACCGGGAGCACACAAACATGTCACGGTTCTTTATCGACCGCCCGGTTTTCGCCTGGGTGCTCGCGCTTATCATCATGCTGGTCGGCGGTATCGAGATTCTCTCGCTGCCGATCGGCCAGTATCCCAGCATCGCGCCGCCGCCGATCACGATCAACGTGACTTATCCCGGCGCTTCGGCCGAGACGGTGCGCGATACCGTCATCCAGCCGATCGAGCAGCAGATGGTCGGCCTGGATGGTCTGGAATACATGTCCGCGAACAGCCAGTCCGATGGCTCGATGCAGATCATACTGACCTTCCGCCAGGGTACCGATCCGAACATCGCGCAGGTTCAGGTGCAGAACAAGCTGGCGCTTGCCCAGCCTATGCTGCCGGCCGAGGTGGTGTCGCAAGGCCTGGCTGTGACCAAGGCGACGAAGAATTACATGATGGTCATTGGCTTCGTGTCCAAAGACCACTCGATGGACGGACAGGCCATCGGCGACTACGTCGCTTCGGATGTCGTCAACCCGCTCGCGCGCATCAGCGGTGTCGGTGACTACACGCTGTTCGGCTCCGAATACGCGATGCGCATCTGGCTCAATCCCGCCAGGCTCGACAGCTTCGGCCTGACCGTTTCCGATGTGACCAAGGCGATCTCCGACCAGAACGTGCAGGTGTCGAGCGGCGAAGTCGGCGCGGTTCCATCGGTAAAGGGGCAACGTCTGGATGCGACCGTCATCGGGCCAACCCGCTTCACGACGCCGGAGCAGTTCGAGAAGATCCTGCTGAAGGTCAATCCGGACGGCTCGCAGGTGCGTCTCAAGGATGTGGCGAAGGTCGAACTCGGAAGCCAGAAATACCAGCCGCGTGGTCGCTTCAACGGGCAATTCTCCGCCGCGATCGGCATCAATCTGGCCCCCGGCGCGAACCAGCTTGAGGTCGCGGCCGCCATCAAAGCCGAGCTGACCGCGCTGCAGCCGTATTTTCCGCACGGCCTGGAAACAGTCTTTCCTTACGACACGTCCCCTGTCGTTGTCCTCTCGCTTCAGGAAGTCGTGGAGACGCTGCTCATCGCGATCGGACTTGTCGTCCTGGTGATGTTCGTCTTCCTCCAGAACGTCCGCGCGACCCTTATCCCCACCATTGCCGTTCCGGTGGTTCTGCTTGGAACCTTCGCCGCTCTCGGCATGATGGGATACACGATCAATACGCTGACCATGCTGGGGATGGTTCTTGCCATCGGCTTGCTCGTGGACGACGCCATCGTGGTGGTCGAGAACGTCGAGCGCCTGATGGCGGAAGGACTCTCCCCGAAGGAGGCGACGCGCGTTTCGATGGACCAGATCACCGGCGCGCTGGTTGGCATCGCCCTGGTGATCTCGACGGTGTTCCTGCCGATGGCATTCTTCAGCGGCTCGGCTGGTGTGGTGTACCGGCAGTTTTCGGTGACGATCATCGCCTCGATGTTGCTATCGGCGCTGACGGCCGTGACCTTCACGCCGGCGCTGTGCGCAACGATGCTCAAGCCGGCCGCGCATGGTGGCCATGGCAAGACCCGGGGCTTCTTCGGCTGGTTCAACCGGGTCTTTGACAAGGCGACCACGGGCTACGGCAGCGGCGTGGGGAAGGTGCTCCGCCATGTCCGTCCCGCGATTTTCCTCTATGTCGGCCTGGTGGTGCTGACCGGCTATCTTTTCGGCCTCATTCCGGCCGGCTTCATGCCGGATGAAGACCAGAAGACGATCTTCGTTCAGGTGCAGCTCCCGACGGGTTCGACCGGCGAGATGACGGAGAAGGTCAACGATGACGTTCGGAAGTATTTCGCGGAGCACGAGAAGGATACCGTTGACTCGGTGCTGACGGTCATGGGGTTCAATTTCGCCGGCCGTGCGCAGAACGCCGGTATCGCGATCCTCAGCCTCAAGGATTTCGACGATCGGCCGAAAGCCTCGCAAACCGCCCAGGCGATCACGCAGCGCGCGTTTGCGTATTTCAGCCATTACAATGGGGCGGTCATCACACCGTTCATGCCGCCGGCGGTGATGGAGCTGGGGAATGCAACCGGCTTCGACTTCGAGCTGGAGGATCGCGGCCATCTCGGCCACCAGGCACTGGTGAACGCGCGAAACGAGCTTCTCAAGCTTGCGTCCAAGGACTCCCGCCTTATCGCCGTGCGTCCGAACGGCCTTGAGGACGCGCCGCAGGTGATCCTGGAAATCGATCGCGAGAAGGCTGAAGCGATGGGTGTGAGCATCGCGGATATCAATTCGACCATACAGGGGTCCTTCGGTTCGCTCTATGTGAACCAGTTCACACGCAGCGGCCGGACGAAGCGTGTCTATATCCAGGGCGAAGACACGTCGCGGATGCAGACGAAGGATCTGGACAAGTGGTACGTGCGGAACAACACCGGCAAGATGGTGCCGCTGTCGAGCTTCGTGCGCACCTCCTGGCACATGGGGGCGCAGAAGCTCGAGCGCTTCAATGGCGTCGAGGCGATCGAGATCCTGGGCCAGCCAGCCCCTGGCGTGAGCTCGGGGCAGGCGATGGCGATCATGGAGCAGTACGCGGCCACCCTGCCGAAAGGCTTCGGTCACGAATGGGCCTCCGTCTCATACGAGCAGCAGCAATCGGCCGGTCAGGCCGGGAAGCTCTATCTTGTCTCGATCATCGCCGTTCTATTGTGTCTCGCGGCTCTCTATGAAAGCTGGGCGATCCCGATAGCCGTGATTCTTGCCGTGCCGCTCGGTGTTCTCGGCGCTGTTGTTGCCACGCTGGGGAAGGGGTTGGAGAACGACATCTACTTCCAGGTTGGCCTGCTGACCACGGTTGGGCTCGCGACGAAGAACGCCATTCTCATCGTGGAATTCGCGCGCGAATTCTTCGACAAGGGAAGCAGCCTCGCAGATGCGGCGGTCCATGCCGCGAAGGAGCGTCTGCGCCCGATCCTGATGACATCGTTCGCCTTCATCTTCGGAACGCTGCCATTGGTGTTCGCAACCGGTGCCGGCGCCGGCGCCCATGTCGCTATCGGCGTGGCGGTTGTCGGGGGCATGTTGGGCGCCACGATCCTCGTGATCTACCTCGTCCCGATGTTCTTCGTCGTGATTCTTCGCCTTTTCCGCGTCAAACCCAAGTCGCACGCGGTCGCCGCCCCTTCCGAGCCGGCGTTGATCGCACCGGCCCCGCAGTCAGGAAACTGATGCCAATGCTTCGCAAGACGTTTCCCGCGGCCCTCGCGCTGCTGCTCGGTGGCTGCACGCTTATTCCGGACTACTCCCGTCCCGCGCTGCCGGTCGCGAACCAGTGGCCGGCCGGCCCCGCTTACGACAACCAGGGCCCGGAGGGCGCGGCCAAGGAGACCGGCACGCCGGCAGCCTTTATCGGCTGGCGGACGTTCTTTTCCGATCCGGTGACCGCGGACCTGATCGGGCTCGGCCTGACCAACAACCGCGACCTCAGGATCGCGGTGGCGCAGGTGGACGCCATGCGGGCGCAGTTTGACGTCCAGCACGCGGGACTGTTCCCGACCATATCGGCTGGCGGGAACATGGATCGGCAGCGGGAGCCGGCAGGACTGACGCGCTCGCCCGGCGCCGGTCCCGGTGAGGCAGTCTATACGCGCGGGTACGGACTCGGCTTCGGGGTCTCGTCGTACGAAGTCGATCTCTTCGGCCGCATCCGCAGCCTCAGCCGATCGGCCTTTGAGCGGTATCTGAGCGAGGATGAGAACCGTCTGGGTGTGCAGATTTCGCTCGTGGCGAATATCGCGACCGCCTACCTGACCTGGCTGGCCGATCGGCAGGCGCTGCAGATCACCGCAGATACGGTGGCCAACCGGCAGAACGCCTACCGGCTCATTCAGTTGACGATGCAGCGCGGCACGGGAACCGATGAGGACGTCGCGCAGGCGGAGATGGCCTTGCGGGAAGCGGAGGCCAACAACCAGCAATACACGCGGCAGGTCGCGCGCGACCTCAATCAGTTGCAGCAATTGGTGGGCGCGCCGATTCCGGCCGCGTTGCAGCAGCGCATGCTGACGGTGAAGAGCATGGAGGCGGCGGACCAATTTCCGCCGATCCCGGCCGGTCTGCCGTCTGATTTGCTGGAACGGCGGCCGGATATCCTCGCCGCGGAGCACACTTTGCTGGCCGCCAATGCGAATATCGGCGCCGCCCGCGCCGCGTTCTTTCCCACCCTGACGCTCACCGCAAGCGGCGGAACCGAGAGCAACTCCGTGGCGAACCTCTTTTCTGCCGGAACCGGCGCCTGGTCGTTCGCCCCGCAGATCTCTGTCCCGATCTTTGACGCCGGCCGGAATGCCGCCAATCTGGATCTCGCGAAGGCACGCAAGCGCCAGGAGATCGCCACCTATGAGAAAGTCATCCAGACAGCGTTCCATGATGTCGCGGACGCGCTGGCGGGGCGGGGAACCTATACTGACCAGCTTGCGTCGCAGCAGGGTGACGTCGATGCGAGCTCGCGGGCGTACCGGATATCGATGATGCGCTTTCAGAGCGGCAGCGACAATTATCTAAACGCCCTGGTGGCCCAGAGGTCACTGTATGATGCGCAGATCCAGCTCGTGAATGTGCGGCTGCAGGACCTTTCGAACCTTATCTCGCTCTATAAGGCACTGGGTGGCGGCTGGACCGAGCACACAAAAGTCGAACAGGCGCAGCAGCCGGGCGACGCAGGCCGCGCCCCGTCATAGGGGCGCGCCGCCCGGCCGCATTTACACATCTCGTTTGGCGGGCTTCTTGATGATCGTGCCGGCCCTGGAAACGGCGGTACGGGCTCGGGCTTGGGCAAGACTTTACCACGGAGAAAAGACGGAGGACCACGAAGGGCCACGGAGGTCGAGTGCTTCCGAACGGAGTGCGCCCAAGTAAGGGCCATTCCGTTCTCTGGCAGACCAATATCGGGCGCTGGATTATGTTATATCAGCGGACGCAAAGACTGACACCAGGCAGCGGAAAAATTAACCCGTCGGCCGCTGTCCCACGGTCGTCATGGCCGGACCTGATCCGGCCATCCGTGCCGGACCAACTCATTGATGAATAACCACTTTCCGAGGTGAAACGGATGCCCGGATCAGGTCCGGGCATGACGTGGAGGGAACCGGCGGAGAGTCGGTGCCAACGTGACCTGGTATGACACACCGGCCGCTGTCCCATCGTCGTCATGGCCCGGCATACCCCCTCCGTCGTGGCCCGGCGACAGTCCGGGCCATCTGAACCCGTGCCGTGGCAGATGG
>JARLIN010000091.1 GCA_031291715.1 Rhodopila sp. | reverse complement strand
TGGAGCGATCGGAGGGGCGCGACCTCGGCCTGCGGGTGTTCGTCGGCAAGCGGTCGGCCATCGTTTCCTCCACCTCCTTGGACCCCGCGGGCTTCGCCAGCTTGGTCGAACGCGCCGTGGCGATGGCGAAAGTCGTGCCGGAGGATCGGTTCACCGGCCTGGCCGACACCTGGGCACCACCGGATGACACGGATCTGGACACGGTGGACCCGGCCGAACCGGCTCCGGACGCCCTCGCCGCCCGCGCCGCCGCGGCCGAAGAGGCGGCGTTTTCTGTGCAGGGCGTTACCAACTCCGAAGGGGCCGAGGCCGGATACGGCCGCAGCGAGATCGTCCTCGTGACCTCCGCCGGATTCGCGGGAAGACGGGTCGGGACCAGCCATTCGATCTCCGCCACCGCGTTGGCCGGAGCCGGGACGGAGATGCAGCGGGACTACGATTATCACAGCACGGTCTATCTGTCGGACCTCGACGACCCGGTAAAGATCGGCAAAAGCGCCGGGGAGCGGGCGATAGCGCGCCTCAATCCGACACGGCCGAAGACGGCCAGGATCCCCGTTATCTATGATCCAAGGGTCGCCGGCGGCCTGCTCGGCCACCTGGCCGGCGCGATCAACGGCGCAGGCGTCGCGCGCGGGACCAGCTTTTTGAAGGAGAAGCTCCACCAGAAAATTTTCGGGAGTGGCATCAACATCCACGATGACCCCCGCCGGGTGCGTGGCCTGCGCTCCCGTGTATTCGATGCCGAGGGAACGCCGACCCAGACCCGCGCCCTGATCCAGGACGGGGTACTGACCACCTGGCTGCTCGACAGCCGGTCGGCCCGTCAGCTTGGGATGGCCTCCACCGGGCACGCATCGCGTGGCACCAGCGGGCCGCCGTCGCCGTCCACTACCAACCTGTATCTGGCCGCCGGGATGGTGACGCCTGCCGAACTGATGGCGGATATCAAGGAGGGTCTCTACATCACGGAAATGATCGGCATGGGCGTGAATGGGGTGACCGGCGACTACAGCCGTGGCGCCGCCGGGTTCATGATCCGCGACGGTGTGCTGGCCGAACCGGTGGCCGAGGTCACCGTGGCGGGCAATCTTGTGGAGATGTTCGCCAATATGGTGGCCGCGTCGGATCTGGTATTCCGGCGTGGAACCGATTCGCCGACAGTCCGGATCGATGGGCTGACGATGGCGGGGGCATAGTGTCCTGCCCCCGAAGTTCGTCGCATCAAGCGGCCGGCTTTGGGGATAAGCAGGCCACTGAAAACAAAGAGCTAGTGTCTCGAATTTGAGGTTCGCCCGGTATGGCGCACTTCAGATTCGGGACAATAGAGCGTGATCGCGCTGGGCGGAACGTCCAAAGCGCGTGAATCATGCGATCCAACAAAGAGTCCGATTATCTTCAGGCCGAAACGTCAGCCTGAGGATGATCCAGGACCGCCGTCACGGGTGCAGGGCAGGCGTGGCTTCCTTCTGATCGCGCGAATGGACGGTGACGGAAACTTTCACCGCCTGGCCCAGGCTATCCAGGATCGACATCAGCCGGTCGATGGTGAAGCGCCGGACCTTTGCCTGTCGTATCCGGGAGAATTCGATGTGGGAAACCCCCGTCCGGATTTCCGCCTGACGTATGGACAGTCCCGCCTCATCCAGGATGTTGACGATCCGCGCGCCCATCAAAGCCTTGGCCTCGTGCAGGTTGGCATCCCGATCGTTGCAATCCTGGCAATCATTTCCACTCCCAAATACGATCTCAATGGGACTGGTGGTCATCATAATCTCTCCTTCAGCCACGTGAGGCGGGCACGTTCCTCCGCTTCCATCGTGGCCCGGCGTGCCCGGGCCATGACGGACGAGGCGCTGTGCAACGCATTTGTCGTCGATTGGTGGCATCAGCGGACATTGCCCCCCACGACCCGCGCCGATGCCAGCGCGTCCAATGCCAGAGGCACCTCCTTCGCGGCCATGTTCGCGGACAGGATGCGCTCCGCCTCCTCCCGGTTGCCGGCCATCGCCAGAACCGCGGCATAATCCTCTTTCACCTTCCGCGTCGCATCCGGCGCATCCGCCAGCGGGCGCAGTAGGCCGATGGCCTCGCTTCCCTTTCCACGGATCGCCAGGCACAGCGCGAGGTTCACCTGCGCCGCCACCATGTCCGGCTGAGCGGACAGCGCGGCGCGATATGCCGGTTCCGCGTCCGCATGCTTCCCAAGCAGGTCGCGCGCGATCCCCAGATTGTTCAGTGCGGTTGCATTCTGGCTGTCCTGTTTCAGCACGCGCTGGAAATCGGCCTCCGCTGCAGCCGGATCGACGGGAAGCTCAACTCGCCCCAGCGCGATCAACGCCCGCACGTTCCGCGGTTGGCTTGCCACGGCCTTGCGCAAGCTGTCCCGTGCTTCATCCAGCCGGCCGAGGGCGGTCAGTGCCAGCCCGCGGCGGGTCAGGGCTTCGGCGTCGGTGGGGCGGCGGGCGAGCGTCGCATCAGCCAGGCGCAGCGCGACGTCGGGCGTGCCGGCATTCAGCGCCGCCTCGCCGACGTCAGCTTCCATCTTCGCCTCATTCGATGGCGCTTGGCCGGTGGAGCAGCCGGTGACCAGTAACGACAGCGCCAGGAGTACGCCGGCTAGTGGATAATTGTTACTAGAACGCATGCTTCACCTGAACGAAGATCGGGCCGCCGACGACGAGGAAGACGCAGGGCAGGATGAACAGGATCATCGGCAGGGTCAGCAGGACGGGCATGCGCGCGGCCCGCGCCTCGAACCGCGTGACCAATTCCAGCCGCAATTCTGCCGCCAGGGCGCGTAGCGCCTCGGTCAGGGGGGTGCCGTACTGGGTCGATTGCACCAGCGTCGCCGCCAGCCGCTTGGCGCTATCGACTCCGCACCGGTTGCCCAGGTTGACCAGCGCTGCCTTGCCGTCGGTCATCATCTGCATCTCGTTCGCGGTCTGCGCGAGTTCCAGCGCGACCGCCCGATGCGACTGTTGCAACTCGTGGGCCACGCGCACGATGGTCGTGCCGAGCCCAAGGCCGGCCTGGGCGCAGATCACCATCAGGTCGAGGGCATCGGGAAGCTGGTCCTGGATCCGCTTCATGCGGGCGTCGCGCAGCTTCCGTACCGCCATATCGGGGGCCAGCAGGCCGGCCACAGCGGCGGCCGCGGTGGCGATCATCCGGGTGGTACCCGCGGTTTCGAGCCCGCCCGTGACGACCCACATGCCGGCCGGCAGAGCGACCAGGAGCAGGATCTTGGCACCGACGAAGAGGCGCAGAGCCGCGTTTCCGGAATGACCGGCGCCGCGCAGCATTGTTTCCACATCGTCTTTCGTGCGGCTGGACAGCAGGCGCAGGACCCGGTCGCCGATGCCGGACACTATCCGGATGGCGATCATGCGCACGCTCTCGGCCGGTGCGGCCTCGACCACCACGACGGAGCGCGCAGGTCGGTGCAATGCGGCGAACCTTGCTGCGAGGCGGCGGTCGCTGCGCATACTGTTGAACAGCAATCCGCCGCCGACGATGAGCGGCAGGATGCAGAAGGCAGCACCGAGGGCGATGACGGGCGGGCTCATGACATGCTTTTTTTCATGATGAAACGCATCGTGCCGAGACCGCAACAGAGAGCCGTGGCCGCGCCGATCAGCACTTTGTTGCCAAGGGGATCGGTGAACAGCACGCCTATATAAGCCGGGTTGAGGATACCCAGCGCGCCACCGACCAGGAACGGAAGTGCGGTCAGCACATAGATGCTCATTTTCGCCTCGGAAGCCAGAGCATGGGCGCGCTCTTTCACCGCGAGTCGTTTACGGATCAGATCGGCGAGGCCTTCCAAAGTGCCGCTCAGGGCGCCGCCAGCCTTGCTTTGCAGGGTCAGTGCCGTGGCAAAGAAACGATATTCCGGCACGCCCGCATGCCGGGCCATCGCAAGGATGGCCGTGTCGAGTGGTTCGCCGATCGACAACTGGTTCGCCATCAAGGCGAACTCCCCGGACGTGGGCTGCGGTTGTTCATGCGCGATGATGTGGATCGCCTCGGTGACCGGCACGCCGACGCGGATCGACCGCACGATCATCATCAAGGCATCGGGGAACTGGACCAGCAGCTTCTCGCGGCGCTTTGAACTGAAATAGCCGAATGCCGTGCGGCTGGCGAAGATCCAGGCCACCGGAAGGCCGAGCCAGGCGATGGGCCCGACCAAGGCAGTCGCCGCGGAGGCCCCCACCTCGGCCCCGACCGCGGCCCCGCCGACCATTACCCACCACGGCAGCGGACAAACATCGGGGCGTTCCAGATCGATACCGAACCATGACGCAACGCGGGCTTGCAGCGTGGTTTCCGACCTTGGGGCGCGTGTGAACAGGCGGATGTCGATCGTCTGGGCGCGCATATGGGGGCGCAGGACATTATCACGGCGATGCTGCAGGCGCTTCTCCTGCGCTTGTGCACGCGAAACCAGCAAACCGCTGAAACCGAATCCGACAAGGATCAGCAACCACGCGGCCAGCAGCATCAATGGCGAGAAGGCTGGCATCATCCTACCTGGCCGACGAAAGCACGAGTCCGGACCACCATCGTCGGGGCGGGCGCAAGGCCGCCATGCACGCCTTTGTTCGCGTAAAGTAAAGACGTGAACCCCCGCCATGACGGTTCGGGCGACGGCGGGCGCACCGGCATCACTCCGCCATGGCCTCTTGCCATGCCTTGTCCAGCCCGAAATACGTCAGCCGAGGGCCGAAGCTTGGGGGCACCCGGCTGCGGTGATACACGCCGTGGAGGCGGCCATTTTTATCCTGGCCCTGCAGTTCCAGGGCAAAAATATCGTTGATCGTGATGACGTCGCCTTCCATGCCGCAGACTTCTGAAACCTGAGTGACGCGGCGGCCGCCGTCGCGCTGGCGGGCCACCTGGATGATCAGGTCCACCGCGCCGACGATCTGGGTGCGGATTGCCTGCGACGGCAGACCCATATGGCCCATCTGCACCATGTTCTCGATGCGGGTCAGCGCATCGCGGGTGTTGTTCGCATGGATCGTGGACATGCTGCCGTCATGGCCGGTGTTCATCGCCTGCAGCATGTCAAACGCCTCGCCGCCGCGCACCTCGCCGATGATGATGCGATCGGGCCGCATCCGCAGGGCGTTGCGCACCAGGTCGCGCTGGGTGACCTCGCCCTTTCCCTCCAGGCTGTTCGGCCGCGTCTCCAACCGCACCACATGGGGT
>JARLIN010000007.1 GCA_031291715.1 Rhodopila sp. | reverse complement strand
TGAGCAGCTTGGCGAAGGCGCGATACTTGTCGGAGGAATTGCCGCGCACGGCGTGCTGCAGCAGCGCGACCGTGTCCGGCGACCAGTTATGCGCCTCGCCGCGCAGGCGATAGGCGTAATCGCCGCCGACGTCGAGCATGTTGCGATAGACCGGCGCGTCGCCGAAGGCGAGCTTGTGCCGCTCGACCGTCTCGGTCGCGATCTGCTCGAGGCCAACGCCTTCGATCGGCGTCGCGGTGCCGGTGAAATAGGCGTCCACCAGTTCCTTGGACAGGCCGACGGCGTCGAAGATCTGCGCGCCGCAATAGGACTGGTAGGTCGAGATGCCCATCTTCGACATGACCTTGAGCAGGCCCTTGTCGACCGACTTGATATAGCGCTTGACCGCCTCGTAGCCGTCCACTTCCGCCGGGAATTCGTCGGCCATGTCGGCCAGCGTCTCGAAGGCGAGATAGGGGTTGATCGCCTCGGCGCCATAGCCGGCCAGCAGCGCGAAATGATGCACTTCGCGCGCTTCGCCGGTCTCGACGACGAGCCCGACCGAGGTGCGCAGGCCCTTGCGGATCAGGTGATGGTGCACGGCGGCGGTGGCGAGCAGCGCCGGGATCGGAATGCGGTCGGGGCCGGCCATGCGGTCGGACAGAACGATGATGTTGTAGCCGCCGTTGACCGCCTGTTCGGCGCGGTCGCACAGGCGGCCGATCATGAACTCCATCCCGTGCGCGCCGAGTTCGACGGCATAGGTGATGTCGAGCGTCTTGGTGTCGAAGGAATCCTCGAAATGGCCGATGTTGCGGATCTTTTCGAGATCGCCGTTGGTCAGGATCGGCTGGCGGACTTCGAGGCGCTTCTTCTTCGCTGTGCCCTCATGGTCCAGGATGTTCGGACGCGGACCGATGAAGGAGACGAGGCTCATCACCAGCTCCTCGCGGATCGGGTCGATCGGCGGGTTGGTGACCTGGGCGAAGTTCTGCTTGAAGTAGTTGTAGAGCACCTTCGGCTTGTTCGAGAACGCGGCGATCGGCGTGTCGGTGCCCATCGAGCCCAAGGGATCGTCGCCATCGCGCGCCATCGGCTCCAGGAAGAACATGATGTCCTCCTGGGTGTAGCCAAACGCCTGCTGCAGCGAGAGCCGCGCCGCCGGATCGTTGGTGCGCGCCGGGATCGTCGCGTCGGCCGGCTCCGGCAGTTCGGACAGCTTGTACTGTGTCTCTTTGAGCCACGCCTCGTACGGGTGTTCGGCGGCAAGCTTCGCCTTGATCTCGTCGTCGCCGATGATGCGGCCTTCTTCAAGGTCGATCAGCAGCATCTTGCCCGGCTGGAGCCGCCATTTGCGGGTGATCTTTTCCTCCGGCACCGGCAGCACGCCGGCTTCCGAGGCCAGGATCACATGGTCGTCGTCGGTGAGGATGTAGCGCGCCGGCCGCAGCCCGTTGCGGTCGAGCGTCGCGCCGATCTGCCGCCCGTCGGTGAACGCGATCGCCGCGGGGCCGTCCCAGGGCTCCATCAGCGCGGCGTAATACTCGTAGAACGCCTTGCGCTCGGGATCCATCAGCGGGTCGTGGGCCCAGGCTTCCGGGATCAGCATCATCATCGCATGCGCCAGCGAGTAGCCGCCGGCCACCAGGATTTCCAGCGCGTTGTCGATGCAGGCGGTGTCCGACTGCCCGTGCGGGATGATCGGCCACATCTTGTTCAGATCCGGCCCGATCAGGTCCGATTCCATCGAGCGGCGGCGGGCGTACATCCAATTGACGTTGCCGCGGACGGTGTTGATCTCGCCGTTATGGGCCAGGAAGCGGTATGGATGCGCCAGCTTCCAGGACGGGAACGTGTTGGTCGAGAATCGCTGGTGCACCAGCGCCAGCGCCGAGGTCGTCAGCGGGTTGCGCAGGTCGTCGTAGAAGCTGCCGACCAGGGTCGCCAACAGCAGGCCCTTATAGACGATCGTCCGGGTGGAGAATGACGGCATATACAGCTCCGTCACGCCCGGGATGTTCCGCTTTTCCGCCAGGGTGCGGAGGTTGTTCAGGATCTGCTTGCGGATCGCCAGGATCTTGCGCTCGAACGCATTCTGGTCGCGAATCGACAGGCTGGAGGCGATGATCGCCTGGCGGATGACCGGCATGGTCTCGATGACCGTCTTGCCGAGGCCGGTCAGGTCGGTCGGCACATCGCGCCACCCGACCATCGACTGGCCTTCCTTGGCCACGACCTGCTCGAAATGATGGATCACGTGTTCCCGCGCCACGGGATCACGCGGCAGGAAGCACATGGCGACGGCGTAGCGGCCGACCGCCGGCAGGGATTTGCCGTTGGCGCGCGCCCAGTCGTTCAGCAGCGCGTCGGGCAGCTGAATCAGGCAGCCGGCGCCGTCTCCGACCAGCGGATCAGCTCCGACCGCGCCGCGGTGATCCAGATTCTCCAGGATCTTCAGACCCTGGGAGATAATGTCATGAGATTTTCGGCCCTTGATGTTCACCACGAAACCCACGCCGCACGCATCGTGCTCGTTCCGGGGATCATACAGGCCTTGTCTCATAACCTCTTGCATTGCCACAACTTTCCTTGGCGTAACATACTTGCCGTCTCGGGTGCGCGATTGCGCGCAAGCGCCCCTTTTGCCCGCTGGGCGAACAAATGGCAATAATCCTGCCGCACCGCAGCGTAAGCTAAATGCGTGTTTAACGGCAAGGGATCTAGAGCGCCCGCTTCACGGACGCGGTTGCCTTCCCGGCGCACCGCCGCCATGCGATGATGCCTGCGTCGGATAAAACAGCCAGAGGAACAAGGCAATGATCACGCTGTACGGGATGGGCAGCCCCAACGTCGTTAAGGTCTATATCGCGCTGGAGGAGCTGGCGCTGCCGTACACGGTACATCCGGTCGATGTTTTCACCGGCAAGCAGTTCGACGATGCGTTCCTCAAGCTGAACCCAAACGCCAAGGTGCCGGTCATCGTCGATTCCGACGGGCCGGGCGGCAAGCCCTATACCGTGTTCGAATCGGGCGCGATCCTGCTCTATCTGGCGGAGAAGACCGGCAAGCTGCTGCCCACCGATACGGCGGCGAAGTTCGACGCGATCCAGTGGCTGATGACGCAGATGTCCACGGTCGGGCCGATGTTCGGTCAGTACGTCCACTTCGTCCGCTTCGCGCCGGCGGGCAATGACTATTCCAAGAGCCGCTACGCCACGCAGGTGCATCGTGTGTGCGAGGTGATCGACCGGCGGCTCGGGGCATCGGCGTATCTGGGTGGCGCGGACTACTCGGTGGCCGACATCGCGACCTATCCGTGGCTGCGGATGCTACCGGCGTTGCCGGGACTAGCCGCTGCCGCGGGGCTGCCGAACATCGCGCGCTGGGTGAAATCGATCGACGAACGGCCGGCGGTGAAAAAGGCTCTGGCCGAGGTGGAGGCCGTTCGCGCCCGTACCACCCCTTTCGACAAGGCCGAGGCAGCGACCCTGGATAAGCTCTTTGGGCGCGGCCAGTTCGCCGCGGCCTGATTGTTTCCTGGTCAGATGGCCCGGCGAAGTCCGGGCCATCTGACCAGGTGCCGTGGTACCCGGGCGCGCCGGGCTACGACGGCAGCAGCGCGTTCAGTAGTGGTAGTACCCGCCACCGCCGAACAGCAGAAACAGCACGATGATCACGATGATCAGAGTCAGGCCGCCGCCATAGTGCGCGCCGCCGTAATAGCCCGAACGGTAGCCATAATAGCCCCCTCCGCCGAACAGCAGGAAGATGATCAGAAGCAGCAGTATCAGGCCCATGGTGCTTGCCTTTCTTTTCTCGACCCTAACTATATTGGGAGCAACCGAGGCCGCTGCGTGGCGGCTTCGCGGTAACGTGACGCCGGGGCGTCCGCAGCGGTAAACATCCCGGCATGGCCCTACCTGTCTGGCATCCCGAAAGCCTCGCTGCCCGTCTGCCGTTCCTGCGACGCAGAGCGGACCTTACCCGTGCGGTTCGCGGGTTCTTCCATGACCGCCGCTATATGGAAGTCGAAACCCCCTACGCGGTTCCCGCACCAGGCGAGGAAGTGCATCTGCGCGCCTTTGCCACGGCCCGAGAGCATCCCGACGGCAGGCGGGAAAGCCTCTGGCTGCACACGAGCCCGGAATTCGCGATGAAGCGGCTGCTTGTGGCGGGGGCTGGCCCGATCTTCCAGTTCGCCCGGGTCTGGCGGAACGGCGAGGGGAGTGCTCTGCACGCGGCCGAATTCACTATGCTCGAATGGTACCGGCCAGGCGCCGGCATGGACGGGCTGATCAGCGAAACGGCCGAGCTCCTGCGGTCGGTTCTGCCACCGGTCGTCCGCTGCCGGGGCATCACCACGGACCTGTCCCGGTACGAAAGCCTCACGGTGGCCGAAGCGTTCCACCGCCATGTCGGCGTTGACCTCCTGTCGATCGGCGAGGATGCCGGTGCGCTGGCGGATGCCGCGGGCGCAAGGCTGCGGGCAGGCGAAACCTGGGAAGACCTGTTTTTCCGCCTGCTGCTGGAACGGATCGAGCCGCATCTCGGCCGCCAGTATCCGACCTTCCTGACCCATTGGCCCGCCGCGCAAGCTGCCCTTGCGCGGTGCGCCCCGGCCGATCCGCGAGTCGCCGAGCGGTTCGAACTATTCGTCTGCGGTATCGAACTGGCCAATGCGTTCGTCGAGCTGACTGATCCGGTGGAGCAACGCACTCGCTTCGTAGCGGACCGGGACCGGCGGCGGGCCTTGTATGGTCCGGATTGGGCGTTGGATGAGGATTTCCTCGCTGCCCTCGAGCACGGCATGCCGCCCAGCGCCGGCATTGCGCTGGGATTCGACCGGCTGGCGATGATCGCGGCGGGGGCCGACCGCATCGGCCAGGTGCTGTGGCTGCCTCCCGCCGATCTCATATGACGGCGTTTGGAGCGGTTCAGGCTGACTGGAAAGACCAGGTCCGCGCCTCCCCGTCATGGCCGGCGAGAGCTGGCGAAATTCTTTGTTTGATCGCATGATTCACGCGCGTTGGACATTCGGCGCGACGCGATCATGCCTAAAGCGGGATTGGGAGCATCCAGGGATCGGAAAGGCGCGAGGCGCCTTGGTCTATCGCGCGTGCAGTTCTGTTATCCGCAGGATCACCCCATCCGCGCTTGTCTTGCTTGGTACGCGGCTGACCGTCATCGCCCATTCCTTTTCCGCCGCTGTCAGTTCGTCGTCCACTTTCGCCCCCTTCAGGAACAGGCAGGCACCGTCCGCCGTCAGGAACCGGGCAGCCAGCGGCAATAAACGGGGCAGGGGGGCCAATGCCCGCGCAGTGACCAGACCCGCCGGAGGGACCGGGGCGTCCTCGATCCGGCAGGCATGCACCGTGGCGGGCGCACCGGTTTCCAGCACCGCCGTCCGCAGGAAGGACGCCTTGCGCCGGTCGGACTCGATCAGGTCGAACGGAACCCCGGTGGCAATCGCAAGCACCAGCCCGGGAAACCCGCCGCCGGTCCCCAGATCGACCGCGCGCTCGATCCCCACCGGCATCAGCGGCACAAGTTGCAGCGAGTCCGCGATGTGCCGGTCCCACACCACGTCCGCATCGCGCGGCGCGATCAGGTTGAGCGTCGTGTTCCAGCGCAGCAGCAGATCCGCGAACTGGCGCAACCGGGCGGTGGGGTCGGAGGTCAAAGGGATTGCACCTCGATGGTGATGTGGGAGAGCGACGCGAAATGCCGCAACCGCTGCCGATAGTCGTCCGGCCGGCGATCCTGCTTCGTTACCACGGATAGCACGGCGCCGAGATGCCCCGGGCCGAGGCGCCAGACATGCAAATCCGTCAGCCGGTCGCCATCGGCCTCGATTTCCCGCCGCAGCCGCTCGGTCAGCGGCCGGTCGGGATTCATATCGAGCAGGATGCGACCGGTGTCGCGCACCAGTCCATAGGCCCAGCTCGCGATGACGCAGGCGCCGATGATCCCGGCCAGCGGGTCCATCCACAGCCAGCCGAACGTTCGGGCGAGCAGCAGGCCGACGATCACCAATACGGAGACGGCGGCATCCGCCATGACGTGGATGATCGCGGCGCGCATGTTGTTGTCGCGGTGCGCGGCGTCATGGGCGTGCTCCTCGAACGCAACGGACGCGGCGGATGGGCCAAGATGAAGGTTGACGGTGAACGCGTGCGGTTCGGGGATTTCATCGACGCTTTCCAGCACGCCGGCAACCTGAGTGAACGCGAACCGCTGGCGGGCGCCGCTGGGCCGCACCGTTTCCGCCCAAAGTTGGTCCGCAGGAACCGTGGCCGGCACCCGAAAGCGAGGCGGCACCCCGTCCTCGTGGATTTCGAGTTTGAGCTTGGCTCCGCCCAGTTCGACCGTGTGGCCCTCCTCATGCGCATGGTGGTGATGATGGTGATGTCCGCCGCCCAGCAGCCAGGCGCTGACGATGTTCACCCCCAGGCCAAGGCAGGCGATCGGAATCGCCTCCGAAAACGCGATCGGGACCGGGGCGAGGAAGCGGCTGACCGCCTCCCATCCGATCAGAAGTGCGATCATCGCCAGCACGATCGCGCTGGTGAACCCCGCCAGGTCGCCCAGTTTCCCGGTCCCGAAGGTGAACCGCGCATCGGTCGCGTGCCGGCGTGCGTAGCGATAAGCCAGGGCGGCCAGCAGGAGGGCGCCGGCATGCGTGCTCATGTGCAGGCCGTCCGCCACCAGGGCGATCGAGCCGAACAGCAGGCCGCCGACGATCTCCAGCGCCATCATCGCGCCGCAGAGCCAGATCACGCCCCAGGTGCGCTTTTCAGCGTGCTCGTGGCCTTCGCCGAGGAAGATATGGCTGTGCGGTTCCATATGCGGCCTCATTTCAGGTAGGTGCGGACGACTTCGAGCAACTGCTCGACGGCGTCTGTGTTCAGGCTGCCGGGATGGGTTTCGGTATCGACCAGATGGGTACGGACGTGGTCTTCGACGACCTCCGCCATCAGGCCGGCCATGGCACCGCGGGCGCCGGCGATCAGGTGCATGACCTGTTCGCAGCCGGACTCGCTGTCGAGGGCGCGCTCGATCGCCTCGATCTGCCCACGCAGGCGGCGGACGCGGGCCAGGAGTTTCTGCTTCTCACGGATCGTGTGGGTCATGGATAGGGGGGGTATCCTATATGGGCGGCCTTGTGCAACCACATCCGATCCCCCCCGTCATGGCCCGGCGGTAGTCCGGGTCGCCCGAACCAGTACCGCGCGGTGGCAGATGGCCCGGCCTGCCGCCGAGCCATGACGAGGGGGGCGGCAGATGGCCCGGACTGCCGCCGGGCCATGACGAGGGGGGCGGCAGATGGCCCGGACGGTCGGCGGGCGATTACGGGGGGTCGTACCGGGCTAATGCCTGGATGCCTGGCGACTCAGTTCCTCGAGCAGCGGCCGCAGAGCGTCCAGTTCGGCACCAAAGCCGCCCCAATCCCCGGCTTTCAGGCGGTCGAGCGCCCGCTCATAATGCCCGAGCGCCTCGCGGGCTCGCTCGTCCGCGGGGCCCGGGGCGGTGGTTTCACCGGGTGCCGGTAAGGTGGCAACCGGCACGGACTCCTTGAACAGCGCGGCCAGAGCCGCGGGTAGGGTCTCCTCCATGACCACCCGGTCACCATAGGCCGCGATCACCCGTTTGAGTTCCGGCAGCTGCCCTGACTCCGCGCGAAGATACAGGGGCGACACATACAGGATCGAATTCTCGATCGGCACGACCAGAAGATTGCCGCGAATGACCCGCGAGCCCATCTGATTCCACAAAGAGATTTGCTGCGAAATATTGGTGTTCTGGTTGATTCGCGCCTCTATCTGGAACGGCCCGTAAACGAGTTTGTCCTTGGGGAACTCATAGACAATGAGTTTCCCGTAGTCGGGCAGATCGCAGCGCGCCGCCAGCCAGGCGATCATGTTCTCCCGCTGGCTCGGCACCATTGGTAGCATGAGGAAGAACTCGGTGCGCGGCTCACCGGGCAGGCGCATCATGATGTAGTAAGGCGCCATCCTGGCGGCGTTGGGGCGGTCGCCGCCATCGGGCGCGGTCGGCTCACGCGGAAACTGCCAGAGATCCTCGCGATTGTAGAAAACTTCAGGCGCGTCCATGTGGTAGGCGCGGTACTGCAGAGCCTGGATGTGAAACAGGTCCTCCGGGTAGCGGATGTGCCTTTGCAGATCCGGCGGCATTGCAGCGAACGGCTTGAACAGCGCGGGGAAGATGCGCTGGTAGGTCGCGACGACCGGATCGGCCGGATCCGCAACATAAAATGCGGTGGTCCCGTTGTAGGCGTCGATCACCACCTTGACCGAATTGCGGATGTAGTTGGTATCGCCGTCAGATTGCGGCTGGACGTACGGGAACCAGCAGCTCGTGGTGTACGCGTCCTGCATCCAATAGAGGCGGCCATCGCTGATCACTATATAAGGATCGCGATCCAGTTGGAGGAACGGTGCAAGCGTCTGCACCCGATCCCGTATGTTGCGATGAAGCAAAATCCTGCTCTCGCCGGTGATATAGCGGCTGAGCAGGATATTCACGTCGTCGAAATACCAGGCGAACAGCGTCTTCCAGGCCGTCCCCCCGATCGGAATACCGTCCCTGCCTTCGTACGTTGCGTAGACATTGTCCTTTCCCTTGGGATAGTCGAATTCTGGTGTGCTGCCTTTGACGATCACGTAGCCGTTGGTGCTTTGTCCGAAATAGACGCGCGGCTCGGTCACGGCCGGAGCCCCGTCGGAGGCGACCGGCGGAATGTCCTTCAAGTAGAAATTCGGCAGCCCTTCCGCGGACTTCTGGGTGACGGGGGACATGACGACCCCGGTGCCGTGGGTAAACAGCAGATGCAGGTTGACCCAGGTCTGGGCGTTGGCTGCCAACAGCGAAGGCGCGAGCTCCCGCGTTGCGAGTGTCACCTGCTGATAAGCGCCGCCGATCTGGTAGCGATCGAGGTCCACATCGAGGAATTTGTAATAGGTGCGGATCTCCTGCAGTTGCGCGTAGGTGTCCATCAGCGGCTGCCAGTCCCACAGCCGGATGTTGTCGATGGTCCCGCGGTTGTCCTGCAGTGACTGGAAGCTCAGCCCTTGTTCCACGGGAAATGGTTTCACCACGATCTGCTGAAGGTTGTAAGCCTCCCGGGTGAGAGCGATGTTCCGCTGAATGTACGGCGCCTCCAACTGAAGTTCGCTTGGCTTCACGAAGAAGCGTTGGAACAGTCCAGGGAACAGCTCGGAGGAAATGAGCGAGCCGCCGAACACCAGCGCGACCGCCGCGATGGCAAGCCTGTATGTCCGCAGCCGCACGTTGGCCCATGCAATGAGGGCAGCGACAGCGGCAAGGCAGATAAGGAGCCAGAGAACGGGCAGCCCGACATGGACATCGGTGTAGCTTGCCCCGACCACGACGTCGTTGTCGTTATACAGCAGGAGGAAGCGGTCCAACGCATAGGACCACACCTTCACCGCGAAATAGAACCCCAGCAGGACGGAACCGTGTGCGATGGCGGCGGACGAAATGTACCAGGGCCGGCGTTCCAGATTGATTTCGCCGTGCAGAAAGTAAATGGCTCCGGCCATGAGGGTGCTTACGCCCAGGACCAATAGAATCCAGTTCCGGGCCGCAACGTATACCGGCAACGAGAAAAGGTAGAAGCCGATGTCCTTGCCGAATTGTGGATCGTTCTGGCCGTATGGTACCTGGTAGAGATACCGGAGGATGAGGTCCCAGTTGCCGATCTCGCCCATCGCGATAAATAGTCCCATGACGAGGGCGACTGTCAGGATGATCAAACGCCACGGCAACAGCGGGGACGCAAGTCCTATCAGCTCGATCGGCGTCTCGCGCAACACCCGGACTGTCGGGAAGCCAGAGTCGAGCGCTGCCGAAAGCCGGAGTCGCTGATGCCGCGCGAACCGTAATGACAGTATGCCGTTCGCCCAGAGAAGCGAGGTCGATACCGCGAAGACGGCCGTGAAAAGGACGGCTTTTGTCGCGATGACCGTCCAGAATACCTCGGCATACCCGACCGTCGAGAACCACGCCCAATCGACCACGAGGCTGCCGGCGCGCCCCACCACGATGAGGCAGGCCAGGATAACGGCAATTGGCACACCGATGCGTCTCCAGGGCATTCTTCCCCCTCGTCGCGCATTCCACGCGACAGACTGACGGCGCTTGGGCGAGCGTCCCTGGATGACCTACGGTCAGCCGACGCTTTCCATCCGGCCGGAGCGTTCTGTTTGTGATTTGGCCATTTCGCAGCGCACTCGCAAGGGCCTGCCACCACTGCCCCTCGTTATGGCCCGGCGACAGCTCGCCCCATCTGTCACCACTGGTCCTCGTCATGGCGCGGCGACAGCGCGGGCCATCTGCAGCAGCACGGTGCGGGATCAGGTGGCCCGGGCTGTCGCCGGGCCATGACGCGAACGGTGGCGCGAACGGTGACGTGACGGTAAGGCGAACGGTGAGGCGGCGGTGACGCGACCGCCCGACATCCCCCTGCTCGGCGGGTGGTCTCAGTCCCGGAAAACCACCGTGCGTTTCCCGTTGATCAGGATCCGCCCGTCCAGCTGCCACCGCAGCGCACGCGAGAGCACCCGGCGCTCGATGTCACGCCCCTGACGCACCAGGTCGTCCGGCGAGGCGGCATGGCTGATCCGCTCGACGTCCTGTTCAATGATCGGCCCCTCATCGAGATCGGCCGTCACATAATGCGCCGTGGCACCGATCAACTTCACCCCGCGTTGATGCGCCTGGTGATACGGCTTGGCACCCTTGAACCCGGGCAGGAACGAGTGGTGGATATTGATGCAGCGCCCCGCCAGCTTGCCCGCGAGGTCGTCCGACAGCACCTGCATGTAGCGGGCGAGGATCACCATGTCGGTTCCTGTCGTCCGCACCAGATCCCAGATCCGCGCTTCCTGCTCGGCTTTGGTCGCCTTGGTGACCGGCAGATAGTGGAACGCGATGCCGTCGAGATCGACGTGCTGGTAGGTCTCGCGCGGGTGGTTGGCGACCACCGCCGTCACCTCCATCGGCAATTCGCCAATCCGCCAGCGATACAGGATGTCGGTCAGGCAGTGATCGAACTTGGAAACCAGCAACATCACGCGGTGCAGCTTCGCGCGATCCCGCAAGGACCATGTCATCGCGAACCGCTCCGCCACCGCGCCCAGCGCTTCGGTCAGCTTGGTCACGTCAAGGCGGTTCTCGGGGTGGTCCAGCACGATGCGGGCGAAGAAGCGGCCGCTTTCGGTGTCGTCGAACTGCTGGGCCTCCCGGATGTTGCCGCCGTGCTCGAAGATGGCGGTCGCCACGGCGGCGACGATCCCGGGGCGGTTCTCGCAGGACAGCGTAAGGATATACTGGGTCACGGACGGCAGGCTCCCTAGGTCGGGGCGGGCAGGGCCCCTTGGTCCGCGATGTACGCCATCGCCCGCGAACGCGCCACCTCAGTGCGCGTCGGCCACCGGCGCTTTCGGCGGCGCCACCTTTCGCAGCAGCGGCACCATCACGGTGGCGAGGCCCAGGCATAACATCAGAACCAGGAACGCATCGGCGTACGTTTGCGTCTGCGCCTCCCGCATCGTCAGGTTCCAGAGTTCCCGCAGCGCGATGGCGTGCCCCATCACCCCGTCGCCGCCGCTGAGCGCGGCCGCCCGCGCGCCAACCCGGGCGAGCATGTCCACCATCGCCGTGTTGGTGTTGTTCAGATGCTCCGCCAGCCGCAGGAAATGCAGGTTGGTGCGGTCGTTCAGGATCGTGCCGCACAAGGCGATGCCGATCGCGCCGCCCAGATTCCGCATCAGGTTGAACAGCCCCGACGCCAGCTTCAACCGGTCCGGCGACAGCACGCCCAACGTCAGCGTCACCGTCGGTGCCACCGCGAATTGCTGGGAGAATCCACGGAACGCTTGCGGCACCAGCAGTTCCCGCCAGCCCCAATCATGTGTGATCGGGGTGAAGTTCCACATGCTGAGGGTGAAACACGCCAGGCCGAACATCATCAGCCAGCGCAAGTCGATCCTGCGCGCGAGGTAGGTATAGAACGGGATCGCCATAACCTGGAAAGTCCCCGTGGAGAACACCGCCAGCCCGATCTGCAACGCGCTGAACCCGCGCACCCGCCCAAGGAACAGCGGAGTCAGATAGATCGTCGCGAAAATGCCAATTCCGGTCATGAAGGAGAAGAAACAGCCCAACGCAAAATTCCGGCTGGTCAGGGCCCGCAGATCGACCACTGGCCGGCTGAATGTCAGGCTGCGCCAGATGAACGCCACCCCCGCCACGCCCGAAATCCATGCTGTCGCCCGGATGGTCTCATCGCCGAACCAGTCCCACCGCGGCCCTTCCTCCAGCGTATATTCCAGGCATCCCAGGAACACCGCCATCAACGCCATGCCGAAATAGTCCGCGCCGCGAAGCAACGAAAGATCCGGCCTATCGATCTTCACCAGGATCGGCACGACAACAGTGATGAAAATCCCCGGCACCAGATTGACGAAGAACAGCCAGTGCCAGGAGTAGTTGTCGGTGATCCACCCGCCAACCGTCGGCCCCAGCGTCGGCGCCAGCGAGGATAAGGCCCCGATCGTCGCCGCCGCGATCACCCGCTGATGGTCCTTGAAGTAAAAGAACGCCGTGGTGAACACCGTCGGGATCATCGATCCGCCCAGAAAGCCTTGCAGCGCGCGGAAGATGATCATGCTTTGGATATCCCACGCCCAGCCGCATAGCAGGCTGGTGATCGTGAACCCCGCGGCCGAGATGCTGAACAGCCAGCGTGTGGACATCACCCGCGACAGCCACCCGGACAGTGGGATGACAATGATCTCGGCAATAAGGTAGCTGGTCTGTACCCACGCGACCTCATCCGATCCGGCGGACAGGCCGCCGCCGATATCGCGCAAGGAGGCGGAAACGATCTGGATGTCCAGCAACGCGATAAAGAATCCCACACTCATGGTCGCGAAGGCGAACACCTTCCGCGCCATGGTCAACTCCATCGCGCCGCTCATTTTGAATCTCGCAGATCGATGTCGGCGACGACCGACAGACCCGGACGCAACCGGCCCAGGGCGGAGCCGTCGTCATCGAGCAGGACCCGCACCGGCACGCGCTGCACGATCTTGGTGAAATTGCCGGTCGCGTTTTCCGGCGGCAGCACGCTGAACTGCGCGCCGGTGGCCGGCGCCAGGCTGGCGACATGGCCGTGGAACGTCACGCCGGGCAGCACATCGGCGTGGATCTCCGCTGCCTCGCCGGCCTGCATATGCGCGAGCTGGTTTTCCTTGAAGTTCGCGTCCACCCATAGCCCGCGCGCCGGGACGATGGCGATCAACTGCGACCCGACCCCGGCGAAGGCGCCGGTGCGGGCCGAGCGGTTGCCGACCGTGCCATCGAAGGGGGCGCGCAATTCGGTGTAGCCGAGGTTCAGACGCGCCGTGTCGCGGTCGGCGATCGCCGCATCCAGCGCCGCTTGCGTCTGCTGCTTCTGCGTATCGATCACGTCAAGCTGACGCTGCGCCGCATCTAACGCCGCTCGGGCTTTTTCCCCGCCCGCGACAGCCTGCTTGTAGTCGGCATCGGCCTTCTGAAATGATTGAATTGACGCTGCGGCGGTTCGCGACAGCGCCTGGTACCGGACCTGGTCATCACGGGTGCGCACCGTCTCGGCATCCGCCGCGGCGATTCCGGCCTGCGTCTCGGCGATCACCGACATCTGCAGCCGTCGCCTTGCATCCAGGTTCGCCAGCGTTGCCTGCTGGCCCGCCACCATCGCCTCGGCCCGGGACAAGGCTGCGCGGTAGTCGCGATCGTCCAGCCGGATCAGCAGGTCGCCTTCGTGGACCGGCTGGTTGTCCGCGACCGCAACCTGCGTGATGAAGCCTGAGACTTTCGGCGCCATCACCGTGACGTCGCCGCCGACATAGGCATCGTCGGTACTTTCGATGAAGCGCCCGACGGTCCACCAGTCGTAGCCGTACCAGGCCACGCCGGCACCGATCAGCAAGGCTGCGCCTAACACCAGCGGCTTCCGCAGGTTACGAGGTCTCGTCCGAACGGGGGCGTCCGGCGCGCGTTCCAACACGGCGGTGGTCATGACTGTCTCCTGTCTTCGTTATTTTGCCGAACGGAGCGAACTGCGGCCTGATCCAGCCGCTTGCCGCTGTTTCCATCCATCATCACCGGATCGGCCGGCAGGCCGGTGGTGCTATCGACCAGCACCACGATGTCTCCATCCGGCGCGAAATACTTGTTGCCCCAGGCGAGCAGCGCCCACAGCACAGGTCGGAAATCCTGTCCGCGTTCGGTCAGCACGTACTCGTCGCGTGGCGGGCGTTCGCTGTAGCGGGATTTCTCAAGCAACCCAGCCTCCACCAGGCCGCGGAGGCGGCGCGACAGGATGTTCGGCGCGATCCCCAGGCTTTTCCGGAACTGGTCGAATCGCGTCACCCCTTGGAAGGCGTCGCGCAGGATCAGGATGTTCCACCATTCGCCGACGCGTTCCAGGCTGTTGGCGACGGGGCATTGCATGGCGCTGAAGCTGGTGTGCTGCATGGCTACGACTTTCAATATGAAAGTCACATAGGGCAGTGAATTGCACAATGCAACCCACGTTGGCCATCGCAAGTCCGTGATGTTGACAGCAAGCCATCATCCCATGCGTGATCCGCCGCTAACCCAGAGGACCCGTCATGCACGTTCACGATGAGGCCGAAGCCATGCTTCGCGGCGAAATGGGCGCCGCGCGGCAATGGGCGGTCCAGCACCAGATACGCGTGGGACGCTACCTGGGCGCGCGGGACCTGGTCCCCGTGCAGCAGGCCCACATCATGGCGGACACCGAATCGCTCGGCGAAACGGGGGTCGCCTTCCTGGAGCGCTTCGCCGCGATGCCGCCGGCCGATCGCCGCGTCCGCATCCCGACCATCACCGACCCGCGGGGGACGGATTTCGGCGCCGCCACCCGGCTGAAACAGCGGGATTGGATGGTCGTCCTGGAACGCCGCGCCAGCGATGCGTTCGAGGCGCTCGGCGTGCTGATGACCAACACCTGCATCAACTACCAGACCATCATGCCGCCGGTTCGGGGCGAGCACATGGCATTCGGCGACACCGGGGTGACGATCTATTGCAACTCGGTTCTCGGCGCCCGGTCCAATTTCGAGGGCGGCCCATCTGCCCTGGCGGCCGGCCTGACCGGCTTCACCCCGCGCTACGGCTACCATCTGGACGAATGCCGCCGCGGGTCCTTGCTGATCCAGGCGACCTGGACCCCGACCGCGCTGCACGAATGGGGCGCGCTGGGCGGCGTCGTCGGCCGCCTCGCCGGGGGCTACTGGCGCGTGCCGGTGATCGCGGGCTTCGACCGCGTGCCGGGATCGGACGAGCTGAAACATTTCGGCGCGGCGATGGCGAGTTTCGGCAGCGTCGCGATGTTCCATATCGAGGGTGTCACCCCGGAAGCCGCCGATGCGTTCGACGGTGCGCCGCCTTCGCCCGTGAAGGTCGGGCGGGATGACGTCGCGGCCCTGCTGGCGGAATACGCCGTCAGCGGCGACGTGGTGGACGTGGTGGTGTTCTCCGCCCCGCAGTTGTCGCTGCTGGAGATGCAGATGCTGGCCGATCGGCTGGACGGAAGGCGCGTCGTGGTGCCGCTGCTGGCGGTGACCAGTCCACAGGTGAAGCCGGATGCGGACCGGATGGGTCTGACGGCGCGAATCGAGGCTTCGGGCGCGATGGTGCTGTCCGGCATGTGCTTCTACCAGAGCTACGCGCGCGAACTGGCCGAGGCGAACGGCTGGAAGCGCCTGGCGACGAACTCGGCCAAGCTGACGAACATCCTGGGCGGTTACGGCTACACGCCGGTGCTGCTGTCGATGGAGCAGTGTATCCAGGCCGCCTGCACGGGGCGGCTGCCATGACGGTCTATACGGCGACGGCGGCGATGGGCCGGACCGTGCGCGGGCGGGCGCTCGTGGCGAGTGACGGATTCTCGGCGCGGTATGACCTGGACCGGATTGCGGGGGTGTTCTCCCGCCCGCAGCACAGGCTGTCCGGGCGGTCCTATGTTGGGATGGTGCTGATCCTGGACCGGGCGAAAGGCGG
>JARLIN010000090.1 GCA_031291715.1 Rhodopila sp. | reverse complement strand
TGCCGCTCCCCACCCGACAGGCTCTCGGCCTTGGATCGTTGCAGCAGCTTCAGTTTCGGGAACAGCGTGTACACGTCCTCCAGCGACGGGCCGCCCTCGCGCATCGCTAGCCGCAGATTGTCCAGCACCGTCAGGTTGGGGAACAGCCGCCGACCCTCTGGCACCAGCGAGATGCCTTTCTGGTTGATCTCGTAGGGACGCGCGTTGGTGATCTCCCCGCCATTCAGGGTGATCTGTCCGGAACTCGACCGCACCGTCCCGGTGATCGCACGCAATGTCGTGGTTTTGCCGACGCCGTTGCGGCCGAGAAGGGCGACGGCCTCGCCCTCGTGGACAATCAGGCTGAGGTCTTCCAGGACCACGCTGCCCGCGTAGCCGGCACGTAGCTTGTCCACCACCAGGATCGGCTTGCTGGCGGCATGTGCCGCGCGATCCGCATCCGTTGGCGCGGCCGGCGGGATGATGCGTTCAGCGCCGAGGTAGGCGGTGACGACATCCGGATTGCTGCCGACTTCGGCCGGCTTGCCATCTGCGATCAGGCGGCCCTGGTGCAGCACGGTGATGCGATCCGACAGCGCCAGCACGCGGTCGATATCATGCTCTATCAACAGCACGGCGTGGGTATCGGCCAACTTCCGGATCAGTGCGCCGACCACCTGCCGATCGGCCTCGGCCAGGCCGGCCAGCGGCTCGTCCAGCAACAGCAACTTGGCATCGGTCGCCAGCGAGATGGCGATTTCCAGCAGCCGCTGCTGCCCGTGTGCGAGATTGGCGCAAGGTTCCGCCGCCCGATCCTCAAGCCCGACGGCGGCCAGCAGCGACCAGGTGCGGGCATTGAGGTCATCGTAAGCATAGGCATCGCGCCACAGGCCCCAGCTTCGCTTGTCCTGGGCCTGGACGGCGACGCGCACGTTTTCGAATGCCGTCAGGTTGCGGAACACGCTCAGGATCTGGAACGACCGGCTGACACCGAGGCGAATGCGCTTGTGCACCGGCAGGCTGGTGATGTCGTGGCCGTCGAACATGATCGTCCCGGCGTTTGATTTCAGAATGCCGGTCAGCATGTTGAAGAACGTGGTCTTCCCGGCGCCGTTCGGACCGATGAAGCTGTGCAGGCGGTAGGGGAAGACGTCCAGGTTCAGGTCCGTCGCTACCACCAGCGAGCCGAACCGCTTGTGCAATCCGGTCACGGTCAGGATCGGCTTCGTCGGGTCCAGCTTGGTGCCGCCGGCGAGATACGGCTTGATCTGCGCCGGCCGCGCCGGAATCCGTTTGCGCGTCAGCGTCCAATCGTCACGGCGCATCAGGCGGAACACCAGGCCTTGGATGCCCTCGGGCGAGGCCAGTGCGAACAGGATCACGATCGGCGCGAAGATCAGCCACCAGCTTTCGGTGATTGCCGACAGTCGGTCCTCCAGCAGGATGAACGCAATCGCGCCCCAGAGTGGGCCGAGGAAGTGGTGCACCCCGCCCAGCACCGCCATCAGGAGCGAGTCACCGGCGTGCTGCCAGCTCAGATTGTCGGCATAGGCACCCTTGATCATGAATGCCAGCAACCCGCCGGCGTAGCCGACGATTCCACCCATGATAACGAACGAAACGAATTTCAGCCGGAACGTGTCGTAACCCAGGCTTTGCACGCGCTGCTCGTTGTCACGCAGCGCCTGCAGCGACCGGCCGAACGGCGCGTGCGCGATGCGCCACAGCAGCCCGATGCCCAGGCAGACGGTTACGATAGCGAAGGCATGGAATGACCAGTCGCTGGTGAATAGCGGGCGAGGAACGCCTTGCAGGCCGTTTTCCCCGCCTGTTACATCGGTCCATTTGTAGGCGATCTCGAATGCGATCTGGGAGAAGGCCAACGTCAGCAGCGAGAAATACAGGCCGCGCCGGCGCAGGATGATCAGCGCGATGACCGCCGCCAATACCAGCGAGAACGCGACGCAGAAGATCAGCCCCACGATCTCGTTCGGGGCGCCGCGCAGCATGACGAAGGCGACCGCATAGCTGGCACAGCCGAAGAATACCGAGGCGCCGAACGGCACCAGGCCGGTGTAGCTGACCAGCATGCATACGCCCGCCCCGTAAAGCGTATAGATGGCGATCTGTGTGATCAGCGTGATCGGTGCACCGATCAGGTGCCACAGCCCGGTCAATGCGAGAAGGACGACGAAGACCAGCAGGACAGGATGGCGGATTGCGTTGGTCATTCGAAGCGCTCCCACCGCTCACCCAGCAAGCCGCGCGGTCGCAGCAGCAGCATCAGGGCCATGAAGAGATACATCACCGCACCGGATGCCGGCGGGTAGAACTGGATGGTCAGGGCGATCACCACACCGACCAGCAGGCCGGCGATGACAGCGCCGGCGAATGATCCCAGGCCGCCAATCGCGACGACAACGAAGGCCGGCATGATCGCGTTGGTCGCCATTGCGGGGGTAATGGTCCACAGCGGCGCGGCCAATACGCCGGCGATGCCGGAGATGGCGCACCCGATGCCGAACACCCAGGTCAGCACGCGCGGGAGGTTGATGCCCAGCAGGCCGACCATTTCGGGGTCGCGGGAGCCGGCGCGGAGGATGCGGCCGAACGGCGTCTTCTCCAGGAACAGCCATAGCAGGAGAAGAAGTGTCGCGGTCGTCAGCTGCACGCTGAAGCGGTATTTCGTGATCAGGATCGGCCCCCAGATCAGGAAGCCGCTCAGTAACGGCGGCGGGCTGAACGGTTGTCCGATTCCGCCATAGATCAGGCGGACCGAGGCTTCGATCAGCAGTGCCAGGGCGAAGGTGACGATCAGGCTGATCAGCGGTTCCTTGTCGTACAGGCGACGGATCAGCAGTCGTTCCGCGACCATGCCGAAAGCGCCGACGATGAACGGCGCGAAGATGACGGCGGGCCAGCCGAAGTATTGATACAGAGTCAGCGCCAGATAGGCACCCAGCGTGAAGAACGCACCGTGGGCGAAATTAACGATGCCCAGCAGGCCGAAGATGATGGACAGGCCAATGGCAATGAGGACGTAGAGACCGCCCAGGACCAAGCCGCTCACGATCTGGGACAGTAAGATTTCCAGCATGATCTCTTCAGGCCTCCCCGGTATGTTCCGGCATTGCACTTTTATCGCCATGGCCGGGCGTGTCCCGGCCATCTTCCTCCAGTCGGATCGTGTGCGGAGGCCGGGACACGCCCGGCCATGACAGTTAGAGTGCGGTCAGCGCGCGCTCTTTGTCAGCCCATTTTGCAGCCGATTTCCTCTGGCGTGCCGAAGACCGCGTCCAGCTCGGAGACATTCTCCGGCAGCGTCGCCTTGACGTCGAAATAGTCCCACTTGTCGGTGATCTTGTCCTTCACCGATACCGCCAGGTTCCGCACCAGCATCTGGTGGTCGAACTTGCGGTAGCTGTAGGACGTCTTGCCGGACTGGACTTTCCAGGCCTCCAGCCCTTCGATGATCGCCATCGGCTCAAGCGATTTCGCCGCATCGATCGATTCGAACAGTGAACGGGCGGTGATCCAGCCCATCCAGGCTTTGTCCGCGGCCGGCTTGCCGTATTTCTTCTCGTAGTCGGCGGCGAAGGCCTTTTCTTCCGGCGTGTTGTCGGGATTTTTGTAATACCACATCTTGGTGAACGTGCCGCTCGCCGCTTCCGGCCCGACGGCCCAGATGTCGGTATCGCCGATGGCGATCTCCACGAAGGGAATCTTGCCCTTCATGCCAAGCTCGTTCCACTGCTTCAGGAAGGTGGACAGATCGCCGGCGGACAGGCCGCCCACGACCACATCAGGCTTCGCCTGACGGATCTTCAGGATGAAAGAGCTGAAGTCAGCGGTGTTCAGCGGCACTTCATCAGAGCCGACCTCGGTGCCGCCAGCCGCCTTCAGCAGCTCGCGCGAGGACCGCAGGATGTCCTGACCGAACGCATAGGATGCGGTGATGTGATACCACTTCTTGCCGTAGGTCAGCGCGAACGGCGCCAGCATCCGCGATTGCACGGCGACGGGCGTGTTCAACCGGAAAGTATAGCGGTTGCAGTTCTTGCCGCTGATCTCTGTCGCCGCGGCGTTGTCGCACACGAACGGCACCTTCAGCTGCGCGGCGGTGGCTTCCTCGGCGAGCGCGTTGGACGACAGGGAGCCGCCGAGAATGGCGCAAACCTTATTCTCTTGCACCAGCTTCTGCATGTTCTGCGTGGCGGCCTGTGGGGTGGGCTCATCCAGCCACACCAGTTCGGCGGGCTGGCCCATGATCATGTTGTTGCGCTCTTCGAGCGCCAGGAACGTGCCGTTGGCCAGGTACTCCGTCTGCGCGGCGATCTGGCCGGTCTTGGCCAGCAGCAACCCGATCTTGATCGTATCGGCGGCGCGCGCGACGAACGGCGCGGCCAGCGGCGCGGCAGCCAGGGCGGCACCGCCGAGCAGGGCCTTGCGGCGCGGGATAAGCAAGCCAGTATTGGTAGGCGTCATTCCATTTCCCCCTTGTGTTTTTTTAGTATCCCGGACTCGTTCGCTTAACGTGTTTCCCTTACGCAGGCAATTCGGATGTTGGTGGTGCGGGGCGACGCTTCGCTTGCGCCGCCATTCGCACAGAGGCATTCGCCGCGCCGTATAGTTGATATCCGCCGATCCGCTGCACGATCTCGAAGAAGAACCGGTCATCAAACGGATCGGTATAGGCGTGCAGGAATTCGCCGCCATCGTCGCGGTCGTACAGGATATTATGTGCACGCAACATATCGAGGCGCTCGCTGTCCAGGCCCCAGCGTGCCTCGATGTCCTCGTAGTAATTCCCGGGGATCGGCAGGAATCGGGCACCCCGCGCCGCGAGAAGTTCCAATGTATGACGAATGTCCGTGCTGGCCATCGCAATGTGTTGCACGCCGGCGCCGGAGAATGTCGTCAGGAACCGTCCCGTCGTCGTCTCGCGACTCTCGGAAATGTTCAGCGGCAACCGTATCTCCCGCCCCGCGCTTGCCATCGCCCGGCTTTGGATCAGCCCCATCGTATCGGCGATTTCCCAAAGCTGCTCCGGCATGAAACCGAACAGCGCGCGGTAGAACAGGACGAAATTGTCCATCCTGCCCATCGGCAGGGCCTGAGCGACATGATCGATGGTGGTCAACAGCGGCGCGGGCGTAGTTTCCTTGAACAGTTGGAAGTCGATGTCGTAGATCGTCGATCCATTGGCCGCCGGTTCCACCAGGTACAACAGCGTTCCGTCGGGGGCTCGCACCGCCGGGATCTGACGCTCCCCGGGGCCGGTAGGCTCCTGCCATGGCGGGCACAGCAGCGCTTCGGCACGCTGCACCGCCTGCTTCGCGTCATCCACGCGGAACGCCATCGCGCAGACAGAGGGGCCATGGAACTGGAAATGCTCCGCCGCGGCGCTGTCCTGCTCGCTGTTCAGGATCAGGTTGATCCGGCCCTGACGGAACAGGTCGACGGACTTCGACCGATGCCGCCCGGCGTAATGAAAACCAAGGCCGCGCAGAGTCTCGGACAGCCGGCGGCCGGATTGTTCATCGACGGCGAATTCGAGAAACTCCACACCATCGAAATGCGGCACGGCGGGCAGGGTGGTCGCGCCAGCCTCTGATTCCACCAGCAGCAACGACCGAAGTCCGTCGCGCGCCATCAGCCTGGCGGGCGCGGAGCGGAACTCGTCGTTGAAAATCTCCAACGACAGCGGGCCGCGATAACCGGCGCCAATCAGGTCGCGCACGAATGCTGCGACCGGCAATTGGCCCTGGCCGGGGAAGTTGCGAAAATGCCGGCTCCAGGACAGCACATCCATCGACAGCTGCGGGGCATCGGCAAGCTGTGCGAAAAAGATCTTCTCCGCCGGCATCGCCGACAGTCCGGACAGATCGTCTCCTAGCGCCAGGGTGTGAAAGCTATCGAGGATCAATCCCAGCGCCGGATGGTCCGCCGCCTCCAGGATGCGCCAGGCATGCCGCCATTTGTTTATGTTGCGACCCCACGCCAGCGCTTCGAACCCGACACGCAGGCCGCGCCTGTGTGCACGCTCCGCCATCTCCGCCAGGTCCGCTGTCGCGCGTGCGTCGTCGTCGATCGACGCAGGTGAGATGTTGCTGCACACCAGCAGAAGTTCGGTGCCCAGTTCTTGCATCACGTCGAACTTGCGTTCGGCTCGGTCCATATTCCGCTTGCGCTGCGGTTCCGGCATCGCCTCGAAATCGCGGAACGGCTGGAAGCACGTGATCGTCAGTCCGAGGCTTTCCGCCAGGTAACGAATTTCCTTCGGCGAACCCTCGTAGGTCAGCAGGTCGTTTTCGAAAATCTCCACGCCGTCGAAGCCGATCGCGGCGGCTGCCTCCATTTTCTCGGGCAGCGTGCCGCTGAGGGAGACCGTCGCGATCGACTTGGGGAGGGGCGGGATGAAATTTGCCATCAGATCTCCATGAACACCGTTTCGTTGTCGCCTTGGAGCCGGATATCAAGCCGCCAGGTGTCGGACGAAACCCGCCGGGCAATCAACGTGCGGCGCCGCGCTGCATCCTCGATCAGGGACAGGACGGGGTCGGTTTCATTCAGCGGCTCGTCCTGGAAGTACAGCCTTGTCGTCAGGGCCTTCAGCAACCCGCGGGCGAAGATCGCGATCGCTACATGCGGTGCCTGTTGCGCATTCCCCAGCCCAGCCACCGGTCCTGGCTTCAAAGTCGCGAAACGAAACGAGCCGTTGCCGTCCGTACGGCAGCGCCCAAAAGCTGGGAATGCATCGGAGGCTTTCGGGCTGGTCTGCCAGATCTCGATCGCGGCATCGGTCACAAGTGAGCCAGCGCCATCGGTCACTGTGCCAGTCAGAACAATTTTCTCCCCGCTCGCACCGAACCGCGTCAGGTCGGCCCAGCTCGGGTCTTCGATCAAGTGCCAGTAAGGACCGATCGTCTGGTTGGCTGTCGCGACCAGCATCTTAAGCCCGCTCGGTTGGGGTAGCGTTGCGGCCACGCAGGACAAAATCGAACCGGTACCCCAGCGCCCATTCCGGCGAGGTGATATCGATGTCGAAGCTCGCGATCAGTCGCTCCCGTGCCGCCTGGTCGGGGACCGACAAATAGACCGGGTCCAACGCCAGCAGCGGGTCGCCGGGGAAATACATCTGCGTGACGACGCGCTGCCCGAACCCAGTGCCGAACAGCGAGTAATGAATGTGGTTCGGCCGCCAGGCATTGTAGTGGTTGCGCCATGGATAGGCGCCCGGCTTGATCGTGGTGAATTGATACCAGCCGTCAGCGTCTGAAAATACCCGCCCGCCGCCATGAAAATTCGGGTCGATCGGCGCATCATGCTGATCGCCGGGATGGTCGTAGCGGCCGGCCGCGTTCGCCTGCCAGATCTCGATTATGGTGTTCGGGATCGGCCGCTCGTCCTCATCCACCACGCGGCCGCGGACGATGATCCGTTCCCCCTGCGCCTGCTTGCCGTTCATCACGGACAGATCGGCCATCGCCCCAAAACGCGACGCCGTGAACCGGGGGCCGGTCGTCTCGGTGACCGTCTGAGGAATGCGGAGGGGCGGCTGTGTCGGATGGCGCAGCTGCGTGCTGCCATAGGACGGCGTGTCGTTCGCCGGCTGCGAGCCCGCTGCTATTGGGCGGAACGGCGCGGGTTCCGTTATCATGCTTCCTCCTGTTCCCATCGGCGTTATCGCGCATGCCGTTGACGCGGATTAACCGGTTAGTTACCGCCGGGCGGGCGAACACCCGCGCAAGCGGAAAATGCGTTTCTTGCTGTATGATCCCGCGCACTATCGAACGCTTTCAGGGTCAGAGGCAATCCGGGGGTGACCCAGTGAAACCATCTTACCTGATTGGCCTGATCGGAACAGGCATCCAGGGGTCTCTCACGCCCGCAATGCATGCGGGAAGGCAAGGCCGGTGGCTTTCGCTATCTCTACAAGCTAATCGATCTGACCGCCCTGGGCCTGGGTGTCGATGCCTTGCCGGACCTGCTGACAGCGGCGGAGCTTCAATGGGCTGAACATCACCCATCCCTGCAAGCAACTGGTCCTGCCGCTGCTGCACGACCTTTCGGACGACGCGCGTGCGATCGGCGCAGGGCGGGCGGTCGCATGCGGTGATTTGGAGAGCGCGGTCGCGGCGGCGGATGGGCTGATCAATGCGACGCCGATAGGAATGGTGAAATATCCCGGTCAGGCGGTGCCTGATGTGACGCTGCGACCGCCGCTATGGGTCGCCGATATTGTCTATTTCCCGCTGGAAACCGCGTTGCTCGCCAGCGCGAAAGCGAAAGGCGGTAGCGTGCTGAATGGCGGCGGGGTGGCGGTCTTCCAGGCTGTTGAAGCCTTCCGGCACTTCACCGGGGTGGCACCTCAGGCGGACCGGATGCTGGCGCATTTTCGGCAATTGACGGCCGGATAAGAACGAGAGCCGGCGCCGCGCGCGCATCCACGATCACCGCCCTTTTACCGTCCGGCGTGCGGTCAGCCCGGTAGGCTGCCGTAGCCGCGAAGCAAAGGAATTCCTGAATAAAATCTGGGAGACCAATCATGGTCGGCACCTTGCTCCCCAGTCCCGTCGAACACATCAGCCCCGTGCCCTTCACGGCGACGCTCAAACGCCTGGAGCAGGCGATCGAGGCGGCGGGGATGACCATATTCGCCCGGGTGGATCATGCGGCGGGCGCACGGCAGGTCGGTATGGCCATGCCGCCGACGGTGGTGTTGATCTACGGGAGCCCGCGAGGCGGCACGCCGATCATGTTGGCGGCGCCGCGAGCCGCGCTCGACCTGCCGTTAAGGGTGCTGATACGCGAGGGCGCGGGCGGACGCACCCTGGTGTCGTTCTACCCGATCGCGTCTCTACTGGAGGCGTCCGGGGTGGCCGGCGAACTCGCGGCGCGGCTGGAACCGGCACAGCGCGTGCTCGTGGACGCACTTCGGCCATGACCGGCGGGAACGCTGCCATCTAACGATGCGATCGCCATTCGATATAACAAGGCCGTCCGGAATCTTCTCGCCGCCGCCTGTCTGGCTCAATTGACGGTGCGTCTAGCCAAGTAGGCTCACACGGCCGCTGCCAATGTCATAGTAGGCCGCGACGACCTTCAGTTTCCCCTGGCCCACCAGGTCGGCCACGACCGGCGACGCGGTGCGAAGGAGGTCGGCCTGAATCTGCGCATTTGCCTTGATGGTGGCTTCCAGGTTCCGGCCGCCCCGCTCGACGGCCTGACGGATGGGTGCATATAGCGCGCTGATCTGTCCGGGCACCGCCTTGGCGGCGATGGTCGCTTTCACGGCACCGCATTCGCTGTGCCCCAGCACCACAATGACGGCTGTCCCCAGGACCACGGCGCCGTATTCGAGGCTGGCGATGATTTCCGGCGTACAAATATTGCCGGCAACTCTGGTGGCGAACACGTGACCAATGCTTTGGTCGAAGGCTAGCTCCACCGGGACACGGGAATCGGCACAGGACAGTACCGCAGCGAAAGGCTCCTGTCCCGCGACGTTGTTCTGCTTCAGGATCGTTAGATCCTCTTCGAACGAAGCGAGCTTGCCGGCGACGAAGCGGCCGTTGCCCATCATCAGCCGGTCCAGCGCTGCATCGGGTGTCAGTGTCGTCTGAGCAGCACGGGCGGCGTCGGGCGCGGCGGTGCTCAAAATGCCGGCCAGGGCCGCGCTGGCGATGCCTCCGGAGAGAACGTGCCGGCGAGACAAGAAGGTTGTGCCGGACGGGTGGCAACCTTGGCTCGCACTTCGGATCATTGGGAGCGATTCAGTTGGGCGGCGTTCGGTCATCATGTGGCACATCCTCCCATCGAAGGATCGACATTGCTGTGCTGCGCAGGAAGCGTCCAAGGTCGCGTGAAATTCTCTCGGGCGCATTGTGTGGCTCGTCCCTGCCCGTTGGGCTTCAGCACATCACCTGCTTTATCAGCGTCGTGCTCGCAAATGAATTTCCCGATTTTGGTGCCGCCAAAATAGCCGTCAGCCGGGGAAAATGGATCCGCAACCAAAGTATTGAGTCACAGGAACGTATCGCCCGGCCATGTCATGACGGGCGGCAGGACACGATAAAGATTAACCCACAGGCTGTCTCCCGTCATGGCCCGGCGGAAAGTCCGGGCCATCTGATCCAGCACCGTACCGTGGCAGATGGCCCGGACTCTCCGCCCGGCCATCACGCGGATTGAGAGTACGCGCCGAGCCGTGATGGGCGCGCCGATCCGACCAGGGGCGCCCGTCGCGGAGCGGCGTCCTCGTCCGGTCGCGGCGTTACCCGGGTTGTGGCCCGTCGTACCCCTCGATGATCAGCACATCGGCCTCCGACCGCCCCTCTCGCAGCGCCTTGGCGGCGGCGTATTCCGGGGAGTGGTAGCAGGCGACCGCGGTGTCGTAGTCCTTGAACTCCAGCACGACATTGCGCGACCGCGCCGCGCCCTCCGGCACCTCGAACCGCCCGCCGCGGACGATGAATTTCGCCCCGTATTTTCGGAAGGCCGCCGCGTTGGCCGCGACATATTCCTGGTAGCCGACGGGATCGCTCACATCGACCCGCGCGACCCAATACGCCTTTGCCATGACGGTCCTCCCTATCTTCTGCTTATGAATGCGGCCGGTCGCCCAGCATGTTCGTCAGGATCGGCTCCATCGCCGTAGACATCAGCGCCTGTCCCTGAGCCGTCGGGTGCAGCGGCGCGCCCGGCGGCGTCCGCTTCGGATCAAGGAACAGGTCGCGGTTCAGCGCGCCCTGGCGCATGAACATCGCGGTCAGGTCGAGATAACTGACCGATTTGTCACCTTTGTATCGCGCTGCGAGCATCTGGTTGATCTGCGTGGTCGTCTCCGAGGCCCACGCCGAGCGATCGGACGGGAGTACCGCCAGCAGCAGGATCTTCGTCTTCGGCAGCCGCTGGTGCAGTTCGTCAATGATGGCGTCGATGCCAGCGACCGTATCCTCGGCCGACCAGTGCACCTTCCCAAGATTGTTGGCGCCAATCAGCACGACCGCCGCCTTGGGGGCGATGCCCGCGACTTCGCCATTGCGTATGCGCCAGAGAAGGCTCGCGGTGGTATCGCCCTGGAACCCGAGATTGACGGCGTGACGATCGCCGTAGAACCGCCGCCAGGCCGGTGCAAAATCTCTCCATTCGGGCGGGCCGGATTGCTCCCAGTCCTCGGTGATCGAGTCGCCCAGGAAGATCAGTTCCGGTTTCGCCTGCGCGATCTCCTGCAGCTTTGCCTCATGCCGTTGACGCCACCAGGGCAAATCCATCCGCGAGATCGGCACCGCTGCCAGGACAGTCCGCGCACTCAACGCGGGAGGCCACGCGAGAAAAGAAGCCAAAAGCCCAAGGATCATCCAACGCCGCATACGCATGTCCCGTCATATTCCGTTGCCTCGCTCGGAAATACACGCTGATCAGGCGTCAGGCCACAAGTCGATGTCCGTTCCAGGAACTTTGCCGTCCGCCCAGGCGGCGCGGATGCAGCAGGGGCAGCACAAGGCTCATGCCGATCCCCCACATCTGATAAGCAATGGCAGACCGTAGCATCGGCCAGGGCTGCCAGCCGAATGCCGCCTCGTGCCCCATGAGCGGCAGGAAGACGAACCACGCCAGCAGCATGGCGCCGATACCGGCCGCCATCCCATTGAGCCACAGCGGTCCTCTGAGCCAGGGTAGAAGGAATCCGAATGCCCCGCCGTAGACCGCGCCCCAGAAGGTGATACTGACGACCAGCGGCGCATTGAAGGGCGGCACCTGGGCGATCCGGAAGGCCGCCTGCGGCACCCACCCCAACCAGAAGAAGACCTGCAGCGTCGTTTGATGGAACGCCAGCACGGCGATCGCGCCGGCGACGCAGCCCAGGAAAACGCGGGTTGACGATCGGATCACGGCTTTTGGTCCATGGTTGCGCTCAGGTTCTGGCTGCATGTTCACCAGCCTGTTCGTTTCGTCAATCCTGCGCCGCAGCAAACGCATGGCGGGCATAAGCCGGTATCGCAGTCGAATATTCCGCTGGACAGCCTGCCCACCGGCGCCTATATGCGCGCCTCTTTTGGAACGCGGGAGACATCCGGCTGCCCCGTGGCGGCTGGGGTCGTTTGCACCGCGGTCCCTTGGATAAGGACCAGGGATCACATGGCGAAGAAGATCGTCGGCTATATCAAGCTGCAAATTCCGGCTGGCAAGGCGAATCCGTCACCGCCCGTCGGCCCGGCGCTGGGCCAGCGCGGCCTGAACATCATGGCTTTCGTGAAGGAGTTCAACGCCTTCACCCAGCAGATGGAACCCGGCATGCCAATACCGGTGGTGATCACCGCGTATGCCGACCGCAGCTTCACGTTTGTCACCAAGACACCGCCGAACACGTACTTCCTCAAGAAGGCCGCCGGGATCACCAAGGGTAGCCAGACGGTCGGAAAGGGCGCTTCTGTCGGGCGGGTCACCACGACCCAGCTTCGTGAGATCGCCGAGATCAAGATGAAGGACATGAACGCCAACGACCTCGATGGCGCGATTCGCATGCTGGCCGGTTCCGCCCGTTCCATGGGCCTCACCGTGGTGGAGGGCTGATCAATGGCCAAGAATAAGCGTCTCGCGGCTGCCCGGAAGGCGGTCGATCATAGCAAGGCCTACCCGCTGGCCGATGCCATCGCGTTGGTGAAGTCGATTTCCAAGGCGAAATTCGACGAGACCGTCGAGATGTCGATGAACCTCGGCATCGATCCGCGGCACGCCGACCAGATGGTCCGCGGGTTGACCAGCCTGCCCAACGGCACCGGCAAGACTGTCCGCGTCGGCGTGTTCGCCCGCGGTGCCAAAGCCGACGAGGCCCTGGCCGCAGGCGCCGACGTCGTTGGCGCCGAGGACCTGGCGGAGAAGATCCAGGCCGGCGAGATCAATTTCGACCGCTGCATCGCGACCCCGGACATGATGGGCATCGTCGGCCGCCTCGGTAAGGTGCTTGGTCCGCGCGGCCTGATGCCGAACCCGCGTCTCGGCACCGTCACCATGGACGTCAAGGGCGCGATCACCGCCGCGAAGGCCGGTCAGGTGGAATTCCGCGCCGAGAAGGCCGGCATCATCCATGCCGGCATCGGCAAGGTGTCGTTCGAGGCGGACAAGCTGCTGGAAAACGCCCGCGCACTGGCCGATGCGATCGTGAAGGCGAAGCCCACCGGCGCGAAGGGCACATATGTACAGAAAGTGTCGGTCAGCTCGACCATGGGGCCCGGCGTTCGGGTCGATGTGAGCTCGCTGCACGCTTAACCAGATACGCCGTCCTCCGGGGTTTATCCTTCGAGGTCGGTGGGCAGGGAGGGCTTTTCAGCCTTCCCGAACCTGTCCAAGACCGTTCGTCCCTTCGCCCGGCCTCGCTGGGCAAGGCTTAATGGGCCCTCGGGTCCGCGCGCGGGAGATGGGGAAGCCAAAAATTCCGGGGCATTGTCCCCGTGGGTCTTTGGTGGTTCCAGGACAGGCGAACCGGACCGTTCGGCGCAAGCCGCACGGTCTTTGGGCAACCTGACCTGCCCTTCCGCCCCAGGCGGGAAGGTGGGTCGAACGGAGACGAAACGTGGACCGTACGGAGAAGCGCGAATTCGTCACCGGGCTCAATCAGGCGCTGGCCGATACTTCGATGATCGTCGTCACCCGCAATGCGGGTCTGACGGTTGCCGAGGTCACGGACCTGAGGCGCAAGATGGGAGCCGCGGGGGCGACGTATAAAGTCGCGAAGAACCGGCTGACCAACCTCGCTCTGGATGGGACCCAGTTCGACGGCATCAAGTCAATGCTGAAGGGACCGGTCGCACTCGCTTGGGCGACTGATCCCGTGGCCGTGGCGAAGACCGCTGTCGAGTTCGCCAAGACCAACGAGAAGTTCGTTCTGGTCGGTGGATCGCTCGGCTCTCAGACGCTCAACGCGGATGGGATCAAGGCGCTCGCCGAACTGCCGAGCCTGGATGTGCTGCGCGCGAGATTGGTGGGGATGATTTCGACTCCCGCCACGCGGATCGCCGGCATCCTGCAGGCACCGGCTGGACAGCTTGCTCGGGTCTTCGGGGCCTACGCCAAGAAGGATGAGGTGGAAGCCGAAGCCGCGTGAACACGAAAACGTGATCACATGGCAGGCAACGCACACGCCTGACGCTGGCCGGACGATCCGGCTTGCATGGAACCAACCAAAGTCTAGATAATAGGATTGCACGACATGGCCGATCTACAAAAGCTGGTTGACGAGCTGTCAACCCTGACCGTTCTCGAAGCCGCGGAACTGTCCAAGCTTCTCGAAGAGAAGTGGGGCGTCTCCGCTGCCGCGCCGGTTGCCGCCGCCGCCGCTCCGGTGACCGCTGCTGCTGCTGCCCCGGCTGAGGAACAGACCGAGTTCACTGTCATCCTGGCGAAGGCCGGTGACAAGAAGATCAACGTCATTAAGGAAGTCCGCACCATCACAGGCCTTGGGCTGAAGGAAGCCAAGGATCTGGTCGAAGGCGCGCCGAAGCCCGTCAAGGAAGGCGTGAGCAAGGACGAAGTGGCGAAGATCAAGAAGATGCTGGAAGACGCCGGTGCGAGCGTGGAGGTGAAGTAACGCTTCCTTTCAGCGAGATGTTTTCGGCCTGGCGTCTCCGCCGAGACGCCAAGGCCTTCGAAGTGGGGCGGGTGGAAATCAGCCGATTTCCGCCCGCATTCCTGTTTCGGTTTTTATGTTTCTCTTCGGCGGACAGTTTCCCCGTGCTTCCCGGCGTGACCGGCGGCATGGACGATCGGGTTAACGGTAAGGTGGGTCATTGATGAACGCGATCACACGGTCCTTTACTGGGCGTAAGCGTATCCGCAAGAGCTTCGGACGGATCCCCGAAGTGGCTCCGATGCCGAACCTGATCGACGTGCAGCGCGCCAGTTACGAGGCGTTTCTGCAGATGAACGTGCGGCCGGACAATCGTACTCAGTCCGGGCTGCAAGAGGTCTTCAAATCTGTGTTCCCGATCGACGATTTCGCCGGCCGCGGCCGGCTGGAGTTCGTCTTTTACGAGCTGGAAGAGCCGAAATACGACGTCGAGGAGTGCATCCAGCGCGGCATGACGTTCGCTGCGCCGCTAAAAGTGATCCTGCGCCTGATCGTGTGGGACGTGGATGAGGACACCGGCGCCCGCTCGATCCGGGACATCAAGGAACAGCCCGTCTATATGGGCGACATGCCGTTGATGACCGACAACGGCACGTTCATCATCAACGGGACCGAGCGTGTGATCGTGTCCCAGATGCACCGCTCCCCCGGCGTGTTCTTCGATCACGACAAGGGCAAAACGCACTCGTCCGGCAAATACCTGTTCGCGGCGCGGGTGATTCCGTATCGCGGCTCCTGGCTGGACTTCGAGTTCGACAGCAAGGATCTGGTGTACGTCCGCATCGACCGGAAGCGGAAGCTGCCGGTGACGACGCTGCTGTATGCGCTGGAAAGCGCGGCGACCGAGCAGTTGCGTGCCGCCCGCGAAGCCAAGGGCGAAACGGTCGACCCGACCGAAATCCGTGGCATGGACCAGGAAGAGATCCTGAGCCATTTCTACACGAAGGTCATCTTCGACCACACCCCGAAGGGCTGGGCGCGTCCCTTCGATCCCGACGCCTTCCGCGGCATCAAGCTGCTGGAACCGCTGATCGACGCTGCCACCGGTGAGGTCGTCGCCAAGGCGGAAGATAAGCTGACCGCCCGTCAGGCCCGCAAGATCGCCGAGAACACGAAGGAAGTGCTCGTCGGCCGGGCCGATCTTCTCGGCCGCTATATGGCGGAAGACCTGGTGAACCTGGAAACCGGCGAAATCTTCGCTGAAGCCGGCGAGGAACTGGTCGAGGCCCGTCTGGCCGCGCTGGAAGAGGCCGGTATCACCAGCCTGCCGACGCTCGCGGTGGACCAGTCGAACGGTCCGTGGATTCGCAACACCCTGGCCGTGGACAAGAATACCAACCGCGACGACGCGCTGATCGATATTTACCGCGTCATGCGCCCCGGCGAACCGCCGACCCCGGAGACGGCGGAAGCTCTGTTCCGCGGCCTGTTCTTCGACGGCGACCGCTACGACCTGTCCGCCGTTGGTCGCGTGAAGATGAACATGCGCCTCGGCATCACCGATGCGCCGGACACCATGCGCGTCTTGCGCAAGGACGACCTGCTCAAGACCGTCAAAACGCTCTGCGACCTGAAGGACGGCCGCGGTCAGATCGACGACATCGACAACCTCGGCAACCGGCGTGTCCGCTCGGTCGGCGAGCTGATGGAAAACCAGTACCGCATCGGCCTGCTCCGGATGGAGCGCGCGATTCGCGAACGCATGGGCTCCGTCGATATCGACACGGTCATGCCGCACGACCTGATCAACGCCAAGCCGGCGGCGGCAGCGGTGCGGGAGTTCTTCGGCTCCAGCCAGCTTTCGCAGTTCATGGACCAGACCAACCCGCTGTCGGAAGTGACGCATAAGCGTCGCCTCTCAGCGCTTGGCCCTGGCGGTCTGACGCGTGAGCGCGCCGGT
>JARLIN010000089.1 GCA_031291715.1 Rhodopila sp. | reverse complement strand
CTGCGGATTCCGATGAAGTCGGCCATGCATTCCAATTCGAAGCCGGCCAGTGATTCCGATCTCAAGCCGGCCGGGTATTCCGATTTGATGTCGGCCACCTGAGCGTCATCGATTGGGTCTTGTTGAATGATTATCGTGTCTCTGTCCGGGGTCAAGCTCAGGCGTTTGCGGCGGCAGGATTCTGCTTTTTGCGGAGGCTCTCGCCGGCCAGCTCGATGCGGTAAGCGTTGTGGATGAGGCGGTCGAGGATGGCATCGGCGATGGTTGGGTCGCCGATGATTTCATACCATTGCTCGATGGGCACTTGGCTGGTGATGATGACCGAGCGCATCTCGTGGCGGTCATCGACGATCTCCAATAAATCGCGGCGCTGGTCGGCGGTCAGGGTTTCGGGTCCCCAATCGTCCAGGATCAGCAAATCGACCTTGGCGATCTGGCGCAGTGTCCTGGCGTAACGACCATCAGCCCGAGCCAGGGCCAGTGTAGAAAATAATCGCGGCACTCGGTGATAGGCGGTGGACAGGTCCTCGCGGCAGGCTTTCTGGCCCAGCGCGCAGGCAAGCCAACTTTTGCCGACGCCACAGGGGCCGGTGATGAGTAAATTGTGCCGGGCACGGACCCAGTCGCAGCCTGCAAGTTTTAGGAATAATGCACGGTCGAGGCCACGAGCCGCCCGGTAATCGACATCCTCAATACTGGCGGATTGCCTGAGTTTGGCGGCGCGGGCGCGGGTCTCAAAGCGTTTTTGCCGCCGCAACGTGGCCTCGTGTTCCAGCAGCAGGGCCAGCCATTCGCTGTGTTCCAGGCCGGCAACCTCAGGCTGGCGTTCAAGCTCCCTAAATCCCTTGGCCATTCCGTGCAGGCCGAGCTTCTGGAGCAGGTCGAGTGTTGGGTGGGTAAGCATGGTTTTGGTCCTCTCAGTGAAAATATTTGGAGCCGCGCAAATTGCCGTGGCTCATCACCGCCTGCGGCTCAGTGGCGGTGAGGGCGGCGCGGTCGAGCTTGTTGGCGATGATCGAGGCGATGCTTTTGTAGGTGAACGCGCCGTAAGCGACGGCGCGGGCCGACACCGCCTCGGCACGGGCTTTGTCCAGCTCACGGAACAGCCGCAGCACACCCAGACAGGTTCTGAAGCCCTGTTCCGGATGCGGGCGGCTGGCCAGAATGGCCGTGACCAGGCCCTCGGTATTGGGGCCAACCGAGGCGCCCCAGCGGCGAAACCGTTCTGGTGTCCATTCAGCGTAACGCCGGTGCGCGCTCGGCATATGCGCAACATCTGTGCCGTGGCGCGCACCGCCATAGCGGCGCTCATGCACGGCAATCCGGTTGCCTTGGAAAAATATCTCGATCATCCGCGCTGTCGCGCGGGTGTCGACTTGGGCACGGATCAGGTTATGCGGCACCGAGTAGAAATATCCGCAGACCTCGACATGATAATCCAGAGAGACGCGGGCCAGGCCCCATTCGGCAAATTCATAGTCCGCGTCTGGCAACTCAGCCAAAGTCGGACGCTCAATGGTTTCAAACAGATGCCGCCGGCTGACACCAAGCCGGCGCATGATGTGGTCGTTGATCCGCGCCACCATATCAGCAATTGCCGCATTGGCTTCGGTCAGCGAGAAGAAGGTCTGATGCCGCAACCTGCCCAGAATATAGCTCTGGGCAAACCGCACTCCGGCCTCAACCTTGGCTTTGTCCTTCGGCCGCCTTGGTCGCGCCGGCAAAACGCCGATGCCGTAATGCGCGGCCATCCGGCCGTAACTGAGATTGATCTCGGGGTCGTAAAACGACGCCTTGTTGACGCCAGACTTCAGATTATCCGGCACCACCAGCCGCGGCACGCCGCCAAACGCGCGGAACATGCGCACATGGGCGCCGATCCAATCAGGCAGCGTCTGGCTCCACGTGGCCTCGCAATAGGTGAAGCTCGACGCCCCCAACACCGCGACGAAAATCTCTGCAAACCGTATCTCGCCCGTCACGGGATCTATAATGCCAAGCTTTTTGCCGGAATAATCGACAAACACCTTGTCCCCAGCCCGATGCTCCTGGCGCATGACCGGCAACAGCCGCGCTTGGAACTCCCGGAACAGGTCACAAAACCGGCTGTAGCTATACCCTTGCGGATGCCCCGCGCGATATTCCTCCCAGAGCACCATCAGGTTGACCCCAGGGCGCTTGAGCTCGCAAACCAGATCGCGCCAAACAGGCTCGGAACGCCGGCGCACCCCGCGAGGGGCACCGTTGCGGGCAAACAACCGCTCTTCCAAAACCGCATCGGTGAGATCGGCCGGCAGCGGCCAGGTCAATCCGGCCACCTGCGCCCGCTTCAGATTGTCCTGGATCGTGCTGCGCGCCACGCCCAGCATCCGCCCGATCTGCCGTGCGCTGATCCCCTCGCTGGCCAGCCGTAATGTGTATCGTATCTGCCTCATCGTCAGCTCTCGCTTTGCCGGCATCCGCCCCTCCTCGTGGTTGATCACGAGAGGGCAGATGCCCGAGTTACTGACCCAGCCGATAACGCCCAGATGCCCCGGCCGAGTGGCCGAAATTAAATCGGAATGGTGGCCGGCTTCATATCGGAACGGTGGCCGACATCAAATCGGAATCCCCGGCCGGCTTCCGTCGGAATCCACAATGGACCGCGGGATAGGTCAACGGCTCGTTTCCCGTGTCCGCGAGGCTCTCGTTGAAGCGCGCGAAATCGAGGTCGAGAAGCTCACGAAACTGCCCTGCGGATTGGGCCTGCCGACACGCCTTGAGCACCGCTTCGGCATCCGCAGAGGCGGCGGTGATGAGAGGCATCAGCTCAGCGAGCATACGAGCCGGGTCTGCGCCGTGCTCGGCTTCAAGCCGATCGCAATCGTTCAGAGCGTCCGGTCCCGATCCGTAATGGATGGCTGCGCGGATCCACGGCATCCGAAAGTCGACGCGCTCGCCGACGAGGTTCTGGACCGACGCGACGGAGCTTTCTTCGAGCTGGAGGGTACGGCCGAGCCGGGAAATCACATCCTCGTCGAGGCCGAGTTCGTCGATGGCTTCGCCGGCAGCGGCAAGCTCGTGGGCGAGTAGACGCATCCCATTGGCGACTGGGGATAGGTCAATCGCCTCGCAAATCGCCGGCAGACAGAGTTGGAGGCCGTTCCAGGTCAGGGGATCACCGGCCCGGGTGACGACAAGGGTCTTTCGGTCCGAGCGGCGGAAGACATAGGCAGGCCGGTCACCGGGGGCCATGATCCGCTGGTCGTTGATCTCGAAGGCGACGTCTTCAGCCGCCACGAGGGCGATATTGCTGAGGCGATCGAGAATAAGCCCGCGATCCGCGGGAAGCTGGCCGGCATCGGTGCCTCGCAAACCCTCCATCGCGACCGCGAGCATCACGCGAAGCCAGGGGCATTGGTCGAGCGCTGTTTCGCTGGTCTCGACGTCTTCGAGCGCCTCCTCGTCAATCTTAACGTCGTAGCGCATCGTCGACAGACGGCTCACCTTCTTGCCGAACAAGGCTTCCGCTGCTGCGCCTACCCGAGCGCGATCGGCACCCTTGATGTCGAGAAGGAGGCCATCGATAGACGCGACAAGGCTGGGCGCAAGATCATCGTCGCTGTCCCGGACGTAGAGGGGCACGGTCTCCTTGGCCGGGATCGTGACGGCAAGATCGGCGCGCCGACGGACCAGGATCGGCATATTCTTCGGCGCTTCGCCGGTCGCTTGAGGATCCGCTGCGTGCCTGTCCGCGATAACCTTCCAGGTCGCGTTGTAGAGATTGGAGAGCTGCTGCTCGTAGTGCGGTCGAACCGTTCCAGCGGCATATTGAGATGCGAGGAAACGGGCTTGATTGAGGGCGATTGCCGGATCGTTCAGGAGCCGCAGTCGGCCATGGGTTCGCAACTTCTTGAGCGCTTCGGGCTGCCGACGGTCGATAATCCTGCCGATCGCGACCGCCACCTGCCGAAGATAGAAGGGAAAGCGGTCGTTGCTGGAGACCCAGACGTCCGATGGGCGGTAGAAGCGACGAACCGGGCCCTCGGATGATGGGTCGTCGGCGGGCAGCCATCGGCTGCTACGAATGAAGGCTCCAGCCGGCGTCGACCATGGATATTGGTCATTCGAGTAATGCTCGTGACGAAGATCGCCCTGGAGCAGTTCCTTTCCGGCGCCCGCCAGCCACTCGATCACCAGACCGGCATAGATCTCGCGGCAATCGTCGGTGAAGCGCTCATGGTCGCTCTGACCTGGCAGGTGCCATAGGGCGTTCGCGAACTTGTAGTTGGTCGAATAATAGAGGCTCAGGCTCTCCTTGGTGAAAGTGCTGACGTCGCACTTCCAATCGGCGATGGCCGCGTCGCTGAGCCCCAGTGCCTTGGCGAAACCGAAGCTCGTAACCTCGTAAGCGCGGGTCAGGGGCATGGTGGGCAGGGGAAGCGCGCGCAGGCCACATCCGACGCCCAGGCCGCGCAGAAACTCCGCCCAGAGCGCGGCCTGGCCTTTGAAGGCGCGATGGCTGGTGGGCGCGAGGAGCCGCTTTCGATAGGAGGCAAAGTCGGCAACGTCGGGCGGCGCGGCGCTGAAGAGCGCATTGAGCCGCCGGCCCAGGAGTTCATCGGGCCAGGATTCCGAAAAGACGGCCTCCGTCGCGTGGCTCATTCCATCCGCTGTGGGAACGAGCAGGCGATAAGAGGAATCGACCTTGATCGACCTGGTGGTCTGAGCGCGTCGCCAGATCGCAAATGCCCAGCGGAGACCCGCCAGAGCCTCCTCGAACGAGGCGCCTGCGTTGACCACCTGGGAGATACGGGTGAGGACCGTTTCGCCGTCATAAGCAGAGACTTGGCCGCGCTCGAGAAACTCGCGCGCGGCGCGTAGCTCGCCATGCCAGGGAAGCTTGTTTGCGGCGAAAGCGAAGTGCGCCGCCAGCGGCGCCGGCACACGGAGTTGCTCGAGCGGGATCTCCGCGTTGTCGCCCGATGGCCGCGTCGCGGGCGGGAAGAAAAGGGAGGGTTCGATCTGCTCGCCCTTGCGCCGCCGGCGCCGGGCACGCGGAAGTTCGCCGTCGGTCTGGACGTCGCTGCGACCGGCACGGACCGTCCCGTCATCGCAGAGGATGACGGGCAAGCCAGCGAGCATCTCCGGCCCCTCTTTCATGAAGGAGGGCAGATCCCGGTAGAAGTCGGTCCACTGGCTCGTCGCAGGGCGCTTTCCGGCGCGCAGGGTGCCGGCGATCTCCGTCGCAATCCGCGCACACTCGATGGGGGCCAGCCGGTCGCGAAACAGATTCGGTGCGTGCTGCCAAAGGAATGGCGTCAGTCGACCGATGCGCTCGGGCTTGAGCTCGGGCAGGAGCGGCGCGACCGGCGGGGAGATAGCCGCACCGTGCCTCGCGACCGCCGAGAGATCGAAGGTCGGCGATGCCTCGAAGGTGGCGCGCACCTCCTTGGGATGGCGCCAACCGACCGAGAGCAAACCCCCTAGCGTCACAGCGCATGGGATCACCGGCGCAGAGCCGAACTCCTGTCCGCTGAGGCGCGCGATCTCCGCGGCCGAGAGGGCGGCCAAATTGAGCCTATCGCCCGGGCCCTTCGCTGCGGTCAGGCTGGATGGGTTGCTCCATACGAGGAGATCGACAGATGCCTTCGCCCGGGCAAACGCCGTAAGGGCCGCATGGCTGCGGCCGGCGTCGCGGTCCGCCAGCCAAAGCACGCTCGCCGCAGAGAGTGTGACCGCCTGGGTCAGGAGCAGACGATTGAGCGCGACGCCGGCGTCGAGGGCTTTGCGGTTCGAGGAAGGAAAGAAGCTGCCGTGAAGGTGGCCCTGGAAAGGCGCGGTTGCGCCCTCCCCCATTGGCAGGAATGTGTAGAGGCGAGGCGATGAAATCTCGTGATCGAGAGGCACTGCCAGGCCGACCTCACCGACGCCCGACCAGTCCTTCCAACTGCTATGAAGCTGCTTCGCCTTGACGCCATCGTCGACGGCCCGCCGCATAAGCGCTTCCGGCGTATGATCGCGGACGAGCAGCCAATGTGCACCGCTCAGCGTAACGATTGACGCGGCGATCGGCGCGGATGCAATCGACTTTTCATGTCGCTCGAGTGTGAAAGCGGAGAAAGTCTCGCCGGCGCGGTTCCGAACCCTGGCGTTGAGCATTTCGAGACGATCGAGGAAGAGGAGCAGTGGAGCGGAATCGTCGTTCAAAGCCCCGACCTCATCCCGTGCCGTCTGCAGAGAATCTGAATTGCGAAGCGGGAGCCGAATGACGGAAGAGAAGCCGCGCACGGTGATCCAACCCCCTAGAACTGATCCACCTTTGATGTAGTTTTTTTTGGTGGAGGTGGATGATGCCGCGGAGGATTTATAAGCCTGAGGAGATTATCGCGAAGCTGCGCCAGGTTGAGGTTTTGACCTCGCAGGGCAAGTCAGCGATCGATGCGATCCGGTCGATTGGCGTAACGGACGCGACTTATTACCGGTGGCGCCAGGAGTACGGTGGGCTGAAGGTTGACCAGGTGAAGCGCATGAAGGAGCTGGAGGCGGAGAACGCTCGGTTACGGCGTGCGGTATCTGATCTGACGCTGGAGAAGCTGGTCCTGAAGGAAGTGGCTTCGGGAAAGTTCTGAGCCCGGCACGCCGCCGGGAAAGCGTAAAACATGTTGTTGAGACGTTTGGTGTATCCGAGCGGTTTGCGTGCCGCGTGATAGGGCAGCATCGTACCACACAACGTACGGAACCAAAAACCGCTGATGACGAAGCTGCTTTGACAGCTGACATCATCGAACTGGCTCGACAGTATGGCCGCTATGGATATCGGCGCATTACGGCCCTGCTCCATCAGGCGGGCTGGGCCGTAAACAAGAAGCGTGTTGCTCGCATTTGGCGCAGCGAGGGACTGAAGGTTCCACAACGCCAGCCGAAGCGCTCACGTCTTTGGTTGAATGCGGGCTCGTGTATCCGGCTCCGGCCAGAACGCCAAAATCATGTCTGGGCTTATGATTTTGTCGAGGATCGAACGCATGACGGGCGGAAGATCCGCATGCTCAACATCGTTGACGAGTTCACCCGAGAAGCGATGGCAATCCGGGTATCCCGACGGTTGAATTCGAACGACGTGATCGATGTTTTATCTGACTTATTTATCCTGCGTGGTGTGCCTGCACATATCAGGTCCGATAACGGGCCTGAGTTCATCGCCAAGGCGGTGCAGGCTTGGATCACTGCCGTCGGTGCCCAAACGGCATACATCACGCCAGGCAGTCCCTGGGAGAACGGTTACATTGAAAGCTTCAATGCCCGTCTGCGGGATGAGTTCCTCAATGGCGAGATTTTCTACACACTGCAGGAGGCCAAGATTTTGATCGAAGCATGGCGCCGGCAATATAACACGATCCGGCCGCACTCATCACTTGGCTACAGGCCGCCAGCGCCAGAGGTCTTGATGTGGCCGGCACCGCCAGCCGCTTTGAATGGCGCGCTGCCGGCCACATCAAGACCAGCCCAAAACCACCAGAT
>JARLIN010000088.1 GCA_031291715.1 Rhodopila sp. | reverse complement strand
CTCGGCGGACGCCCGCGTGGCGCTTGGCCTGTCCGGTCATAGCGGCTGCTTCAACAGCAGCGGCACCTTCGTGAACACATGCGGTCAGTTGTACGACGGGGTGATCACGCTCACCACCAGCTACACGCTGAACTTCGGCAAAACCCCGGTCGCCGGCGCGTACAGCGCCATCGCCACCATCGAGCATGAGATCAATGAAATCCTGGGCGGCGGCGGTCAGGGAACAGTGCTGAATGCGATCGCGAGCGGCAACCCCACCAGCAATATCGGCGTGCTCGACCTTTACCGCTATGCCGCACCGGGCGTCCCGAGCTTCAGCACTTCGGGCAGCGCGACCTCTTATTTTTCGGTGGACGGCGGAGCCACCGATATCGTCGGCTTCAACCAGAACAGCGGCGGCGACTATGGTGATTTCAGCACATGCGACAACGTCCAGTCGGCGTTCAGTTGCGGCGGCGACATCGTCCCCTACGACGCGTCCTCGCCCGAGTTCGTGATGCTGGAGTCCATCGGCTATGACGGCGTTGTGCCGGAACCAGCCTCTCTCGCCGTGTTCGCCAGCGGGATCGCGGGACTACGGGCGGCGCGGCGACGGCGTGCCCGGAAAAGCCAGTAGCCAGGTCTCGCTCAGGCCCAGCCCGCGCACCGTGATCCCGTTCGGCAGCCTCCCTTCGTACGACTGGTGATGATGGCCGTGGACGATCAGCCGCGCCCCGCACGTCTCGGCCAGCGCGTCGATCGCCGCGAAACCGTGCGGATGGCTGGACGGCGCTTCGTGCGTCACCAGGATGTCGCAGCGTAGAGCCGCCAGACGGTCAAAATCCTCCGGGAAGATGGTGTCGCGGTGAAACAGCGGCAGGCCGCCCCGCCACGGTTCGTGCGGACGTAAAGCGGCCTGGAACGCGTCCCGCGTCAGGAAAGCCGGGGCACCGTCGTGCGGATGCCAGACCCGCGGCTTGAACACCCCCGGCAGACCGGCGACACGCAGGCCGCCAATGGACGTGACCCGAAGGCCGAGGTCGCCGTCGGATTCCACAAGATTGTCGTATGCAGCCTCGGTTTCCGTGTCGTGGTTGCCCAGGATCCAGCGCACATCCCAGCCCCGCTCGATGGCGGGCGCCAATACAGACCGCAGCGGCGCGGGGCAGTCGCAGTCGCCGAGCAGGATCAGGGTGCCGGCCGGAAGCGCCTGGCACGCCCGCAGGATCGGCGCGAAATTCCGGTGCGGATCGCCTGCGAACAGGATCGGCGAGGCGTCAGCCAATCGCCGCCTCCACCCAACGCGCCCAGGCCAGCACCGCGCGGTCGTCGCCGCGGCGGCCGACGATCTGGATGCCGAGCGGCAGTCCGTTGGGACCAGTGCCGGCGGGGACGGTGACGCAGGGCACGTGCAACGATGTCCAGATGAAGTTGAACGCCGGGTCGCCGGTCCACTCCAGCCCCTTCGGCGCCTCACCGGGTGCGGCGGGAGTCACCAGCACGTCCAGCCCGTCCATCGCATCGGGGAAGGCGCGCTGGGTGGTTTCGAACGCGGCATAGGCGCTCTCCAGCGCCGCCGGGGTCTGGTTCAGGCCGAACGCCAGCCGTTCGCGCAGCCCTTCGCTGATCAGACCGGCGTGATGCGCCAGTTCCCAGCCAAGAGCGCGGGCGCTCTCGCTGTTCATGATGATGGGATGCGCATCGATCAGCGCGTTGAAGTGTCCAGGCAGTTCCCGCTCGCTGACCGCCGCGCCCGCTTTGCCGAGTGCGGCGGTCACCCGGGTGAGCAGCGCCTCGGTTTCTGGTGCCGCCATAGACCAGGTGGGCGACCGGCAGATGCCGATCCGTGGCGCTGCCGCCGGCTTCGCATCCGGATCGCCCAGGTCGCGGCCGGACACCGCGCCGGCAAACAGCGCGCAGTCGGCGACGGTTCGGGCCATGACGCCGATCGTGTCCAGGCTGTCGGACATGATCTTCATGCCGATGCGGCTGATCATGCCGTAGGTCGGTTTGTAGCCAACCACGCCGCAGAAGGCCGCCGGCCGGATCACGCTGCCGGTGGTCTGCGTGCCATAGGCCAACGGGAACAGCCCGGCCCCGACACCAGCGGCCGAACCGGACGACGAGCCGCCGGGCGTGTGGCCCGGATTGGCCGGGTTCATCGTGGCGCCGGGCTTGCGCGTGGCGAACTCGGTCGTCACCGTCTTGCCGATGACAACCCCGCCCGCCGCACGCGCCCAGGCGACCGGGGCGGAGTCGGCGCGCGGCTGCCAGCCGTCCCAGATAGGGGAGCCGTATTGGCTGGGCATGTCGGCGGTATCCAGCACGTCCTTCGCCCCAACCGGGATACCCTGCAGCGGACCTGGCCTTGCGGCGGCGGCTGCCGCGCGGGCCTGGGGCGCATCGAAGTGGGCGAAAGTGAGGACGCTTGGGTCCCGCTGGCTGATTTGATGGAGGTAAGCCTCCATCAATGCTTCGGGCCGCAGCTTGCCGTCATGGATCAGCCGCACCGCCTGCGTTGCGGTCAGGCTGCGCAGATCGCCCGGCATGTCATGAGGCATGGTTGAATTCTCCCTCTTGCAACCATGCAACACTGGCGCGACGGCGCGTGTGGGTCCATCCCCGCAAGAGACAACTGAACCGCCCCGGGTTTGTCGGAGGCTGATTGGATCAAATTAGGCGGCGGTCTTCATTTGGTCCGGTATGGCGAAGTATCGTTATTCGGCCTCGGCGGGCGAATCATTCTCCGCATTCCCCTTAACTGAACCACATCGCCTCCAACCGCACTCTCTCTTCCGCACTTAACTCGAATTGTACAGCTTCCTTTGCCAAAGAGACCTGGGCGGGTGACTTGCAGCCGGGTATGACCGCGACGTTGCGGCTTCGGTTGAGTAACCAGGATAAAGCGACAACAGAAGCGGCGACCTGGCGGTTAGCGGCAATGGCATGAAGCACAGCCGCAGCGTCGGTGATAGCTACAAGCCTATCGGGCGCAAACCGCTCATCCGAACGGCGGTAGTCGCCGGGAGCCTGTTGAGGCCAACTCCGGGCAGTTCCAGCGAGAAGCCCCCGCGCGAGTGGCGAATATGCGACAAATGTCGTTTGTGAGCCCGTCATGGTCGCCAGAAGATTACATTCGGGCTCGCGATGGAGGAGCGAATATTCATTCTGAACGGCCGCTATTGCCGTGACCACCTTCGCGCGAGCAAACGTTGCACTGTCGATCGCCGACAGGCCGATCCCGCCAATCTTACCCTCGGCTTGGAGTCGGGCCAGCTCACCGATCGCTTCTTCGACGGGGACGGCTGGGTCCTGGCGGTGTTGATAGACGAGGTCGATGCGATCGCGCCGCAAGCGGCGCAGCGAGCCTTCAACAGCGGCGCGCAGCGATGCCGGTCGGCTATCCAGCCCCACAATCTTACCTTCGACCAGCTTGTAACCAACTTTCGTCGCCACAACGGGCCGGTCCAACTGAGAAGCCAAAGCCTCCGCGAGGATCTCCTCATTGACGTAGGGACCATACAGTTCGGCGGTGTCAAAATGGCGCACACCGATCTCCAAAGCATGGTGGATGGTCCTAATCGCGCTTCGACGATGCACGTGTCCAAACAATCCAGTTAACGCCATGCAGCCGAGGCCCAAGCGCATCTCACCGAATAGGTCAACAGCTGGGGACAACCGAGCCATCAGGCGTCAGCCATTGTGTCGAGCCGGTCGCGGATGAAAGTCAGGATTTCGCGCTTGACCGCCCCGCTGTTTTCAGAGGTCATTGTGATGAAACTGCGATCAAGATCGGCGGCAAACGCTAGTATCCTCTCACCGGCTGCCCGGCGGAATACCTCGTCGGGATCACGGCCAGCCCCCAGCGCGAGTGCTTCATCAAGCTTCGTGATGACGAGCAGGTCGTAGTCACGCGCGTAACTGCGCGCGAGTTCCTCAAGAATAAGATGCCGCTCTTCGTTGCGTGGGCGGCCCGTCACTTGCAGGGCTGCCTCCAAATAGCCAAACGCATCGAAGATTGCTCGGTCTACCAAGATTACGTCACTCGTAAGCGCAGCAGCCGCCTCCCGGCGAATGCCCTCGGCCATGATCCAAAGCGCCGTGTCCTCTGTCTGCTGGCTGAGAATAGGGAAGCCTGCGTCCCGGGCGGCTCGGGCCAGATCCTTGACGATAGTGACACGCAAACCGTTAGCCTCAAGCTGGGCTTTGAGCGAACTGAGAAGTGTAGACTTTCCCGTTGAGTGCGTCCCGGCGACGCCAACTTTCAGAATACGTCGGGTCACAGTAAGAAGCCCTGTTTCAAGTTTAGAATGTCGGCTCCTAGAATAGCGGCCTGACGCCTGGATTCCGGAATACCATGGATCAGATCGATAAAGATCAGGGCGGTCAGGGTCGCATCAAACAGGGCAGCGTGGTGATGGCTTCCCGATCGATCCGTCGCCTCCCGCTCAAACCCGAACTGGACACCAAGCTTTGCCAGGGCATATGAGTCCAACCCCGGACGTAAGGCGCGGGCGAGCTTCAAGGTGTCAATCGCCACACTTGGTACCCAGTCAGGCAGAGACCGCGCAAGGATGTCGACCTCGACCCGCACGTTGTGGCCCGCGATGGGCGTCTCCTCGATCAAAGGCAAGATGGAATCTGCGATATCATCCATGGATGGAGCATTGGCAACGTCAACGTCGGTCAGGCCGTGAATCCGAGATGCCACGGGCGCGATAGGCTGTTGCGGTCGGATCAACCAATGGCGTTGATTGCCGGTGATCGACAAGTTGGCCACCTCAACCATGGCAAGTTCAACGATTTCAGGCGGGGACGCGCCGTTACCTTCGACATCGATCACCCAGATGCGTCCATCTGCTAGGGCCATCCGACCTCCGCTCGCCCGTGTCGGCCCTCAAGGTGCGGCAGGGCGCGATCGTGCACCTGATAATTCAGCGAGTGCTGAATGAAATAACGTTGCTGTTCGGTGCTATTGGATACGGCGATACGCCGCTCATCAATATCAATCGTCTCTCCGGTGAGACCAGCGTGTCTGACAAGTGCTTCCACCTCTCCGAAGCTCGGTCGGCGGTGCGCAGCCGCGCACAGCTTGATCTGGGCCTTTGGACAGATGTCACAAATCTCTTGTATTCCATAGTGGCCATTGTAATCCGCGACGCCGTGGGTGAACCCAACTCCACATGACGTCTTCCGGAACAGTATCTGTCCATCGAAGGCATCGAGGACACGCTGTTCAACGGTCTTCGGGAAAATCTTGCGACGAGCGATGTCGTCGTAGAGGTCTTCGACCCCGATCGTTCTGAGATGTCGCCGGATCTCGTCGCGAAAGAACAGGCCGGTGAAAACGGTCGCGTGCGCCAAGCCACCGAGCTCGCGAGCGCGCAAAAGGTGCGCATCGCTATCGTTCAATCCAGCAATGAGGGGGCGCCAGTAGAATATCACTTTTGTCCGGCGCACATGCTCGCTGAGCGTTTCAAGCGACCGCTCTGCGATCCCGCTGTCGATGGGCTCGATCCGTGGGTCGGTGATGCCTGACCATGTGACAAGGATGGTGAGCCGAATATGAGCCAGACGCTCTAGACGCGCCACGTCCGCCGGATCGATTTGCCATCGTGTGATGACGAGCACCTGGTTGGTTAGTTGACGCCGATCAAGCGCCTCTAGCGTCCGAAAGAGATGTTCCTTGACAATGGGAAGGAATGGATCTGTCGCACGATTAAAAATTTGGATCGGCGTCGTACCAGGGCGGAACGCCCAATGCTCCACCAGCATCGAAACCGCATCTTCATCGTCCATAATGAGATGAGGCCGCTTCATATGGTAATTGGCGAAGAGATGCCTGACGCAGTAGCCGCAGTCGAGCGGGCAGCCCACCACATGGTTCAGACTCAGGCCCGATTTGCGATACTCGACAACGTCGCGAAGTGTCGGTGGCAGGTCGTCAGGGGCTGGTCGCAACGTTCTCACTATATCCCCCAACTCGGCGGCGCTTGACGTATGCCATACCGGAAAGAGTCTGTGGCGACAATGGCGATGCTTAGCCGCCGTTCGTGCCGCGCGAACTTGATGAGCCGTGACACCCTCGAAGACCGCCACGGCGGGCGAAATCGTGCCTCCGGCTATACCCACGCGATAAGAAAAACATTAAGAATTTTAATATATTGGCGTTCCGTCTACGATGAAACTGGCACGGTAAAATGACGATTAATCGCTGACCGAGAGCTATCAAGGTAGCAAGGTTGAGACCGGCGATCTGCAACCACCAAAAGTAGATCGTTGTATCGATAGACCCGCACCATCGTCAATCATAGCTAGCCTTGCATGCCCAACCTTCAGCTTGGTGCGATATGCCGCTCGCGGTCGGGGCAAAAGGGGAAGGCGGCTCCGCCGCCGAAGCACAGAAAGCCCCGTCGTCCGAAGCGCGGTTAATGGGGGCGTGGTGGCAACCGGAAACACTCGGTTGGGTTTTAGCGCGCGCTGAAATCCGATACGATTGCGAATGGGCGCACGGCCCATCGCTGACGAGAGGTCCAAGAAACGGTGCGTAGGTTGTTCAACTGGGTCTGGAAAGTTGCTGGTCGTCGGGCTGAAGGTCTCGACCGCCCCAAGCACACACCGGGCACCAACCGAACCAGCGTCCCTACTGTGATGCCGAAAGCCGGGCAGCACAGCGTCCCTGTCGTTGACCGGCCGGGCAGAATCGGACCGGATTTGGTAGGCAAACTTGACTTGCTGATTCGGCGATCATGGGGATCGCGTGACGATAATCAGAATGGCAGTTTCGTTTTTGGTGCAGAGCGCGTCCCGGCGGGCGACGCCGGGATATTCGTGACGACCTTGCTCAAGCATGTTCGGCTCGTTGCGCCCCGATTGAACGTCCCATTCATGACACCTCGGATAGAGATATCTGAAATCGAAGATGCGTGCGGCCTGTTTGTCGAAGATAACGGTTGGGTCAAGCTGGTGGTGAGTACGGAATTCGCCCTCAATCCAGCGGCAAGCCGCGCCATCCTCTGTCACGAAATGTGCCACTATATCCTGTTCGCGAATGGTATCCGGATGGAGGATCGAGCGGACAATGAGCGGCTGACTGATGTCGCAATGTTTGTCCTCGGCATGGGCGACATTTTCCTGAATGGATTCAGATCGAAGAACGTCGGATTTAATCGACGCGGGCACCGGATGGGCTACCTTACCGACAACGAATATCAGTTTCTGTCACACGAGGTCGTAAGGCTGCGCACAACCGGCGAGTTGCAATTCCAGACCGAAAATGAGCTTCGTGGAAAGCTGCTCAATCGCCTGAGCGGGAATAAGCAAGCATTGGAGAGATACTTGGCACACGCGCGCCAACGGTTCCCGATGAGGTCAGAACCGGAGCGTATTCAGGCGCTGCTGGACGATTTCGACCGTGGTAGATAGCACGGTCGACTACGCCACCCGATGGGTGTGGGCCAGAATTCTAAAAAGAGACATAATGCCGGGTTTTAGGGGAACTCGTTCTGGGGCGTATGCTGTCGAATTATGAGCGCTGTCCCAAGTGATTAAACCTTGGTGGTAAGCAGCCTCAATATTCGACTTCTCTGTCTCCGCCTCAAGCTGCGTATATCTCCTCTTGATGACAGAAATTGCGACAGGAGGGCTTGCTGTTTCGGATGCACGCGATGGCCCGGTCCGAGTGTTTACCTGTTGCGCGAAAATGTCTCGGAGAGGGGTCACATGAGGCCGATCTAATTGCCAATTCGGATATTGGTCACCACAACTTCGTGATCGAGCAGGTTGCCGTTGCTGTCGGCAAACGCCGGCGATCCACATCCCTGTCGTCATTCATCCGGAAAGACGGTTGGCTCCCCCCTTCCGTCAACGATCTCCGTCCGAATATGGAAAGAACCGTGCGTTTCCAAACCGTTCATAAGCATAAGTCAGTGCAAGGTGCTGCGCCCGCGCCCCTGTAAAAACCGTTTTGCCTTCAGCAGCTACCTTGTCTCGGGGTGGCTCGACGATCCAGTCATTCACGTCCTTGGCGGGGTAGACCTTCGAGCGATAGACCTGAGCCGGGGCCGAACGTTGGTCGTCCTCCACGTGATCCAGTGGCGCTGGGACGGAGCTTTCAGGGTCGCTGTGAGAACTCGGCGTCATGATGCAATGCAGCATGACACAACTCGCGCTGAAGCAACGCCGCCTAACGGTTATGTGAAAAGAAAGGCGAATTTGGTGGCTGGTCGCCGCCCCCGCTTTCTCATAATTCGCAGCCGCGATACCGGCCCCGTGTCGCAGAATTACGCGCAATGGGGGTCGCGGTTCCGAAGGGCTAGCCGTAATTTCCCCAGTGAGGCTGAATGTTGGACGAAGGAATTCAGGTCAGGTCAATCACAGATTGGCAGCGCGCCCCGAGAGATGGATCGCTCATAAACGTCGAGTTCTCGGACGGTGAAATTCGACAGGCACGATGGGACGTAAACCGACGGCATTGGCAACTGCCCCATCCAGACGGAAATTCGGTCAGTATGGATCAGGTGCGAGCGGATCTTCCTCGAGATTGGTGGCCAGCGCTGTAGGCATGGCTGGGCCTTCGACTAACCCAATGCGTCCCCGCCTTCACGACCGCATCGAACCGTCGGCTTTCACCTTCCCACAACGATTTCGCCCTCGCCATCGGCCGGCCAAGGCGGCAAGGTGATCCGGACGGCTGCTAACAGCTCGTCGCCGACGGGGCGGAGTTGAAAACTGGCGCCTGCGGGAATCGTCAGACAGGTGCTGGCCGCCAACGCCTAAGTCGTACTCCGGTCCTCTTTATGATTTCGCAAAGCGGGCCAGCCTATCCGCAGCGCGTAGGAGCCAGACACGTGAACGCAATGATTCGTGGTTTGGTTACACTCTTGTTGACGGCCGGCGTTCTCCAGATGGCTGCTTGTACCAACTACGTCCCACCGCAAACCGGGTTACCCAGTCGTCAAAACTGGTTGGAGGGCGGCGGCGGATAATCGCTCCGTTGGGAGTTCATTTGGCCGACGCCGACAGACATATCCAACACGCGCTCTAGCCATCGGGTTGATTGATCGTTTGGTTTCATCAATCGAAATGGCTTGTCCAGCGGGGCAGCCGGAAAAGTGGTGGTGAACTGAACTGTCCGACTTGGGGAACAGACCCATGACGAGGATCATACGCTCCGTCTTTTCGGCCGCCTCGCTACTCGCCGCACTCGGGGGATGCAGCCTCCCCGAACCCAACGCCAACCCGACCGCACAGAACGCCAACGCCCCCGGTTGGACCGGGCGAACATTCGTGGTGGGTTCCCACAGCACGGTCGCCGGAGATGCCTCCGCCACGGAGCTTCAGCAGAGATGGGGGCGCGGCGGAGGAGGCGGAGGGATGTAGTCCTTGAAATGATCTGCCAGCTTCATCCGAAACGGTCGGCAGAACCCGCTGATCAGCGCCTTATCACCCTTGAAGGCGACCAACGCCACCTTCCACCTGAAAGCCGCCGCGTGGTTCCGGCGGGCACGCTTTGTCATCTTCTCTTCTCATCGGCGGCATCGTCGCCGCTTTCAGGCAGAAATTCCACGTATCGGGCTGTGCGGCTTTTCCCGGCCACCTCTCATGTCGCCGGACATGCCCAATTCTCCCGCCCGAAGAGCACGCAACACTGGCGCGATGCAGCGCGCCGGTCCATCCTGACCGCGATGAGCAGGCAAGCGCAGCCCACAGGTCAGGAAACATCCGGCGGAACCATCCGCGTCGGCGGCGATCCCGACGGGCTGATGACCTACATGATCGACCTGCCGCCCGAAGCGCTGCCCAGTGTCTGCAAGCGCGATCTCGAACGCGCCTGGTACGCTGCGCGGGAGGCTGCCCTCGCCGAACGCCAGGGCGCGGTGCGCGGCTTTCGCTTCAACCGCCCCGACGGCAGCCACACCGATCTGGCGCTGGCCGACCGTGATGCCCGCTGCTGGGTCGGCGCGGTCGATCGCACCGTGGGGATCGCCAACACACGCGGCCTGTCGCTGTGCCTGAGATTGCTCGCGCTGATCGACCTTATGGCCCATGCCCCGTGGGCACGATCATTGTTTCACCTGGCGCGCGATGGTGCGGAGTTCCATCCGGCTCTGCTAAGAACCGCGGCCAGCCAGCCGCTGACCCGTGACGCCCGATTCGATGAAGCGGGCTTCCGGGCGCGGCTGTCCCGCTTCGTGAGCGGCTTCCAGATCGAAGCGCCACGGGCGGCACAACGCCTTTCAGGAGCCCGCTCATGAGTTGCCTTCGTCTTGTTGCCCAAATGGTGTTCATGTTGGGCGCCGTCGCCCTGTCCGCCTGTGGGAGGCCGCCGCCGAGCGGACAGGCGCAGGCCGATGCCGCAACAAGGGCCGCCTGCCAGCAGCGCGCGGAAGAGGTCTACAATCAGCAGAACCGGGGCGAAATCTACAGCCCGGCGCCGGCGGTGAACTCGCCGTTCTCGTCCAACTACGTCCCCGGCATTTCCAATCGCGGCCTGTCCGAGCTGTTCGCGCATGACCGGATGGTCAGCGACTGTATTCGCAATACCGGGACCGGCGCCGAGCGCAGCCCGCCCCCAGCGCCCACATCCCAGCATTAACCCGGCATGGCCAGCCTGTCGGCGATCGGCGGAGTCCTGGCCCAGCGTAACGCCCGCATCTTCTATTCCGGCAGCATCGTCTGCTGGACCGGATCGTGGATCCAGCGCATCGCCACCGACTGGCTGGCGTGGGAGCTGACCCACTCCGCCTTGTGGGTGGCGATCATCGCATTCTGTAATCTGGCGCCGTCGGTGGTGATCTCCCCCATCGCCGGCGCCGTGGCGGACCGGATGGACCGGGTGCGGCTGACCATGGCGAGCCAGTTCGTTACCGTCGCCCAGGCGGTGATCCTGGTCACCCTGATCCTGACCGGCCTGATCCGGGTGGAGTTCATGGCGTTCCTGACGCTGTGCAATGGCGCGGCGGAAACCTTTGCCCAGCCGGCCCGGCAATGCCTGATCCCCGGCCTGGTGCCGCGATCGCACCTGCCGGGGGCGGTGGCGCTGAATTCCTTGACATATAACGCCGCGCGCTTCGTGGGGCCGGCGATCTCGGGGCCGATGATCGCGATCTGGGGCGTGGTGCCGTCGATTGTCGTGAACGCTCTGGCGTTCCTGTACGCCAGCCTGACGATGCACCTGCTACGGCTGGACCCGTCGGTCCGGCGCGGCAAACCGACCGGGTTCAGTGTGCTGCACGACGCGTTCGATGGCATCCGCTACGTCGCGCAGCACCGCGGCATCGGCCCGGTGATGCTGTTTGCCGCGACGGTCGGGATGACATTGCGATCCGTGCCGGAGATGCTGCCACCCTATGTCGCCGACCAGTTCGGCCGGGGGGCGGAGGGTCTGGCGACGCTCGCCAGCACGATGGGCTGCGCGGCCCTGATCGGCGGGCTGATGATCGCGCTGCGTGGACGAATGGCCGGGTTGACCCGTATCGCGGTCGGCTGCGGGCTGCTCCTGGCACTCGCCACCGCCTGCTTCGTCGCCACTCATATGTTCGCCATCGGCGTAATCTGCATCGCCGCAATGGGCGCGGCAACCACGATGCACGGCATCTCCTGCCAGACTCTGCTGCAGAACGCGGCGTCCCCCGGCATGATCGGCCGCGTGCTGAGCACCTGGGGCATGATCACCCGCGCGGCTCCGGCGATGGGGGCGCTGGTCTACGGCATCGCATCGGAGTTCCTGGGGCTGCAGATCCCGGTGCTGATCGGCGCCGCGCTGTGCGTCGTGGTCTGGCTGCGCACCTGGGGCCGGTTGCCGCACATGGCGCCGATGCTGGAAGGAATAGGTGCGGCGGGCGTGACCGATTAGAGTGTGATCGCCAGACGGGACGCCCCGCCCTCTCCACCCTCGCCTTGGGGCGGGGGGCGGGCGGGCGGGCGGGCCCCGGGGGGGGGGGGGGGGGCAGGGGCCCGCGGGGGCCCGGGGGCGCCCCGGGGCGCACTCGGGGGGGGGGTTCTTTGCGCGCGGCGGT
>JARLIN010000087.1 GCA_031291715.1 Rhodopila sp. | reverse complement strand
CGTCCCGCCAGATCGGCGCTGGGCTCGGCGAGCACCTGACGGTTGACCTTCACCTCATCCGTCACCGGCAGCCCGGCGAAGGGCGAATTCGGCGGAAACGCCGCGAGGCCGGCCGGCTTGCTCCAGGACAGCGCCCCGCCGAGTTGCCGGTCGCCGGCGAGCAGCCGCACCGGCAGCAGCGTATCTGTGTCGTTCGTCGCCGCCTCTGCGGTGCGCGGGCCGGCGAAACGGATCAGCAGCCCGCCTTTCCGCACCCAGGCCTCCAGCGCGTCCCGCTCCGCCCCCTCCAGCAGCGGCCGGTCGGCCAGGACCAGCACCGAGATGTCGCGTTTCAGCAATGTCGCGGCATTGCCCTCTCGCAATTCGGTAAATGGTCCCAGCGCGCGCTTCAGGAAGTAGATCGAGCCGGTAAACGGCGTATCGGCGGTCGCGAGATCGCCTGACAGCAGCCCCACCGGCCGCCGGCGCCACCGCTCATCCAGCAGCACGACCGAGCCGACGCCCGGCGGGCCTTCCAGCACCAGACGGGTCAGGCGGTTACGGAGTTCCGGCGGCAGTGCGATCGGTCCGGAGGCAACCGACGCGCCGGCCGGCACGGTGATTTCGGTGCGTGCCAGGGTGCGTCCGTCTCCGCTCTGGGCAAGAACGCCGGCCACGGCGGGAGTGGCGCGGGGCGCCTGCGCCAGACGGACGACCAGCCGATCCGCCTCGCTGGTGGGTGGCAGAAGCAGCGGCGAGGATGCGGCGTCGCAACAGATTTCGGTCACCGGGCCGGTGTCTCGCAGGGCCGTGGCGAACGCTTCGAAGTCGGGTCCATCCGTCAGGCCGTCCGGCACATAGATGACCGAGGCATCCGTATTGCCGCGCCATGCGCGGATCGCTTGGGCCGCGGCGGCACGATCGGACGGCCAGGGCCACGGCTGCAGCGCCGCGAGGCGGGCGCGCAGGTCGGCGACCGGCATCGTCGCGGAAACCGCTATCGCACCGCCGCTGCCGTCGGCGGCGGTAGCCAGCAAGGCTGTCTTGCGTCCGGCCCGTTCGGCCCGGTCCAGGAAGGCGCCGGCGGCCTCCTTTCGGCGGGCCCAGTCGTTGGCGGAGGCCCAGCCATTGTCCATCACCAGCAGGACTGGTCCCTTGCCGGCCAGGGCGGTGCCGGCATCGAGCACGGGCCGCGCAAGCGCCACGATCACCAGGCTGGCGGCCAGCAGACGGAGCGCCAGCAGCCACCACGGCGTGTGGGCCGGCGTTTCCTCGGTCGCGTTCAGACCCAGCAGGAAGCGGACCGCCGGAAAGATTTCGGAACGTGGGGCGGGCGGTGTCACCCGCAGCAGCCACCACAACAATGGCAACGCCAGCAGACCGGCAAGGACCCAGGGGGCGACGAAGATCATCGCGCCTCCAAGGCCTGGTAGAGCGTCAGCAAAGCCATCTCCGGCGGATGATCGGTGTGGTGGACACCAAAGCCGAACCCGGCGGTGGCGCAGATCGCGGCCAAACCGTCCTGCTGCGCCTTCAGCCGCTGCGCATAGGCATCGCGGACCGACTCCACCCGGGGAATCAGGGCGTCGCCATCATGTTCCATGCCACGGAAGCGAACGCGGCCCTGGTAGGGCAGGGCGGTTTCCGCCGGATCGAGGATTTGCAGCAGGTACCCTGTCACCGGGACGGCGGCGAAGCGGCCGATCAACGCCCGGATTTCGTCCAGAGGCGACAGGAAGTCGCTGAACAATACCACCGTGCCGTGACGCGGCAGCCGCACTGAGGGCGGCAGCCCGTTTTCATCGTCCGCCGCCTGCAACTCTGCTACCAGCCGATCCAGTCCGGCCCTGCTGGCGACCGGGCGGGCATCGTTGTGCATCATCATCACTCTCTCCCCCCCACGAAGCAGCAGGGAGGCGAGGGAAAGCAACAGCAGATTCGCGCGATCACCTTTTTCCACCGCGACCTGACGGGACCGCCAGCGCATCGAGGCGGACGCATCGCGCCAGAGACAAACCGTCTGTGCGGCTTCCCATTCCGTTTCGCGGATAAACCAGCCCTCGGGGGCGCCGCGGCCAGACTTGGCGGACTGCCGCCAGTCGATCCGCGCCAACGGGTCGCCGGAGACAAATCTTCGGAACTGCCAGAAACTGTCACCCTGTCCGACGCGCCGGCGGCCGTGCACGCCCTGGGCCACCGTCGAAGCCACCCGGTCCGCCGCGACCAGCAGGGGCGGCAGGCGGGCACCTAATGCCTCGGCGGCGAGGGCGGCCGTGGGACCGGCATTCGGCATCGCCGCCCTATCCAATCTTCTCGACCAGCCGGTCGATCACATCGGACAGCATGATCCCGTCCGCGCGCGCCGAGAAACTCAGCGCCATCCGGTGCCGCAGGACGGGGCGTGCGAGGGCGGCGACGTCGTCGATGCTCGGGGCCAGCCGTCCGCCCAGCAGGGCGCGTGCGCGGGACGCCAGCATCAGCGCTTGAGCGGCGCGCGGCCCGGGACCCCAGGCGATGTGGCGGCTGACGATGTCGTCGCCCGCGGTTTCCGGCCGGCAGCCGCGGACCAGCGCCAGGATGGCGTCCACGACCTTTTCCCCGACCGGCAGGCGGCGAACCAGTGCCTGGGCGTAGAGCAGATCGTCCGCCGTCATCGCCTGCACCGGACGGGCGTCGTGGGCACCGGTCGTCGCCAGCAACATCGTCCGTTCGGCGTCGAGATCGGGATAGGTGACGTTGACCTCCAGCAGGAACCGGTCGAGCTGCGCTTCGGGCAGCGGATAGGTGCCTTCCTGCTCAATCGGGTTCTGTGTCGCCAGCACGTGGAACGGCCGGGGCAGAGCATGCTCCACACCGCCGATGGCCACGCGCTGTTCCTGCATCGCCTGCAACAGGGCCGATTGCGTGCGCGGGCTGGCGCGGTTGATTTCGTCGGCCATCAGCAACTGGCAGAACACGGGGCCGGGGACGAAGCGGAACGCCCGTCGCCCTTCGGCTTCGTCCAGCACCTCGCTGCCCACGATGTCGGCCGGCATCAGGTCCGGGGTGAACTGGATACGCTTGGTGGCGAGGCCGAGGACGACGCCCAGTGTCTCCACCAGGCGGCTTTTCCCGAGGCCAGGTACGCCGACGAGCAGGACGTGACCGCCGGACAACAACGTGATCAGGGTTTGATCGACGACCTCGTCCTGTCCGAAAATAACCCGGCCGATCGCCGAGCGCACCTGCACGATCCGCGCGCCGAGCGCTTCGGTCGCCGCCAGAATCGCGTTTGGTTCGTCATTCATGGGACCAATCCAGTTCGAGGTCGTCTTTGGCGTACCTGCCACACCGCCCGACATACGGGTATCACCCTCCGCGTTTGCGTCCTTGGAAGCATATAGGCTCTTTCGCGGACGGGGGGATGCTACCTATATCGGTCCTGTGTAAGGAAGTTTTGCTTCCAGTGGAGACCGGTACGTGAATGAGACTGGCGCGCCTTTTGATCTAGCCGATTCGAAAGTGGCCGAATCTTCGGTCGCGCAAGCGCTTGCGTCCTGCTCCGAGCGCGTTCGGCAGGCCAGGCCTCGACGTGTGCCGATAGAGTGCGGCGACCTGCCGTTCGTGATCAAGCGCGACGGCACGTGGCTGTATCGCGGTAGCCCGATCAACCGGAAAGAGCTTGTCTGCCTGTTCTCCAGCGTGCTGCGGCGCGAGGAAGACGGAAGCTGGTGGCTGCAGACCCCGGCGGAGCGTGGGCGTATCGAGGTCGAGGATGCCCCGTTCATCGCGGTGGAGCTGGACTGGGCCGGCGATGGCCGCCATCAGGTGCTCTCCTTTCGTACCAATATCGATCAGGTGGTGACCGCCGGGCCGGAGAATCCGATTCGTGTCTCCCACGACCTGATCACGTGCGAGCCGACCCCCTATATTCGGGTGCGCCCCGGCAACGGACACTTCGCCGTCGAGGCGCGAATCAACCGTGCGACCTATTACGAACTGGTCGCCCTGGCGATTCCGGAATGGGTCGGCAGCAGGCGGATGCTGGGCGTCTGGAGCCAGGGTCAGTTCTTTTCCCTGGGCGAATTGCCGCCCGGCGAGGCGTGACGCCGTCCGCGCTGCGGTTACGGCTGGCCGAGATCGCCGCCGAACCGGGAAGCGCTTCCGTGATCCTTGGCGATGAGGTGCTGGGCGGGCTGGACAAGCCGCCGGTGCCCGCTGCCGTGCTGGTGCCCGTGGTGATGGGGGAGCAGCCGGGTGTCCTGCTGACCAAGCGCACCTCCCACCTGACCAAGCACGCCGGGCAGATCAGTTTCCCCGGCGGCCGGATCGATCCCGAGGACAGCGGACCGGAAGCCGCCGCGCTGCGTGAGGCGCGGGAGGAGATCGGGCTGGATGCGGGGTCGGTCGAGGTGCTGGGGCGGTTGACCGATCACGTGACCGGGACGGGCTATCGCATCACGCCGGTGCTCGCCGTCGTGCCGCCGGGCCTGACGTACCGGCTGTCCGAGCATGAGGTGGAGGCGATCTTCGAACTGCCCATGCACGTGGTGCTGGACCCGGACGCGCCACGGCGGCAGCGTCAGCACGTGCGGGGCGTGTGGCGGGAATACTGGGTCTGGCCGCATCCCGAACATTTTATCTGGGGCGCGACCGCCGCGATCCTGGTGCAACTGGCGGCGCGTTTGCGGGAAAGGGCGGTCTGATGGGTATTGGCGCTGACCAGGTTGGGCAGGAACCACATAGGGACAGGATGGGCGCCGGGGCCTTTCGCTACCGTCGTGGCTCGGCGCGGCCCGGGCCATCTGAACCGGAATTGTACCATGGCGAATGCTCCGGACCGCGCCGAACCATACCGACGCGCGGCGTAACAGTACCGCGTATGCGGCTGATCGGCGCCGTGTTGCTTGCCGCGATGGCGGCGCTGCCGTCGGGTTCGGCGTTCGCTCAGGCCCGGATCGATTCCATCAACACGAATTTCCGGTGGCTTGGGCCGGACGACAAGATCATCGTGGAGCGCTACGATGATCCGCGCGTGCAGAACGTGTCCTGCTACATGTCCCGGGCCGAGACCGGCGGCGTCAAGGGCGGACTTGGCTTCGCCGAGGACCCGAGCCGGTTTTCAATCGCCTGCCGCGCGGTGGGGCCGGTGACGATGCCGGCCTCGATGCCGCGGAGTGAGGTGATCGCTTTCGCGCAGGCGTCGCTGTTCTTCAAGACGTTCCAGATCCATCGCTCGCTGGACCCGGAGAAGCATGTTCTTGTCTATACGGTTGTCAGCACGAAACTGATCAACGGGTCGCCGTTCAACAGCATCAGCGTGGTGCCGACGGAGGTGCGGTAGGGGACGGCGCCAACGGGTTATGCCCGGCGCCGACCCGTCTCTCGCGCTAACTCGCGCGTGCCGGCGGTGCCTCCAACCCCACGCCGCGCAAACGGCTGAACAGTTCCTGCAACTTCGCCCGATCCGACGCCGGCAACGGCGGCTTCAGGATCGAAGCGATATTTGTCCGCAGGTGCGCCGCATCGCCCGTGCCGAACAGCACGACATCGACGCCGGGCTCGTGCCGGACATAGCGGTAGGCGGCGTCGGTGATGCTGCTGGCGCCCTCGGGGTGGACCAGAAATCCCAGCGGGTCGTCGGTTTCCGCGAGCCACGCGGGAACCTGACCGGCCCGCGCCAGTTCCTGCATCGTCGCGGCAAGCTGCGCCGGCCTGGCGAAGATGCCGCGCACCGCGAACATCATCAGCGTGCCGATGCGGTTGGCAATCGTGTGCGGGAACACCTGCGTGCGTGCCACCTGGTCCATCAGATGGAACGCGACCATCGCGGTGTCCCACATGTCATCCTGCATCGCGCGGCTGAGCATGTGCTGCTCGGGGTCGTTCGGTGCGGTCTCGGTGATGCCGAGGAAGCGGAATTTTCCTTTCTCCCGCTCCTTGAGCAGCGCCGGCGCGATCACGTCGCGCACGTGGTCGTAGGCGGCGGGTGGGACGGCATGAAGCTGGAAGACATCGACGTAATCGAGGCCCAGACGCTTCAGCGAGGCGTCCAGGCTCTCAATCACCTTCTCCACTGTGAACGCCTTGTCGCCCGCGGGCTTTGAGGCCTTGGTGCAGACCACGACGCTGTCGCGCGGCACGCCTTTCAGGGCGGCGCCGACGACGTCCTCGGTGCCATAGACGGCGGCGGTGTCGATCAGGTTGACGCCGAGATCGAGCGCCTGGCGGATGATGCCGATCGCGTGCTCGGGCGAGCGACCGGTGCCCAGACCGAGCCTGCTGAAGCCGCCACAGCCCAGACCGGCGACGCTGACCTTCAGGCCGGTGCGGCCAAGCGTGGTGTATTGCATGAGGGTCCCTTAATCTGGCGGAGACGAACCGTAGCAGGGCAGGGCGGATGACGCGACGTTTGGACATCCGGGGCCATCGCGGTGCACGGGCGCTGTTTCCGGAGAACACACTGGAAGGCTTCCTCGCGGCGGCCGCGCTCGGGGTGACAGCATTCGAACTGGACGTGGCGATGACCGCCGATGGGGTCGTGGTGGTTTCCCATGACCCCGCGCTTAATCCCGACATCACGCGAGACAGGTCGGGTGCCTGGCTCGATCGGCAGGGACCGTTGGTCCGATCGCTGACCCACGCGGACCTGTCGCGCTACGACGTCGGCCGCATTCGCCCCGGCTCCGCAACCGCCGCATTGTTCCCCGATCAGGCGCCACACGACGGCGCACGCATCCCGACCCTTGCGGCGGTATTGGCGGCACTTCCGGATACGCTCTTCACGATCGAGGTGAAGACCCATCCGGCCCACCCGGACTGGACAGCATCGCCGCACGTCCTGGCCGATGCCACGCTTTCGGTCGTGGAGGCCGCCCGGGCGGCCTCCCGCGTCACCATTGAATCATTCGACTGGCGCGTGCAGCGCCACGTCCGCCGCGTGTGGCCAGATATCCGGCTTGCGTGGCTGACGCGAGCCGAGACCGTGCGGGATTCGACGCTGTGGTGGGATGGCGTCCTGGCCGCCGGCTCGGTGCCGGCCTGCGTCGCGGCCGAGGGTGGCCCGATCTGGGCGCCCGACCACACCGACCTCACCGAAGCCCAGATCGAAGAAGCTCACGGGCTCGGCTTGTTCGTCCTGCCCTGGACGGTCAACGCGCCGGCGGACATGCGACGGCTGATCGGTTGGGGCGTGGATGGGCTGATTTCGGACCGGCCTGATCTGGCGCTCGGCCTTCTTACCGGCAGCGAGACGGATGCCAGTAGCACCAGCGGTCATGGCCGGGATCGGGTCCAGGCTCCTCTATGACGCAAGCGGTCGCGGAAAACGCGAAGCCAGCCAGCAGGAGCACGGTAACGCAACGGCGCATGACAGGGACCTTCCAGGACGCGATCATCGGATGGTCAAGGCAATATCGGCGGCATGGTTCCGAATTGTGGCCGGGCTTTCACGATTGTTGTTCTTCGCGCAATCTGCCGCGCATGTGCGGACGCTATGCCAGCTTCCTTCCACCCGACCTGATCGCGCGCCTGTTCGGCACGAAGAACCCGCTGCCGAACCTGAGGGCGACCTGGAACATGGCGCCGACCATGGATGCGCCGGTGGTCCGCCGTCATCCGGAAACCGGGGAGCGGCATCTGGACGCACTGACCTGGGGCTTCGTTCCGGCCTTTACCAAAGTGCTGAGAGAAGCGCGCCGGCCGGTCAACGCGCGGGCCGAAACGGTCACCACCTCCGGCATGTTCCGCACCGCCTTCGCCAAGCGCCGCTGCCTGGTGCCGGCCGCCGCGTTCTACGAATGGCAGGCCGGCCCCGGCAGCAAGACACCCTACGCCATCGCACGCGCGGACGGTGACCCACTGGCCTTCGCCGGGATCTGGGAGGGATGGCGTTCCCCGGATGGCGATATGCTGCGGACATTCGCCATCCTCACCACCACGGCCAACGCGCAGATGGCGGTGCTGCACGAACGCATGCCGGTGATCCTGGAGCCCGCCGACTGGCCCGCCTGGCTGGGGGAGGTGGAGAGCGATCCGGCGACGCTGCTGCGCCCAGCGGCGGAAGGCATCCTGAGGATGTGGCCGGTCGATAAGCGGGTTGGAAACGTCCGCAACGACGGCCCCGAACTTCTCGCGCCCCTGGCGGCGTGATCGCCCGAAATTCCGTCAGAGCGTAATTGCCTCAGGGCTGCAGCAATTACGGCCTGATTCATTTGCTTAAGATGGTTTGCTCGATACCAAACGGCGAAAGGAGTGACACACCGACGCTCGCTATGGCCTGGTCCGGTCCGGGATCTGCCGCCGCATGATGCTGGTTCACATGCTCCGGACTTTCGCCGGGCCATGACGGTGGAGGGCAGGCAGTCCGTCATTCCTCGCCCACGTTGGTACAGGAGGTCGATTTACGTCTGAGGTTGATGCAACTTCAAACCATCGCACTCCGACCGGATAAGCGGCGGCAATTCTGGTTTCGCGGCCGTTCGTACATGCCAAACCGGGCGCGTCGCCATGTCGCCACTTAAAATAGGCACTGCCGGACAAGGGAACCGACCGCTCAGCACACTTGCTGTTCGATACGGGTCTGATTAAACTCCCAATTGATGCGAATGATTCGCAATTAAGGAGCGCATGGAACAATGGCGCAGGAAAGCCAGATCGCCCGCCGCTGCGAACGCGCGGTGGTGACAGCCTATAGCGAACTGCGTCAGATCGGCACCGACGACATGTCCGCGTTCCAAGCCTGCACGGCTCTCTATCGCATTCATCACCCGGAGGCTTCGATCAACGAAGCGCGCCGTCTGGTCGCCGAGTGGATCGATCATCACCTCGTCCGCAAGGCGACCGGCCCGACCGACGGCTGCCTCTGCGACTGATCAAGCGCGTCGCTGACGCGCCTCCGCCATCGCCCAGCCCAAAAGCAGGAAGAACCAGCCACCCATCGGCATGCTGGTGAATGCCGACGTGGACTGGATCGGCCAGAGCTGGATAAAGATGGCCGCGAACAAGCCGACCCTGAGAGGATCGGGATCGCGCCAAAGCCCACGGCCCAGCGGCACCAGCCAGGCGATCCCCATGGCGGCAAACAGCGCCAGGCCAATGAAACCACCGTCATCCAGCGCCTCAAGGTAATGATTGTGCGGGTGATGCCAGCAGATAGTGGCGCCGCCGCCGTCCTTCTCGGCACCGTCGAAACTCGGCCGGAAATATGCGGGCCGCGGACATCCCGTCTCGAAACCGCTGGCGCCCATGCCGGTCAGCGGGTTCTGCCGCCCCACCTCCCATGCGCGGGTGTAGAGCTGCCCGTAAGGAGAAGCGGCGAAATGCTCCAGCTGGTTGGAGAATTTTTCAACCAGGCGGTAATAGGCGGTCGGCGCGACCACGGGTGAGGCGGCGAGTAGCAGCGCCCCCGCGACAGCCGTCGTCAGCACGACCGGCCGCAGCCGTGGCATCACCATGGCCACGATCGCCAGGCCGAACACGGTCAGCACCAGCGGCATGCGCTGGCCGATCAGCACCATCATGACGACGCTGGCCAACAGCAGCGCATAGCCGCAGGCCGTGCTGCGCCAGCCCGGACGCGCGAGCAGGCCGGCGACCGGCGGCAGGACGGCCGGGATGATGAAGCGTGCCATTGGCGGGCCGGCACGCGGCATACCGAACGGGCCGGTCAATTCGCCCTCGGCGCCGCGCGGCCAGCCGATCAGGTTTCGCCCGAAGATCAATTGGATGATGCTGTTTAGCGCGATCCACAGGGCCGAGGCCGCAATCAGACGGTACATCCAGCTCCGCGCCTCCTGGGTCCGCAGGACGACGAATTCCATGGCCGCGACCAGAATAAGGAATCGCACGGTCGTCAGCGCCTGGACCAGGGAGCGGGTGCCGCCTTCGCCCAGGTCCGTGCCGGGGATCGGCAGCGAGCAAATCACCAGCCAGCCCCACCAGGCGCCTGCGACCCAAACCCAGCGGGTCCGCAACCATGTCCAGTCGCGCAGCAGGGCGCAGCGGAGGAGGAAACATAAATCGGCCACGCCGATCGCCATCTCGGCCACGCCATGGGCGTGTAACAGCAGCAGCGGCAACAGCATGACGCTGTAGAATGAAATTTGGTCCAGTCTGGACGCGGGGCGGGTTTGCGTGATGGCGGACATGCGGCGGTTGGTGCCAGCCGGCGGGGAGGGGAGCAAGGGGGGTCAGGCGCCGCGCATCCGCTGGACGCCGATTGGTCGGAAATCCCAGCCATCGACCCCCACATCGGTCTGGCGAGGCAGGGGTTTCAGGCGTCCGTGGCTGTGGCCATGCAGGTTCAATGCCCCCTTCGCCATGCCGTTCCAGGTACGGAAGGGGTAATGGCACAGCACCAGACGGTGGGTCTCGATGGTGATCTCGGCATAAGCCTGGACGCTGCACCAGTCCGGAAGGCCGGCGATCTGCGGCGGGTCATTGTTGCCGGTGACCAGGTGCTTCCGCCCGTTCAATGAGCGCAGCAATGCCCCCGCTGCCTCGACGCCGGTGCGCAGAGCGAAATCGCCGAGATGCCAGACGTCATCGTCCGGCCCGACGGTTTCGTTCCAGCGCGCGGCCATGGCGGCGTTCATCTCCGCCACCGAGGCGAACGGCCGCCGATACAGCGACAGCGCGCCTGCGTGGCCGAAATGCGTATCGGCGGTGAACCACACCGCCATCGCCAGCTACCGTCCTGGCCAGACCGGCGTGCGCTTCTCGATGAACGCGGCGCGACCCTCGGCGGCATCCTCGGTCAGTGCGAGGGTGCCGATCTGTGCCTCCATGAACACCGCGGACTGATCGAAGTTCAACTGTTCGGTGACCCGCATCGCATACTTGCCGCGCCGGATCGCCGTCGGGCTTTTGTCGAGCAGCCGCGACAGCAGCCAGTCCAGTTTCGCATCAAGCTCCGCTGCCGGAACGACGTAGTTGAGCAGCCCGAGGTCGAGCGCTTCGGCCGCGGTGATAGGTTCCCCGGTCAGTGCCATTTCGTACAGTTTGCGGGATGGAATCAGCCGTTGCAGCACCGCCATGATCTGCATGGGAAAAATGCCGATCTTGACCTCCGGCATGCCGAAGCGCGCGTTGTCCACGCCGATCGCCATATCGCACATGCCCATCAGGCCCATGCCGCCGGCCATCGCATGGCCATTGACCCGTGCGATCAGCGGCAAGGTCAAATCGCGTGCCTGTTTCATCAGTTTTACGAACGACAGCCCGACCTTGGAGTAGTCGTACTTGAACGATCCCGATCCCGCCGACAGATCGGCCCCGGCACAGAACGCCTTGTCGCCCGCGCCGGTCAGCACCACCGCACGCACACCGGGATCAGCCGACGCGGCCGTCAGGCCGGCCGCGATCGCGTCCGTGACGGCGTCGTTCATCGCGTTGCGGCGCGCCTCACGGTTGATGGTGACCCACTGCACCATGCCGCGCTTTTCGATCAGGACGTCGCTCATGCCCGGACTCCCTGGCGGTATTGCGTCAGGCTCCCGCCATGCATGATCTTGCCGGGCAGGGGATGGCCGACGATGTCCTCGGCCAGCCGGGCGCATTCGATCAGCGCGTCGAGGTCGATGCCGGTTTCGATCCCCATTTCCTCGCACATGAACACGAGATCTTCGGTGCAGATGTTCCCTGCCGCGCCCGCATGGCCGGCGAACGGGCAGCCGCCGAGGCCGGCACACGAACTGTCGAAACTATCGATCCCCATCTGTAAGCCCATCAGCGCGTTCGCCAGCCCCGTGCCACGCGTGTCATGCAGGTGCAGAGACAATCGTAGGGACGGCCACGTCTCTCGCACGACGCCGACCACGCGCTGAATCGAGGCCGGTGACGCCCAGCCGACAGTGTCCGCCAGCCGCATTCGGTCCAGTTGAATACCGAATTCGTCGGCCAATGCCAGCAGCGAACCAACGCAGTCGCGCACTGTTTCCGGCGCGATGGCTCCCTCGAAATTGCAGCCGAACGCCGTCATCACGATGCCCGAGTCCACCGGAATCCCGCGCTCCTGAAAGAATGCCAGTTGCCGCCGCTGTTCCGCCAGCGTCTCGGCGTTGTCCTTGTTGGTGTTGCGGATCGAGAACGTATTCGACGCGCTCATTTGCAGCCCGCCGGTAATATGCAGCGGTGTCTGGATGGCGCGTTCGTATCCGCGCAGGTTCAGCGCGATGGCCGTATAGTGGACGTCCGGCCGCTGACGGATCGACTGCGCAACCTCGACCGCATCGGCCATGCCGGGAACGCGGCGCGGATCGACGAACGACACGCATTGCACGTCATGCAGGCCCGTTTCCGCCAGAGCTTCGCAGAACCGGACCTTATCGGCGGTCGCGATGGGGCCGGGTTCGATCTGAAAGCCCTCCCGCGGACCTTCCTCATGGATGGTAACTCGTTTTGGTACGTCGGACATTGTTTCCTCCTCATTCCCGTCAGCCTGCGACGGCTGAATTGAATCGATGGTCTGGGCGCGGTTGTCTAGAGCATGATCGCGCTGGGCGGAACGTCCAAAGCGCGTGAATGATGCGACCAAACAAAGAGTTAGACCGTGCCCTTCATGCGAATATCGCTCCCGGTTCATAGACACGCGGCACGAGGCCCTGTTCGGCGGCATAACGAAGACACAGTTCGATGCCGGTGCGGTTTTCCTCCAATCCATAGGGCAGGGGGTCCGCTCCAACGATGGGCGAAAAACGAGCTTCGGCGCAGGGTTCGGTTGCGGCGCCCTTGGCGGCGACGAACAGGCGCATCAGTTCGCCGGGCAACCACGGACACGCTTCGACCAGCGCTGTCTTGAGGCACAAGATGTGGTTGACCGGATAGGCCCCGGTCCTGGCGAACCACGCGGCGGCGGCCTCCATCGGATTGGCAATCACAGGCCGGACCATGGCGGGATCGATCCTGGCGAGCGCGATCCCGGCGTCGATTTCGCCCGCCAGCAGCATTGCGTTCAAATCCTGCGCCGGCGCGATGCGCTGAACATTTGGCGGGTCCACGTATTCCTGGACGTGAGCGTCCTCCTGCGTCACCCAGGTGATGTCGCGGTGATCGACGCCGTATTCGTCCAGCAGGATGCCCCGGACCCAGACGCCGGTGGTCTGCGACCACGCCCGCACGCCGATCCGCTTGCCGCGCAGATCGGCCGGGCCACGGATCGGTGACGCCACGGGGCAGACCAGAGCGGCATGATGGAAGCCGCGCATGACCACGATCGGCAGCGCCTTGACCGGCTTGCCGAACGCATGCGTCTGGGCCAGCGTCGTCAGCGCGATTTCGCACAGGTCGAAATCCAAGCTCCGCACCATCCGCCGGAACGCCCGGGTGATGACCGGCACGTCCTCGAAGTCGAAGCGAATGCGGGGTGACGACACCGAACCGTTCCTGATCGCCCTGACATGCGGATAGTTCGCGAACGCGCTATGCAGCGTGATCGGCTCGGCCATCGTCTTGTTCCCCCTTATTGCCGCGATCCTACAACCCGCCGCATCGGTTGACACGCCCCCGATCGCCCGGCTTGCTCCATCCAAACGAACAGCAGGGAGGCAACATGCAAATCGGCTTCAATCTGCCCGTCAGCGGCCCGATGGCCTCTGCCGAGGTCATGGCGAATATCGCGCAGCTGGGCGAGGCGCTGGGCTTCGACTACCTGACGCTGACCGACCACGTCGCACTGCCGGACACCAGCACGCCAGGCTACCCCTATTCCCCAACTGGCGAATTCTACACGCCCGATCCCGGCCACCG
>JARLIN010000086.1 GCA_031291715.1 Rhodopila sp. | reverse complement strand
GTATTACTTTATCTGCGTTCATCTGCGTTCATCTGCGGTTCCATGTTCTTGCGACGGACCACGGCATGCGTTTGGGTAACGGATTGGTAAAATGGAACCGCAGATGAACGCAGATAGGATTCTTGGTGATTTCGCCGCGTGCTCAGCGGGATGCCTTGGGGCAAGCAAGAGCACGCTCCCGCGTTAGCCCCGCGTCGGCTTCTTGGATCGACTGCAGCAGACGCTTTGCATTGGCGGGATTACCGAGCAGAAAGGCCGTTTCTTGCCATCCGCGGACTCCGGTTTCCGACAGGATAACGATGTCTCCCTTCCCGCCCTGGCGGATGACGAGGATCGCCATTCCGTCCTCGACCGACTGATCGAGGTAGCGATCCAGGTCATGATGCAATTCAGGCTCTGACACGCGCTTCATTTGCACACGTCGCGACTCATGCTCGCTGCCATGGCGCTTTCAGGCGCGTGACGGATGAAGCTCTGATAGGGAGGATCCGTCTTCGCTCCGGAAGCCCTCGCCGCTTCTGGCAGTGGCAAAGGACCGCTGGCGGTGGCCCGCCGCCGGTCCGCGCATTCGCTCATGCGTGAGGCGATCGAACAGTGCGTCGGGCGCAGGCGACGCTGGCACGTTTCGATAGCCAGATGTAGGAACCGCTGATCACGACCCGGACTTACTTTATCTGCGTTCATCTGCGTTCATCTGCGGTTCCATTTTCTTGCGACGGACCACGGCATGCGTTTGGGTAACGGATTGGTAAAATGGAACCGCAGATGAACGCAGATGAACGCAGGTAGGATTCTTCGTGATTTCGCCGCGCGCTCAGCGGGATGCCTTGGTGCAAGCAAGAGCACGCTCCCGCGTTAGCCCCGCGGCGGCTTCTTGGATCGACTGCCGCAGACGCTTTGCACTGGCGGGGATTACTGAGCAGAAAGGCCGTTTCCTGCCATCCTCAGAATTCGGTTTCCGACAGGATAACGATGTCTCCCTTCCCGCCCTGCCGTCGTCCGTCAGGTCGGATGTCGTGACAAACGCGTCGGCCACCTCGTCGCTATCCAGCTTTGGAGGCTTCGCCTTCATAATGATCGCTCATCTTCAGGCGACGGTGGATAGACACCTAACAAACAGTGTCAAACCCCCGGAACCGTAACCCCAATCATATCCCCCACCCGCACGATCCCAGCCAGCCGCGCCTCATCCCACCCGTCCGTGCCGGAGGGCCGCTCCGGCAGCACCATCCACCGGTAATCCGCCGTCGAATCCACCACCCGAACCTTCACCGAGTCCGGAATGAACGTCTTCCACTCCGAAGCCAGCAGCTCCCGCGGATCGCGCACTGCCCGCGCCCGGTAACCCGCCGACTTGTACCAGAGCGGCGGATACCCCAGCACCGCCCGCGGGTAGCAACTGCACAGCGTGCAGACCACCAGATGATGCACCTCCGCGGTATTCTCCAGCACACCCAACGGAGGCATCCCGCGCATCGGAATCCCGAGTTCCTCGGCCGCCTTCGTCCCGTCCTCCAGCATCCGCGCCCGGTACGCGGGATCGACCCAGGCCTTGGCGACCATCCGCGCCCCCTGCCCCGGGCTCGCGCTATCGGTGATCGCCATCCGCTCCATAATTTCGTTCGTGGAAACGATGCCTTTCTGCTCCAGCAGCGCCCGCACCGCCGCGAGCAACCGCTCGCCGCCTGTCTCAAGGATGGTCATGGCCGCTCCAGCCAATGTTCGAAAATCTCAATCAGCAACTCGTCATCCGGCTTCGGCTCAGGCCAGATCGCGCTTTTGCGGAACCGCACATGATACAATGGCCGGCGTTCTGCAGGCCGGGCAAACGCCAAATCTTCCGGATTGGGGAAATCACCCAGATGGCGAACCACCTCGCCAACCACGCCGCGGACGTAATACGGCGTGCGGATATGCACCGGCCCGGTCGCCTCCGGCCATGCGTCTTTCACCCGCACCGTCTCGCCTGACGCGAACATCACAGTTTCTCCAGCGCGGTACGCAGCTCGGTTTCCGTAATGACCCCGTGCCGCAGCAGGTTGTCGGTAATCGAGCGGATCCAGCGCTGGTAGTAGCTTAGCCGGTGATAGTCAGCCTCGGGGATCGCCTCGATCCCGCGGCGGAGTTCATCAACTGTCATCAGCTTCTTCGCCGCCAGCATCTGCCGCAGCGCATCGACCTCCCGGTCGAAATCGGTCAGGCTGTGCGGCTCGATATCCACCGGCTCGCACATGAATTTCGACGCACCGCCCAGATCGTGGGGTGCCCGTTTGGCTTCCTTGTCCATGCCGGGAGGTTAGCGCATTGTGCGAACGCCGCAACAGGGACCAACACGCGCCGATGCTGCTCACCGCCGAAGACCCCGCCCCCGTCCGCGTGCTGCGCGAAACCGGCGCATCGGACCTGTTCCTGACCGCCGACCACGCAGGCCGAGTCATTCCCAAGGCGCTTGACCAGCTCGGTGTGTCGGACGCGGACATGGAGCGCCACATCGCCTGGGATATCGGCATCGCCGGGGTGACCGAGCATCTGTCCGCCCTGCTGGACGCCACCGCCGTGTTCCAGACCTATTCGCGCCTCGTCATCGACTGTAACCGTAACCCGTCCTGGCCGAGCGCGATGCCGGAGATCAGCGAGCACACGCCCATCCCCGGCAACCGGAACCTGTCGGCCGAAGCAAAAGCCGCCCGCGTCGCCGCCGTCTTCACCCCTTACCATGACCGCATCCGCGGCCTGCTGGATGCGCGGGCAAACCGGCGGACCGTCCTGGTCGCGATGCACAGTTTCACGCCTTCGTTCAAAGGTGAGAGCCGCGCGATGCACGTGGGGATGCTCTATAACAAGGACGCCAGGCTGGCGAAGATCCTGCTGGACCTGCTTCGCCGGGAAGGCGATCTCGTCATAGGCGACAACGCCCCCTATGCCGTCACCGAGGACAGCGATTACGGTGTCCCGACCCATGGCGAGAAGCGCGGCTTGCCGCACGTCGAAATCGAAATCCGCCAGGACCTGATCGCCACCCAGGAAGGCCAACAGGCCTGGGCACGGCGCTTCGCCCGGCTGCTCACCCAAGCCGACGCGACCCTGAAAGCTGCAAGTAACATCTGAGCCGGCAGCCCCAGGATCATTCCGGATACGTCCATGCCGACAGCAACCCCTTTGCACCCGCTTTTCGCCGCCCGCATCAAGGACATCGACCACTGATGCCGCCCGCACCTCGCAAGACTCCCACCATGACCCGGGCCGAGGTACGGGGCTTCATCGAAGCCCTGGCGACTCACAACCCGGCACCGGAAACCGAACTCAGCTTCACCGATCCGTTTACGCTGCTGGTCGCGGTCGTGCTTTCGGCCCAGGCGACCGACCTTTCGGTTAACCGCGCCACAGCGACCCTGTTCAAGGCCGCACCGACCCCGGCGGCGATGATCGAGCTCGGCGTCGACGGAGTCGCGTCACACATCCGCTCGATCGGCCTGTGGCAAACCAAGGCGCGCAACGTCGTGCAGCTTGCCCGCGAACTGGTGGAAAAACATGGCGGTCAGGTCCCGCGCGACCGCGAAGCGCTGGAGGCACTGCCCGGTGTCGGCCGCAAGACCGCCAACGTGGTGCTGAACGTGGCGTTCGGTGAGGCCACAATGGCCGTCGATACCCACATCTTCCGCCTCGGCAACCGCACCGGCCTCGCCCCCGGCAAAACCCCGCGCGCGGTGGAGGACCAGCTTGTCGCCCGCGTCCCACCGGAGATGCTGCGCGACGCGCATCACTGGCTGATCCTGCACGGCCGCTACTGCTGCAAGGCGCGGGCACCCGAGTGCTGGCGCTGCGTCGCGGCCGAGTGGTGCCGCTACAAGGACAAGGCGCTCGCGCCGCCCGCGACCAGGGGGAAACGGCCATGACCCGCGTGACCATCGATCCGGCGACCGACATTCTCGGCCTGATCGACGTGCAGCCGACCTTCATGCCCGGCGGCGAGTTGCCGGTCGCGGACGGCGCGGCCGTGGTGGCGCCGATCAACCGTCTTTTGGAAGGCCCGTTCCAGCACGCCTTCGCGACGCAGGACTGGCATCCGCCCGGCCACATCTCCTTCGCCTCCTCGCATCCCGGCCGCGCGCCGTACGACGAGATCGCCGTCGCCTACGGCCCGCAAACGCTCTGGCCCGACCACGCGATGCAGGAAAGCGCCAATGCGTCGCTGCATCCGGGCATCGCGCAGGCGCGCATCGCCGTGGTGGTGCGCAAGGGAACCTTCCGCCACATCGACAGCTACTCCGCGTTCTTCGAGAACGACCGGACCACGGCGACCGGCCTCAACGGCTGGCTGCGCGAGCGCGGCTTTCGCCGCCTGTTCCTCTGCGGGCTGGCCACCGATTTCTGCGTCGCGTGGTCGGCCGAGGACGCCGCCGGCCTCGGCTACGACACCTATGTCATCGAGGACGCCAGCCGCGGCATCCGCCTGCCCGGCCCAGGGAACCGCACCACGCTGGAACTATCGCGCGAACGGCTGATCGAGCGCGGCGTGCGCTTTCTGACCAGCGCCGATCTGATCTGAGGCTACGCCGGCAGGGTGAACAGCCGGCCGAATTCCGG
>JARLIN010000085.1 GCA_031291715.1 Rhodopila sp. | reverse complement strand
GGCCTGGGTCCCGATCTTGCCGAGGTTCTTAACCTCATAGGCAAATTCGTGGATTTCGACGCGTGAAATGGTAGACATGGACGTCCTCTCTACGGCACTACGGCGCGGTTGCAGCCATTGCCTTGGGTGGACGGTAGGGGCCTTTTCGTAATGGGGTCCAAGGCTGATTTCGCATCCTACTGATACCGGAGCGGCATCGATGTTCGAGGCGAACCAACTCCGCTGGTTTGTCGCCGTTGCCACCGAACTGCACTTCGGCCGCGCGGCAACCCGCCTACACGTCACCCGATATCCCAGTTCGCCACAGCGTTCGTCGAACTGGGCATAGGCCGCCCGGCTGTCGAGCCCGCCGGCATTGTCCGCGAAAGGTGCTGGCATAGCCGCGTAGCCGGCTGTGATATCCGCCCAGCATTACCGAGACAGAGACGCGCATTCCTTTCTGGCCAGATCCCATAGCTTCAGGGCTGCGCCTCGGAATCATAGACTATGGCGGTTGCGCCCCGGTCCCCATAAAACTGGCAGCGCCCAACTGCCATTTTGGAGGCCAAAATTCCGGAACGTCGGTTCCGCAGTCGGGTCATTTTGCTTCCACTACCCGCAGACATCACTGGTCGAGCCCGCGAGTTGCGCGTTCAGCTCATCTTGATCACGCCATCGCGGACATTGTCGCATTGAAGTTTCAGACGTGACGGAATACGGCCCAGACGATCCACGCCAGCTTGTTGGTGTGTGCCAGTACCGCGGCATTCTTTTGCGTGCGGCCGAAGCCGGACAACCACTGTCCGAGCGGCGCGTTGCTGGCCAATGGCGAGGGCAAGGCCGCCCGGCCACCATGTACCGGCAGCTTGCGCATATATTTGTTGCCCGTTCGCCGATCCCGAGCAGTCGGGGCTCGCCACCCATCGTCACCTGCCGCTGCACAATTCCGAACCAGCGGGCGAGGTCGTGACCAACGGCAGCGGCCAGCGGCGGTTCCTCAATGCGTAGCGTCACTGCGGTCCGGCCATAATATGGTTCTCGGGGCGCAGCGCGAAAGGAGCAAAGTTCCCTGTTTCAACCATCGATACCATAATCGCATCGAGCGGATACAAAATTAGTCTTGGACTTAGCCATCTCGTTGGTTGTACTGAAAATAATTCAACACACGCAATCGAGACGGACTGTGCTCGATCTTATAACCCTGCGGGAATTTTCGGTGCTCGTTGAGGAGCTGAATTTTCGCCGGGCGGCGTCGCGACTTGGCATAAGCCAGCCGGCTTTGACGCGACATGTCCACCGACTGGAGCAGGAACTCGGCACGCATCTGTTCGAACGCCATCAGAATGGCATTCGTCCGACACAGGCCGGCGACACCCTGGCTGAGTGGGCGGGTTGGCTCTCGCACGAGTTCATCAAGATCAAGGCCGATATCTCCGAGGCAAGAGGCGGATTGCGAGGGCACCTTGCCGTCGGCTTCATCACGTCGCTGAGCGCTCCCGTGTTGCTCCGCGCGCTTGCAACTTTCCGATCACTTGAGAAGCTCCATCTGGAGCTTTATGAGGGCACAGACCGTCAGCAAATCTACGCTTTGCGACAGCATCGAATCGATGTGGCTTTGGTCATCGGTGCGATCTATGACTTGTCTCTCAACGTAGAAACTCTGTGGACTGAGCGGCTTGTGGCGATCCTTCCTCCGGACCATCCACTCAGGGAACAGGAGGTCGCTGCGTGGTCTGATCTATCCGGCGAGCAACTCGTCGTACGGGCCGCTGACCACGATCACTGGATCGCAGAGTTCGTCGCCGGGCTGGCAGCAAAAGCGGGCTGTCATCCACAGATCGAAGAGTTCACTGCAAGTCGGGAAAGTGTGATCGGCTTGATCAGAGCTGGATTCGGGGTGGCAGTGCTTCCCGAGTCGAGCATACTGAGCGTGAACACGACAGAACTCGTGTGCCGTCCTATAATTGGGCCGGGAAGCACGTTTGAAGTGGTCGGCGTTTGGCTTCCGGAGAATGCCAACCCGGTGTTGCGGCGGTTTCTTGAGCAGGTCACCCTTGCTGTTCGGGAGGCGGGCTCATAGGTGCTGATCCGTTCGTCGACTGCGAGCGCGAGCGAAAGCCGCGATCGGACCGGAGGAAACGTTCCAACATCGCGGGGATCAGCCGCTCCACGGTGATTACGCCGAAGGTGCCGGCATAGACCTCCGCGTATGCCCGCAGGTCAGCATCGAGGACGGCGGAGAGCTTCACCATCCTGGTCACGGGCTTGTCCGACGGAATCGGTCCGAGCCGCAGCTTCGGCATAGGTCACCTCCGATAGGGCTTGAGGATGATGTCGCGATTAACAACGATGCGCACCGGGAAGCCAGGTCGGATGGTCAGCGTCGGCTGGATGGCGAGATCCTTGGAGACTATGCGCTGGCCGGCTTGGTTGGCCGAGGTGTCCGCGGACTGCCGTATGGCGACGATGATGTCGCCACGGCCGGTGCCTGTGGTCTGGCTGTTGGTGGCCAGCTCACTGCCGACGCCGAGCAGGCTGGAGAGCGCCACGCCGCGCAGCAGCCGCCAGGTGTGATAGTCGATACCGTCTTCGAGTCCGGCATATCCGGCGGTGTCGGTGGCCGGCAGGTTGTCGAGCACGATCGAGCTGCCGTCGGGCATGATGAGGCGGGTCCAGATGAGCAGCACCCGTGACTGGCCATAGGCAACGACGCTGTCGTACTTACCGAGGAGCCGCGCGCCCTGGGGCACGAGGAGCATCTGGCCGGTGACGCTGTCGTAGACATCCCCGGTGACCTGAGCGATCACCTGGCCCGGCAAGTCGGAGGTGAGACCGGTCACCATGGCGGCGGCAATGACGGTGCCGGCCATGAGCTGATTGGGGAAACGCGGCGTCTGCAGGCGTTGCGGCGAATAGATCGCGGTATCGACCTTGCCGTTGAGGAAGGCCTGCTTGCGGTCCTGCAGGTTCTGCCCGGTATCTGCATCCAGTGACCGCACGTCGCCGGCACCGTCTGCTGCCGCAGTGGCATCCGTGTCTCCCGCTGCCGGGGCTCCCGGCGCCGGTGCCGGTGCCCCGTGCGCCGCGACCGTGAAGAACACCGCGGACGCCGCCGCTTGCTGACGTTCCCGCGCCTCCTCCTGGTCCGTAGGATCAGGCTGCGTTCCTGCCGGCATGGCGAAACCGGGTTGCTGCGGCATCGGTGCACGGAGGTCGCCGGCCTGCGGCGGGCCGAGCTGCGGCACCGGGGCTGGCGTGGGCTTCGGCTTTGTCAGGTCGGCATAGCTACCGGGGAGCGTGGAGAGCGCGTCGTCCGGCTTAGCGTCGGTGTTGTAGAGCTCCTGGCCGCCGGTCAGCCGCAGGGGGTGGATGCCCAGCGCCCACCAGAGCGCACCGAACAGCAGCGCGGTCAGCGCCGCGGTCGTAATCACCAGCGTGCGCCGCGACAGGCGCGTTACCGCGCGCGGCTGGGCCCGCATCGCAAAGCTTGCCGGATCTGCTTTCGGCGGAGGGGATTCGGGGGGTGTCATCAGCCGTTTCCGTCGGTCCGGCTGATGCGCACGACCTGCTGCGGGGCGGCACCGAGCCGGAGTTCGGCGGCGGCGAACAGCCGGTCGACGATCATGGTGGCGCCGCGGATGCGGTAGTTCACCAGTTCGGCCGTGGTACCATCCGGGCCGACAATGAACAGTGGCGGCATCTCACCCTGGGCGATCCCGGCCCGGAAGCGGACGTAGACCTTGTGCGTGTCGTCGAAGACCTGCACCGGACGCCAGGGCGGATTGTCGCCGGTAATCCTGTAGCGGAAGCGCAGGTCCGACAAATCGACGCCATCCGCGGCGGCGGCGTTGGCCTGCGTGTTGCGTGTCCGCAGGGCCAGGAGCGCATCCTGCGGATAGCGCCACGAGACCGCGGCCATGTAGGTCGTTCTGGTGGGGTGGGCCTCCAGGTGATAGCTGCGCCGGTCGGTGAGGATGACCAAATTGTTCATCGGCAGATCGGCCGAGACCGGCTTCACCAGCACGTGGACCTGGTGTGCCGCACCGCTGCCGCTTTCTGTGTCGCCGATCTTCCATTGCACGGTGTCGCCGGCGGCGACGGATTTGAGCGCCTCGCCCGGCTCCAGCGCGATATCGGTGACATGCACCGGCGCGACATAGATCTGGTAGAGGGCGCCGTCGCTGTACGGGAAGACCTGCATGGCGTTGACGTAACCATCACGGGTCGGATCGATCTTGGCGGCAGTGTTCGCCAACTGCACGCGCTGCACTGGGTCGCGCGGCTCCGAAGGGCGCGGTTTCCGGGCATCCGGCGCCAGGGGCTTCAGTTGCTCCGGCAGGGGCAACGGCTCGGGCAGGCTGACGATCTCGACCGGCTTGGGCGGGTCCGGTTCCAAGTGCGCCGGCTGCGGCTCATCGTAGGTGATTTGCGGCGGCCGCTCGGCGCAGGCGGCCAGCGCCAGCATGCACGCGGATGACAGCAGGACAGTACGGATCATGGGGTGACTCCGGGTACGACCGCGCGTGGGCCAAGCTCCTGCGCCCAACTGATCGCGTCGATGTAGATGCCGAGGGGGTTCTGCCGCAGCCGCGCCTCGGTCCGCGGCGTCTGGATGGCGACGGTGAGGATCGCCGACCAAGTCTCGGCCGGCAGCGGCGCGCCGTCGACATAGGGATGCTCGACCCAGGCGATGCGGAAGGACCGGTCGGAGGCGCGCACGACGCTGGTCACGTCGATGGTGACGGCGCGCCTGCCGATTTTGCCGAACGGATCGGCGACGCGGGCGTACTCGTCGAGCACCGGCTTGGCGTGACTGGTGATCTGGGCGTACGCATCGAGCCAAGCTTGGCGCACGACGACGGGATCGATAGAGATCCCGCGGGCGTTGGTGATGAAGCGGCCGAGGAAGTAGGCGACCTGCTGCTCAGTGGGCTGATAGTCGGGCGTGGCAGGCGCCACGGCCTGCACGGCGCCGAGGCGGTCGACCTCGACGACGAAAGGCGTGACGGTGGAACGCGAGCGGGCGCGGATGTCGTCGCCGATGACGACGGCGGCCAGCGACAGGCAGCCGAAGGCCATCAGCCGCCAGTT
>JARLIN010000084.1 GCA_031291715.1 Rhodopila sp. | reverse complement strand
GGCTATCGGGTTTCGACGACAAGGTGATCTCGCTCTACACGGGTGGCATGAGCACGCGTGAGATCCAGGGGCACCTCGAGGAGATCTACGGCGCGGAGGCAGGGTGCGATCCGGCCGACTCAACCGGCGATGCCTACCTGGAACGTCCAGGCTGCCGGATCCGCTTGGTTTAACTACCGGCTTATGCACCGAACCTGAACCTGATCGAGCGGCTATGGCGGCTGATGAAGAAGGAGGTTCTCGGCAACGGTTACTATCCCCCATTCGCCGCATTCCGAACCGCGATACTCAGGTTTCTCGACAACATTGGCGATTAACAGGCCAAAATTGCCTCTCTTATCACCGACAAATTCGATATCATCGGCGTATCGCCCCCCAGCCTCGGGAACGGACGAGTATACCTTCCGCACCGCCCAGTCCGTCATCGCAACCAAGTAAACAAAGAAAGCTACGTCGCATCGGAATATACGTGATGTCGGCGCATCACACCGGGTTCGGACGGTCGACCACCATGTCCCGTAGCAGATACGGGAAATCCGATGCCCGGGATGCCGGACCGTCGTCCGCGGCCGCTGGTAGATCGGCACCGGCCCGATCTTGGCCATCAACCGACGCACCCATTTGCGGCCGCCCCTGTAGCACTCGCGCTGGCGATGGCGCGCCATCTGGCGAGCCCCATACCACGGCGTTTCCAGGAACTGCACGTCGATCAGTCGCATCAGTGCCAGGTTCCGCAGCGCCTCCCCGGCCGGCTGATAGGAGAACTCCTCTCCCGCGCTTCCGAGCGGTCCGAGAACACCGCCGTCAGACCCTCCATCGCCTGCTTCTTCCACTCGCCTACCCTCGCCTGGTGGATGCCGTGCGTGGTCGCCAACTGCGCCGTCGTTAGCTCGCCACGCAACGCTTCAAGAGCAACTTTCGCCTAGAAATCCGCCGAATACCGCTTCCGCTTGCCCGTCATTCCGATCCGTCCTTCTCAGGAGCGAACCGAGCCTAACCCCCCGCCCGAATTTCGGGGACCGTCTCTCACTGACGCGGAGCAGAACGGCGATCTGACCCACCGACTCGCCATCGTCGGTCGCGGCCAAAACACACTCTCGCAAATCCTGCGAATAAGGCTTCCCGCGCTGCCAAAGCATCTCGGCCTCCGATTCGTCGCCCCCGGAGTCCTAGAAATCACAGATGGCACCCATTTCGGAAGCCCCCGGCGATTCCGATCAGCCTTGTCGAATGGTGATCCTTTCACCCGACTCCCATAGGATACGCGCTGACCACACGCTTACCCACGGTGAGTGGCGACAGCCGGTTCTCGCAGGACATGCCAGGCACGGAGCAGGCAATTCCCTTGATCCTCCGAGCTTCACGTCAAACACCTCTTGAAAAAGCGCGATTTTATCCAAATCGATAAGATGTGGCTTGCCAAATTCAGATGGATTGATAAGCAGAATTTCTGACTGAGAGTGGCGAGGGCGGCAGAAATCAGGAGCGAATATGGCAAGGTGAGGACGCCAGACCCACGCCCCGGCATGCGACGTGCCGCTTTTTGTCTAGACGTTGGTGGGAGAGGGTGCTGCGCGCCGAAGTGACCGTCAGGCGTCGGGTGGTGATGGTGACCATGCGGCGAATGCGGTACAAGACCTTAAAACGCTCTCAGACTGCTGTAGGGAATCGGGGGAAGCTTTTATACGGCGACGGGGCTTGCGAGGAAGTCATCGTCCCAGCCAGCATCCGTGCCACTGATGAACTCATTTGGCAGACGATCCTATAGCATCCGTAATACACGTTCGGAGCGGCTCCGGGGCTGTGGTGCGTAGGCCGCGATATGCGCGATGCCAAACTGGCTCGGGGCAACGCCCGACCTGTGTCAGAACCGTCTTCGACACCCGCCCGTCTGCCTCGGAGGTGAAGAAGGAGTGGCTTACCTGGTCGGTGGAGAGCGAGCAAAACCGGCCAGCAACCAGGTGGCAAAGTCCGCCGTGTCCTCCGCATCCACCAGGAAGGTCGAGTAGCGGGGCGCTGATGGCCGGCCTCCATCGTCATCACCACATCGTATTTGCGGGCCTCCCCAGGCAGCCAAGCCTGTGGCGAGGCGTCCTGATGCAGCATTATGCCCACCATCGGTCGGTGTGGCCGCATCTTCCGGTCCGCCGAGCGCTTCGTTGCCCGCTGAACCAGGCCCTCACGATTCAAATACCGCTTTGTCACCGTGTAACCCAACGTGTAGTCGTGCCGCTTGACCAGCTGTTCATGGAAATGCCTGACCGTGAAGCGGCGGTAGGGATCGCGATACGGGCCCAGCATGCGCTCGATGTCCGACACCCGCGCCCGGCGCAGCGACGGATCCAGGCGACGATCCGCCAACCCGATGACCCCGCCGCGCGACGGCGGCCTCGTCAGCAGCGGAACGTTCGCTCGCCGATCCCAAGAAATTCCCCCGCCTCCATTTGGCTCGACTCCGACTATTCCAGACGGCCAAGAACACCCTCAAAGCCCATTCGACGTATCCCGTCGTGAATGCGTGCCTGATCCACCCCCGCATTATAAGTGGCTAGGAGCCTATCCGAGAAATCCCTTGCGGACGCGGGACGAAATTTGATTCGCTGTCGCCCAGGAGCGAGACTTTCCGTTCGTGGGACGTGGATCAAAGCTGGCTTCTGCCGCGGTCCGTGTATGAGTTCGTGCCATCGGGTCACCTGGCGCATTTCGTACGCGACACGGTGCGCGAGGCATCGGACCTGTCGGCGATCCTTCGCGTCTATGCCGATGAACGCGGGCAGCCGCCCTCCCGCCCCGGCATGCTGGAGGCGTTGCTCCTGTGTGGCTACAGCCGGGGCGTTCGTTCCAGCCGGCAACTGGCCCGTGCGTGTGAGGAACGGATGGATTTCATGGCCGTGACCAGCCTGAACCGGCCGGATTTCCGTACCGTCAGCGACTTTCGCAAACGCCATCTCGCGGCGCTGTCAGACCTGTTCGTCCAGGTCCTGCGTCTGTGCCAGCGGGTTGGGCCTGTTAAGCTGGGCCATGTGGCGGTGGACGGCACCAAGCTGCAGGCCAATGCCAGCCGGCACAAGGCCATGAGCTATCAGCGGATGGTGACGGTGGAGCCGAAGCTCGCAGCGAAAGTGCAGGCGTGGCTGGATCAGGCCGAAGCGGCTGACCAGGCAGAGGACACGCAGCACGGACGGGAGTGCCGAGGCAACGAGATGCCCGAGTGGGTGGCGAACCAGCAGCGCCGGCTCGAACGGATCCGCCGGCCAAGGCGCAACTGGAAGCCGAGGCGGCGGGCGATCCGGCGGAACTTGATCCGGATGGTCCTGGTTCGTCCGCGGGCATGCAAGAGCACGATGCACGCGAGGACACCCCATCGGACAAGGCGCAGTGCAACTTCACGGATGGCGACAGACGGATCATGCCGAGTCAGGACGGGTTTATCGCGGGCTACAACGGTCAGATCGCGGTGGATGCCGCGCACCAGGTCATCACAGCCCACCGCCTCAGCACCAATCCGGATGACTTCTCCGCGCTGGTGCCGTTGATCGACCAGACCCGGACCAATTTAGGCCGCAGTCCGCGCGAGGTCTCGGGCGACACAGGCTTTGCCAGCGAGGCCAACATCGCCGCCGGGTGGGTGCTGAAACGCACGCCGTTGATGCAGGCGATGGCCGAGAAGATACGAGAGGCGGCTCGGCGCAGCCGCTACCGATTACGCAAACAGGTGGTCGAACCCGTGTTCGGACAGGAAAAAAGTGCCGGAGGCTCCCGACAGTTCTTCGCGGTCTCCAGCAAGTCAGAGGCGAATGGGCAATGGTCTGCACCGTCCATAATCCCACATGCTGGCGGCTTGAGCCGCGCTGCCTCCGTCTCCGAACAAGCGACCTCACCACCCGAACGAACCGCAGGCCTCGTTGGGGCGGCGGAAGTCGACAAATCTCGGACAGGCTCCTAGCCCGCATTTCTCACATGGGTCATCAGCCGGGCACGATCGTGGGTAGATTCGTTACGGTGTGCGGGTTTCTTATCGCTGCGTGATGCCGCGGGACGGCTTCTATGAACCGTGTAGTAGGCCGGGTCGCGGCTGTCCTGGAAGCAAGCAGCCAAGCGGCTGATGAGCCCCAGCGCCGTGTCGGTGGCCCCAAGCAGCAAGGCGCCAGCGTCGCTGGTGATCGCGCCACCGTCGAACGAGGCAACCACCGCACGCCCTTCTACACGTGCAAAGTCGAACAGGTTCGGGCTACACTCCTGTTTGCACGGGTGTTCCTGCGCTTGACGGTTAAGTCTTTGTCGCAGACGAACTTTCGCTCATTCAGGCGCCCGATGCACCTGATTCGTGTGAGAAAATGCGGGCTAGGCGACCGGACAGTTCCCGAACTACAAAACCCGGCAAAACCACCATTCAGCCACGCCTCGCATCATATCGATTGCTTGAACGAAAGAAACCCGCCAAAGTTAGATTTAGGCGAGGTTCTCTTCGGTGAGTCGCCCACTATGGCGGCGACCAGGGGGTGCGGACGCTGTCAGGTGTCGAACCATGCTGGATCAAGGCCTTCGCCCGACTGACCTATCGGAAGAGCCTGAGCGATATCGAGGTGTAAGTCTCGGCGCAATCGGCCACACTGTATCACGCTGGTTTTCCCGAACCGGTCCGCAGGTCGACCCTTGCGGATGCCAATGAAGCCCGCGACTGGGGGATCTATGCGGCGTTCTCGCAGAGACTGACCGCCCAGGCGAAGCGGCTCTACGCCAGTGATGGCCTGGGATTGGAGCTCGCCAACACCGTCCGTACGCGTGACGATACGTCGATCGATCTTTGCGTGTCGGTGTTCCCGTGGACGCACTTCCGCCCGACCAGAGCAGCGGTGACGATGGCTATATTGTTCGATTTGCGCGGCAACATTCCAAGCTTCATACACATCTCGGACGGCAAACTCCACGACGTTCATGCACTCGATCCGACGCTGCCCGAGGCCGATACGATCACGACTCCACCACAGGTTCCAAGCGATTGCGGCCGGTTTCTCGGTCAGCGACGCTAGGGCCTGTCGTCAATTAAGCGACCTCACAGGTGGGACGCTCCGCTTTGGGGGAATGAGCGCAGGACGATGGGCCAGTGAGTCTGCGTGGCAACACCGGGACGCAAATAAATATCGGGGTGCGAAACAACCGATTCCGACGCGGTGCATTCTTCGGTTCATAGGCGGTCAGTTTGAGGGACTGACCGATGCGGCATTACGGACTGCGCGATGACCAATGGGAGCGGATCAAGGACCTGTTGCCCGGTCGGCCGGGTTCGGTTGGGGTGACCTGCCAGAACGCTTCGGCGACTGGAAGAATGTGCATCGGCGCTTCAGCCCCTGGGCCAAGTCCGGTGTCTGGCAGAGGGTTTTTCAGCATCTCGCGGCTGACGCTGACAACGAATATGCGATGATCGACAGCACCATTGTGCGGGCCCATCAGCATAGCGCCGGCGCCCAAAAAAGCCGGTGAGGACCAAGCGATCGGGGGCTGGCGCGGCGGATTGAGCACCAAGATCCGTACCCTGGTCGATGCCCTCGGCAACCCAATCGGCTTCCACTTGACCGGTGGTGAGGCGCACGCTCTGGTCGGTGCCGATCACTTCCTGCCAGATATGCAGGCCGACATGCTGATCGGCGACAAGGCATTCGACGCCGACGAGCGGGTCATCAATCCACTGACCACTGCCGGCAAAGCCGCGGTGATCCCGTCAAAGACCAACCGCAGTTCACCCCGCGAGCTTGGTCGCGAGCTCTACAAAGCGCGCCACCTGATCAAAAACTTATTCGCCAAACTCAAACAGTTTCGTGCCATCGCCACCCGTTACGACAAGACCGCCGCAACTTCCTCACTGTCGTCCATCTGGCCGCCAGTGCGATTTGGCTCAGTTGACGACAGGCGCTAGTCTTTGGGGCAAGAAATATCCGGCCAGCCATCGCCCCGACCTGCGGCGGCAATGGGAGCAGGTGATCCCGTTCTTCGCCATCCCGCCGGAGGTCAGACGGATCATCTATACCACCAATGCGATCGCGAGCCTCACAGCACCCTGCGCACCGCCGTTCGCCGCCGAGGACACTTTCCCACCGATGAAGCAGCAATCAAGCTACTGTACCTGGTGTTGCGCGGTATCAGTAAGAACTGGAAAGGCGTCCAACGCGAATGGACCGCCGCCAAGACCCAGTTCGCCATCCTGTTCGTCGACCGGTTCAGCGTTGAGTAGAGGGATCAGATGAAACAAACCCCTCACACAGGATTCCCGATAGGCACGAATTCCATGGGGAATGGAACCATAGCATTGCACACAAGCAACAACCACGTAGAAACGGTTATTTCTCGCCAGGCCCTTAGTGAGATCCATAGCCTGCTTTCCAGACCTCCGATGGTTGCATAGCAGCATGAAGATGGAAGCTCGGGTTAGCCGGGCATTGAATAGTCCCCATCGGCGGTGACAAGATCGGGCATGATGCCCCGCCTCGGGCGCCATATGGTTTTGGAGGAATGATGATCGGCTATTGGTTGGTGAAATCGGAGCCGGACGCGTTTTCCTGGGATCAACAGGTTGCCCACCGGGTCGAGCCATGGACTGGCGTGCGTAACCACATGGCCAGGAACAACCTGAAAGCGATGCGTAAGGGCGATCTCGCCTTCTTCTATCACTCGAACGTCGGCAACCAGATTGTCGGCATCGTGGAGATAGCGCGCGAAGCATATCCTGACCCGACTGCCGAGAGCGGCGACTGGGTCTGTGTGGATATGAAGGCGGTGCGGCCTCTGCCACGGCCGGTCACCTTGGCTGAAATCAAGGCTGATCCCAGCCTGGCCGATCTCGCGCTCGTGCGTCAGTCGAGGCTGTCGGTCATGCCCATCTCCAAATCACACTGGGATAAGCTGTGTCGCATGGGCGGATGGAAAATCTGATGCCGGCAGACATGCGGATATTGTGCCGGATCGCCGATATCCCCGAGAATGGAGCCAAAGGCTTTCCTCGTATGGACGGCCCCTTCACCGGCTTGATCGCGGTCCGTGAGGGTGATCAGGTCTATGTCTACGAAAACGCCTGCCCGCATATCGGCACGCCACTGGATTGGACGCCAGGTCACTTCATGTCGGCCGACGGGCGATACATCATCTGTGCGACACACGGCGCTGAGTTCACAATCGCCACTGGGACGTGTATTTCAGGCCCATGTCGAGGCGATCGGTTGACGCCGGTCAATGTGGTGATCCGTGACGGGGTTATCTACATCTCGCGTGGCGCTTAAATTTGGGCAGACTCGGTGCAACAGGGAAGCCTATAGCAAAGCAAGGAAACACCCCGTGGCAGAAAGCGTTCCGACCCAAGATCCTGTCTTTTTGGTCCCTTCCGGCTTTGCCGAAACGGCGCATGTAAACGCCGCCGGATACCGCGAAGCGTATGAGCAGGCAGCAACGAAGCCGGATGCCTACTGGGCAAAGGAAGCCAAGCGCATTGCCTGGATGACGTTTCCTACTAGGATTAAGAACACCAGCTTCTCTGGAGATGTCTCTATCAAGTGGTTCGAGGATGGAGTATTGAATGCCTCGGTTTCCTGCCTGGATCGACATTTGGTGGAACGGGCGGACGCGACGGCGATCCTCTGGGAGGGCGACGATCCGAACTCCAGCCGTCATGTTACCTATCGCGAACTGCATGATCAGGTCTGCCGCTTGGCAAACGTCATGAAGGGGCTGGGGGTCAAGCGCGGGGATCGGGTGACGATCTATCTGCCGATGGTGCCTGAAGCCGCCGTCGCGATGCTGGCCTGCGCACGCATCGGCGCGATTCACTCGGTGGTGTTCGGAGGGTTCTCCCCGGACAGCTTGGCCAACCGTATTCAAGACTGTGATTCCACCCTGCTGATCACGGCCGATGAGGGGCGTCGCGGAGGCCGATCAGTTCCTCTGAAGGCCAATGCCGACGCTGCGCTGAAAACCTGCCCAAGCATCAAGAACGTCATTGTCGCCAAGATCACTGGCGCGGCCGTCAGGCACGAGGCTGGCCGGGATCACGATTACGCGGCGCTGCTCGCCGCCGCATCGCCCGATTGTGCGCCGGAGCCGATGGCGGCTGAGGATCCTTTATTCATCCTCTATACCTCCGGCAGCACGGGCAAGCCGAAAGGCGTGTTGCATACCACCGGCGGCTATATGGTCTGGGCCAGCTACACGCACGAAAACGTGTTCGACTACCGCCCGGGCGAGGTCTATTGGTGCACTGCCGACGTAGGCTGGGTGACTGGTCACACTTACATTTTGTATGGCCCGCTCGCCAACGGCGCAACCACGCTGATGTTCGAGGGCATTCCGAATTACCCGGACAGCAGTCGATTCTGGCAGGTGGTCGACAAGCATAAGGTCAACATTTTCTATACCGCGCCGACGGCGATTCGCGCCCTGATGCGCGACGGCGAAGCTCCAGTCAAAAAGACGTCTCGCGCGTCGCTTCGTGTGCTGGGTAGCGTCGGCGAACCGATAAATCCGGAAGCGTGGCTGTGGTATTACAACGTGATCGGCGAAAAGCGCTGCCCGATCGTCGATACTTGGTGGCAGACGGAAACCGGCGGCATCCTGATCAGCCCACTGCCGGGCGCGACGGCCTTGAAGCCAGGTTCCGCGACTCTGCCGCTACCCGGTGTCCAGCCGATCCTGGTCGATGGCGAGGGGCAGGAACTAACTGGTTCCACCGAGGGCAACCTGTGCATAGCCGATTCCTGGCCCGGCCAGATGCGCACGGTGTTTGGCGATCATGAGCGGTTTATTCAGACCTATTTCTCTACCTTTAAAGGTCTGTACTTCACCGGCGACGGCGCTCGGCGGGATGCCGATGGTTACTACTGGATCACAGGTCGCGTCGATGACGTGATCAACGTGTCCGGTCACCGCATGGGAACGGCCGAGGTCGAAAGCGCGCTCGTCGCTCATCCGAAGGTCGCCGAAGCAGCGGTCGTTGGCTTCCCGCACGACATCAAGGGACAGGGCATCTATGCGTACGTCACCCTGAACGCGGACGAAGAGCCGACTGAGGCTTTGCGCAAGGAACTGGTAGCCTGGGTCCGTAAGGAGATCGGACCGATAGCGTCGCCAGATGCGATCCAGTGGGCACCAGGTCTGCCGAAGACTCGCAGCGGCAAAATCATGCGCCGAATCTTGCGCAAGATCGCGGCAAACGAGACGGACAGTCTCGGGGACACCTCGACGTTGGCCGATCCGGGCGTGGTGACGGAGCTTGTGCAGAACCGCGTCGGGTAGCGTTAGCCCCCCTCGGCTTCGGCCGAGGGGGGACTGCCCTACACCAGCTTCATGGACCTTGCTGCCTTCAGCACATCGTCAGCGTGACCGGTGACGCTAACCTTCCGCCAGGATTTCAGCACCGTCCCATCCGCGCCGATCAGGAATGTGCTACGTTCCATCCCCATGTATTTCCGCCCATACATGGACTTTTCGACCCATGTCCCGTACCGCTCCGCCACCGCGTGATTCTCATCCGACGCGAGCGGAAACGTCAGCTCGAACTTGGCGGCAAATTTCTCGATCGGCTTGATCTTGTCGGGTGATACCCCGATCACATCGAGGCCAATCTCCTCCAGCTTTGGAGTCGCCTCCTGGAAGGCGCAGGCTTCCTTGGTGCATCCGGGTGTGTCGGCTTTTGGGTAAAAATAGAGAATGAACGGTTTGCCCTTGTACCCATCCAGGCTGACCGTTCGCCCACCCGTGGCAGGCATCTGGAAATCTGGAGCTGTATCACCTTCCGCGAGACTCATCCGTCTGTTTTCCCCACGTAGCGCTCAAAGAGCGTTCGAACCTGTTGCGCGATCGCGTCCGATTTATGTAACAGTTCCTCGCTGTCAACCGCGGAGACACCGGCCCTGGCCGCGGCGTGCAGCAACGGAACCGAAGAAGCATGGGGCAGAACCGCCCCCTCCACCCGGCCAACAGTCATTCGTAGCATGCCCTGAATCGTGCGCCATAGGCGCTCAGCATTGATCAGCAGGCAGGCATCTGGTCTGGCGATCGCACCGGCTTCGCTGAGTCGCCGTAGCGCAATATGCGTCGTTTCGCTGCGGCGGAATCCCATGTCGCCGACGTGAACCAACTGCAGCACCTGAGCGATGAATTCAATGTCGATCAGCCCGCCGGCACGCAGCTTCACGTCCCACGGCCCTTGCGGGCGCAGCTCCCGTATCATGCGGCTGCGCATGGAAGTCGCATTGGTCCGGATCTGGGCCGGATCCTGTGGTCGCCGGATCGCGGCCTCGATCGCCTGTTGCACCCGCGCGCGCATCTCGGTCGGTCCAGCCACCACGCGCGCCCGGGTTAGAGCCATACGCTCCCAGGTCCACGCATCCTGCGCATGATAGCGCTTGAAACTTTCCAGCGAGACGGCGATCGGTCCTTTGTTCCCCGACGGCCGTAACCGCATGTCGAGCGCATACATCTGCCCCTCCGGCCCAGGAGCGGTCAGCGCCGAGATACAAGCCTGCACCGCCCTCACGAACCACTGGCTGGTGGGCAGACTGCGCGCGCCGCGGCTTTCGGTCGCGTCGGCTGGATGGTTGTAGATGAACATCAAGTCCAGGTCGGAGCCTGCCATCATCTCCCGTCCGCCGGCCTTGCCCATCGCAACGACCGCCAGCTTACCGCCGGGAACCCGTCCGAAACGTGTCGCGAAATCAGCGAGCACACGGGGAACGAGCATAGACAACGCCGCTTCCGCCAGTGCCGTCCGCTGGCGGCCGGAGGCGTTGACGTCCAACCGCCCCTCTAGGGTAGCGACCGACAGGAAGAAATCTCGCTCCTTTACCGCCCGCCGCACGACCTGAATGACATCTTCCAGCCTGGTCGCGTCCGTCATGCGCGACCGGAGCATGTGCCGTGCATCAACCACGTCTTCGGTCGAGAGCAATCCCTCAATCGAGTTTGGATACCGCGCCAGATGTTCTGACAGCATCGGTGCCGCTCCGAGCACCGCCGCGATCCGGTCCAGCAACATCGGATTGCGCTGGAACAGCGACATGGGCTGAACGCCCACCGGCAGCGCGTTGATGAACCGGTCGAACCGGTTGAACGCCTCGTCCGGATTGGCCTGCCTGCCCAACGTAACCAGGATCGACGGGACCATCGTCGTCATCAAATCCCGCGCTCGGCTCGATCGCAGGGCACGAACCCGTCCGGTGAGCCATTGCCGAACCGCTGTGATGATCCGCTTCGCGTCCTGGTATCCAAGACTGTGGAGTGCCGCGACAGTAACCGACGGTTCCGGATCGTCCCCGCGGAAGTCCAGTTCGGGCCCCACCGCTTGGGTGCCGGGAACATCCGGCACGTGCTCGAACACGGCCCTGTAATTGGCGCGGACGATGTTCACATGGCGCAGGAAGCTGCTGGCGAAGGCCGGCGTATCCGCGTACCCCATGAACTGCGCGATCCGGTCCATCTCGTCGGGCTGCTCCGGCAAGCTATGTGTCTGGCGGTCGTTCACCATCTGGATGCGATGCTCGACCTGCCGCAGGAACCGGTAGGAGTCCTCCAATTGCAGGCGCGCGGCTTCGCTCAGATGACCTGTCTCCATCAGGCGGCGCAACGCCGGCACCGTTGGTTTGATGCGCAGCGTTGGGTCGCGTCCGCCCCATACCATCTGCAAGGTCTGCACGAGGAACTCGATTTCCCGGATGCCCCCCTCGCCCAGCTTGACGTTGTGGCCGGCGATACGCGCGACCGGGTCATCCCCTCGCCCGAGTGCGGTCTTTTTCTCTACATCGATCCGTCGCTTCATCGCGTGGATGTCGGCGACTGCGGCGAAATCGAGCCCGCGTCGCCATACGAACGGGCGGATGGCCTCTAGGAAGCGGTCGCCGAGTGACAGGTCGCCGGCGACCGGCCGCGCTTTGATCATCGCGGCACGTTCCCAATTCTGGCCCATGGTCTCGTAGTAGATCAGCGCTGCGTGCAGGGAGACAGCGGGTGGCGTCGCTGCCGGATCGGGGCGCAGTCGCAAATCGGTGCGGAAGACATAGCCATTGGCGTCCCGCGCTTCCATCAACGTGATCAGGTCGCGGGCTAACCTCGACGTGAACGAGCCGATGTTGTCCTCCGCCCGCCCCGCTGCGTAAACCGGCGCCGTACCATCATATAATAGAATGAGATCGATATCGGACGAGTAATTCAGCTCAGACGCGCCCAGCTTACCCATGGCCAGCGCGACGAACCCGCAGTTGAAATCGGGTCGGTTGACGTCCTGCAACCGGATGTCTCCGGAATCGTGCGCTGTGCGGAGCAGGTGCCGGATCGCCAAACGTAGACTTGTCTCGGCCAATTCGGATAAGGCACCGGTCACAGTTTCCAGTGGCCAGATTCCCCCAACATCCGCTATCGCCGCTATCAACGCGGTGGCCCGCTTCGCTTGACGAAGCCTGGCGGCGATGTCAGGGCGCTTCGCGGCGGGGGAAATATGGCTAAGGCCGGACAGGTTATGCGCGAGCGCGGCGTCTGGCCCCTCTGTCACCAGCCGGTCAATGGACTCGGATTCACGCAACGCCAACGCAGCGAGGTAAGGACTGTTGCCCCCTAGGCATCGAAGCATGGGCAGGACCCCTGGCATATTCACCAGGCGAGCTTCGGTTTCGCCGATCGCCTGGAAGCGCTCGACGAGTCGGTCCGCGGCGGCCTCGTCGTAGGGCGCGGGCCAATGGCGTGGCATAACAAACGGGAGTGGTTTCATCGCTCAAGGAATCTCGCGGTGATCCGGTCCGCGGGAACGGCAATCCATCATACCTCGAAGGCCGTGCATCGCTTGCTGGTCCTGGGTACCGGCATGCTGGTGGTGGTGAGTTGCCTTTTGGCGGTCGCCGCGTGGCGCTTGGCGCAGGGACCAATCGATCTCGGCTGGTTGTCGGATCGCCTGAGAGCGGCACTTATTGATAATACGGCACCCATAAGTGTGTCATTTGATGGCTTGGCGCTGGCATGGGAAGGCTTTCAAAAAGGGGTCGATCACCCACTCGATCTCCGTGTGTCCGACATCACCGTAACCGATCCGACGGGCCACCGACTCGTCGTGGCACCGCGCGCCCACCTGACGTTCTCCCTGGCCGGCCTCCTGCTCGGCCGTATCGTCCCGCGCACGATCGAAGTGGACCACGCCCAGATCGCCGTTACAAGGGAGGCTGATGGCCCGATTAATTTCGGCTTGGATTTGGCCGACGATAATCCGTCCAACACCGGTCTTATCGACCTCCGCCAGCTTCGAGAGCAGCTCTCCCGCCCGATTAGTACTGATCACGGCCGAAGCCAGGGCTTGTTGGATCAGATCCAGCGTGCGCATTTCCGCGATACAGAGGCCACGATCCAGGATCGGCGATCCGGATTTGTCGTGCGGACATCCGGTCTGGATCTCGATTTCGTCCGTGCGAGGGGCGGACGCCTGCGCGGTACCCTTCAGGCACCCCTGTCGTTAGGTGACCAGCAGGCGGCGTTGACCGCGGCAATGAACTTCGTGCCCGGCTCCGAAAGCAGCCTGGATGTCAAGCTTACATCATTCCGACCGGCGAATATCGGGGCCTTACCACATGCTGTGGCGTTTATGGCGGACCTGGACGTACCGATGTCTTTCACCGCGAAGGGCATCTTCGACGCCGCGCTCAAGCCGCTGCAGATGCGAGCGGCGATCCAACTTGGTCAGGGTCAAATTCAGATCGGAAACGGCACCGTTCCGCTGCGAAGCGGCACGATCGAATTGTCCGGAACTTCTGATGAGATCACGATCACGAAGGGTCATTTGGACGTGGCTCACACGCCCGATGGCAACCCCGAGATCATTGATATCAGTGGGACGGTCGCGCACGTATCGGACCGGTTGACGGCGTCGCTGACGGTCGGGATCGATCAGATCGATATCGGTGACCTGCCCCGGCTTTGGCCCATCGGCGTCGGCGGGGGCGCGCGGCCGTGGGTTACCGAGCACGTGACGAGCGGGTTGGTGACTCATGGAACTGCGTCGTTCGTCATTGAGTCGGACGATGCGCTGCGCGACGTGATGGTAACCAAGGCTTCGGGTGACCTTGACGGGTCCAACGCAACATTCACGTGGATCGACAACATCCCGCCTGTCGAGCAAACCGATGTTCACCTTCATCTGGTCGATCCCGACACGCTCGACATTCTTATATCTTCGGCCCATCAGCGCATCCGGAATGGTGGCGCGGATCTGCTGATCAAAGACGGCCAGATGCGCATCACCGGATTGTCATTCCATGACCAGGTCGCGGTGATCCACACTCTGGTCGAAGGCCCGGTCGCGAGCGCGTTGGCACTGCTGAAAGAACCGCGCCTGCATCTGCTTTCGGCACATCCGATTGCCTTGAAGACCGGAGGGGGCGACGCATCCGCGACGCTGGATTTTCGGTTCCCGCTTGAAAACAAACTCCAGATCGAGGACGTCCAGATCCATGCTGACGCACACCTTCAGCGCGTTCGCCTACTGGATGTCGCGGGCGGCCAAGGGCTCGATGACGGCTCAGTCGATCTTAGCATCGACAAGGATGGCCTAAGCCTGAAGGGACGTGGATCGCTGGCCGCGATCCCGGTCACCCTGGACGGCAGGATGGATTTCAGCCAGGGCCCTGCCAGCCAGGTGGTCCAGAAGATTGTGGTGACCGGCCAACCGGATGCGACCCAACTTGACGCCGCCGGCTTACACGTGACGGATGTCGTGGGTGGGTCGATACCGATGACCGCCGTGATGATTGAGCGGCGAAGTGGTGACGGCTCGATCGCGATTACGGGCGATCTGACGCTTGCGACGCTTGGTGTCGCCCCCCTGGCCTGGCACAAACCATCCGGCGATGCGGCCAATGCTGCCGCAACTTTGGTGATGTCGCATGACCGGCTCACGAAGATCGACCGGATCGCAGTGCGCGGCGATGGGTTGCTTATGAGCGGATCGGCGAACTTCATCGATGGACACTTCAGGACGTTGCTGCTGGACGCCATCCAGCTCGGCCGCACCCAGGGGCATGGCACGATCCACCTGACGCCCAATAAATCGGTCGCTGTCGTGCTGCAGGGCGACCAGATCGACCTCTCCCCGAAATTGACCGAGAAGGTCCCCGATGGAGATACGGTCGAGGCCGCGCATGCGACGACCCCGAACTGGACGCTCGATGCCCGGTTCGATCATGCGATCCTGGCGAACGGAGAACGCGCCCGCGATTTCCTGGTGACCGCGACGGGCGACGGAGACACGGTTCGTCTGCTCGATGCAGTCGGTTCGACGCGGGCCGGTGCCCGCTTCTCAATCAAGATCGGCCCAGAGGACGGGAAGCGGCATTTGCGTGTCGATGCCACGGATGCCGGAGCGTTCCTGCGAGGAATGGATACGGTTCGGGCCATGCAGGCCGGCCATCTGATGATCGACGCCGCGTTTGACAGCCCGGTCGGTTACCACCCGTTGCTGGGAACCGCCGTGATCGATGACGTCGTGGTCAGAAATTCGCCGGTGTTGGGTAAGCTTCTGCAGGCCATCACGCTGTATGGGCTCGTTGATGTCCTGCGCGGTCCGGGCATGACGTTTTCCCATATTGTCGTGCCGTTCCGGTACGACGGCGTCGATCTGAATCTCGATCAGGCGCAGGCGTACAACCCATCGCTTGGCTTGACCGCGAAGGGCTGGATCGCTTTGTCCTCGGGCCAGACTGCAATAAGCGGCACGATAGTCCCCGCCTATTTCTTCAATTCGATGCTTGGGCAATTGCCGCTGGTCGGAAAATTGTTCAGTCCGGAGAAAGGGGGGGGGCTTTTCGCCGCTCGCTTCGGCCTGAAAGGCCAAATCGACGACCCCAGTATTTCCATCAATCCAGTAAGCGCGCTCACACCAGGTTTCTTACGGGGGATTTTCGGCATTTTCGATGACCCGGTCACAGGGGCCGGAAGTGGATCCGCAAAGCCGCCATAGTGTCCCGGACCACCCGGCGACATTAGCGTCGCTGACCGAGAAGCCGGCCGTAATCGCTTGACATCTATGGCGGAGTCGTGATGGCGGTCCATCCTGACTTACCCGGGTCCAATTTTTCTCTCTGGCGCTTATTTCTGATTTATTCGATGATGGAGTGTCATAGGCGCCTGGGTAGAGTTCCTGGAATTCGGCCCGGATCAGCTTTCGCGCTGATTGAGCCCAAAAACGGCTTCGTGGTGGTAGGGTGGTCGAATGTCGGTGAAGGCCTGTTCTGCTCGGCGGTCTGTCAGGTGGTTGCTGTATGTTGCCGGCTTTGCGTTTGTTGCCGGTGCCCCGATCTTGGCCGAGGCGCAGTCCTCCCCCGATGGTTCCGGGGTCCCAGTGACCGTCACCCGCGCGGCAAGGCAAGACGTACCTTCGTGGCTGCGTGGCCTTGGGACGGTTCAGGCTAATTATGCGGTCCAACTGCGGCCGCGTGTCGATGGCACACTGACCCAGGTGCCGGTCAAAGAAGGGCAGGACGTTAAGCAAGGCGATTTGCTGGCGGTCATTGATCCTCGGCCGTATCAGGCGGCGCTGGATGCAGCCACCGCCAAGAAGCAGCAGGATCAGGCACAACTCGCGAATGCGCAGGCAGATCTGGCCCGCTACGCTTCCCTGGTCCGGCAGGATTTCGCTTCCCGACAGCAGCTGGATACCCAGCAGGCCATGGTGAAGCAGTTCGCCGCGGCGATCCTAGGCGACGACGCGCAGATCGAGGCCGCCCAGCTCAACCTTAGTTTTTGTTACATTGTGTCACCATTTGACGGCCGTATCGGTCTGCGCAACGTCGACCCGGGTAACATCGTGCATTCGGCGGAGGCTACGCCGATCATATCCGTGACCCAGATTCAGCCGATCGCCGTTACCTTCACGCTGCCGCAGGACAGTCTTCCAGCGATCATGCAAGCGATGGAAAAACACCCTCTCGATGTCGTGGTCTATGCCGGCGACAACACGACTGAGCTGGACCGAGGCGCCTTGCTGACACCCGACAACACGATCGACACCACCACCGGTACGATCAAGTTGAAGGCCACATTTCGTAACGCGTACCGCACGCTCTGGCCGGGTCAGTTCGTGAACGTCAGGTTGCTGCTGGGGATCGAGAACAATGTTGTCGCCGTCGCGGCGGGGTCGGTGCAGCATGGCCCCAACGGTCTTTATGTCTATCAGGTTGGCCAGAATGATACCGTGGCGGTCCAACCGATCCGGGTTTCACGCCAGGAAGGCGACGTCTATGTGGTGTCCAGCGGCCTCGCCGACGGTGCGATCGTCGTGGCCACGGGTCAATCTCGATTGCAAAATGGGTCGCATGTGACGGTGCGGGAAGCCCAGGCCGCTCCGGCAAAGTCCGGCAGCTAGTCGCAACGAGGGGGGAGAGCCCACGACATGAGCATTTCTACCCCATTTATCAGGCGCCCCGTCGCGACCTCACTTTTGACCGCCGCGCTGGTCTTGGTCGGCTTGGCGGCCTACCCCTTCCTGCCGGTCGCCCCCCTTCCGCGCGTTGACTTTCCGACCATCGCGGTAAACGCCAAATTCCCAGGTGCAAGCCCGGAGACGATGGCGAGCACGGTGGCGCAACCGCTTGAGCGACAATTCGCCCAGATTCCAGGAATGGCACAGCTCACGTCTGTCAGCGTGCTGGGTCAGTCACAAATCGTCCTGCAGTTTGACCTTGATCGCAATATCGATGCGGCCGCCGGCGACGTCCAGGCGGCGATCAACGCGGCGAGTGGCCAGCTGCCGAAAGCCCTTCCGTCGAACCCGACCTATTACAAGGTCAATCCAGCCGACTCGCCTATATTGATCCTGGCTGTCCAGTCAGATGAATTGCCGCTGATTAATGTGGACGATTATGCCGACGTCGTGCTGTCGCAGCAGATCTCCCAAATCGCCGGCGTGTCCCAGGTATTGATCGGCGGTGAGCAGAAGCGGGCCGTCCGGGTCCAGGTCGATCCCGCGAAACTCGCTGCGATGGGAATGACGCTCGAGGATGTGCGCGGCGTTCTGGTGAACGCCACCGTGAATTCCCCCAAGGGCACGGTCGAGACGGACACCCAGTCGTTTGCTCTCTACAACAACGACCAGCTTACCAAAGGCGCAGAATACAACGATGTCATCCTGGCCTGGCGCAACGGCGCGCCAGTGCGGGTAAGGGATATCGGCCAGGCGATCGACGGGCCGGAAAATCAGCTTCTGGGCAGCTGGCAGAACGGCAAACGCGGTATCATCCTGGTCATCTTCAAACAGCCTGGCGCCAACGTGATCGAAACCGTCGATCATATCAAAGCGGCCCTGCCGCAGCTGGAGGCGTCGATCCCCCCGTCGATTCACGTTAGCGTCATCATGGACCGAACCCAGACGATCCGGGCCTCGGTCGCTGATGTGCAGTTCACGCTGATCCTGTCCATCGGCTTGGTGGTGATGGTCATCTTCCTGTTCCTGCGCAGCGTCTGGGCGACGATCATTCCATCGATCACGGTGCCCGTCGCGCTGATCTGCACGTTCGCCGTCATGTACCTGCTGGGCTACAGCCTCGATAACCTGTCACTCATGGCTCTGACGATCGCCGTTGGGTTCGTGGTGGACGATGCCATCGTGATGCTGGAAAACGTCTTCAGGCACATCGAAGACGGTATGGAACCCATGGCGGCGGCGCTGAAGGGTGCCAGCGAGATCGGGTTCACCATCATCTCCATCAGCTTGTCGCTTATTGCGGTGTTCATCCCGCTGCTGTTAATGGGCGGCATCGTCGGACGCCTGTTTAGGGAGTTCGCGATGACCGTCACCATCGCCGTGATGGTGTCGGCATTCATATCGTTGACCCTGACGCCGATGATGTGTTCCCGGTTCCTGAAACATCATACCGGCGGTCACGGCTGGGTATACCGAGTCATCGAGGGGTTCTTCACCGCACTGATCAACGGCTATCGCCGCACGCTGGATATCGCGCTGAAGTTCCGCTTTATCACCTTGCTTGTGTTCCTGACGACGGTTTCGGCGACCGTCTATCTTTATATAATTATTCCCAAAGGCTTCTTTCCCGCCCAGGACACCGGCGTCATTATCGGCGTAACTGAAGGCGCACAGGATATTTCCTTCCGGCAAATGGGGGAGATCCAGCAGAAGTTGAACGACATTGTGGCGGCAGACCCGGATACGGCGGCCTATGGGGCCACGGTCGGCGCGGGGGTTGGTGGGCAGACCCAAAACAATGGCCGGATGTATATCGCTCTGAAGCCATGGGACCAGCGGGTCGGTGGGACCGCACAACAATTCATCGCGCGGGTCCGGCCTAAATTCGCCGCGGTTTCGGGAGGCGCCGCTTTCCTCCAGGCAGCACAGGATATCCGTGTCGGCGGCCGGCTGACCAAGACAGAGTTCCAGTACACGCTGCAGGACGCCGACTTGGCGGAGCTTTTCAGTTGGTCGCCGAAAGTGCTCCAGAAGTTGCAGTCGCTGCCGATGCTGCGTGACGTCACCTCAGATCAACAGGTCGGCGGCACCACCCTGACCATGACGATCGACCGGGACAAGGCCGCGCGGTTTGGCGTACAGCCGCAGGTCATCGACGACACGTTGTATGACGCTTTTGGCCAGCGGCAGATCACGCAATATTTCACACAGGTCAATTCTTATCACCTGGTTCTTGAGGTCATGCCCGGCCAGGCGTCCGATGTGGAGACATTGGGCAAACTCTATGTTCACTCCACGACCGGCCAAACTGTTCCGATGTCCGCTTTTATGAAGTGGACGACGGCGCCCGTACAGCCTCTTTCCATCAGCCACCAAAGTCAGTTCCCGGCTACCACCATATCGTTCAACCTGGCTCAGGGTGCCGCTCTGGGACAGGCGGTGGATGCCATCAATGCAGCCATGCGTGACATGGGAACGCCCGTATCTTTGCAGACCTCTTTCCAGGGGACGGCCCAGGCGTTCCAGTCATCGCTCGCGAGCCAGCCATACCTGATCGCGGCTGCGTTGATCACGGTCTATATCATATTGGGCATTCTGTACGAGAGCTACATCCTGCCGCTGACCATCCTGTCCACCCTGCCGTCGGCCGGCGTGGGGGCGCTTTTGATGCTAATGGCGGCCCATTATGAACTGACGGTTATCGCGCTGATCGGCATCATTCTGCTGATCGGCATCGTTAAGAAGAACGGCATCATGATGGTGGATTTCGCGATCAATGCCGAACGCCGGGATGGACTAGCGCCGCTGGCGGCGATCCGGCAGGCGTGCCTTCTTCGGTTCCGACCGATCCTGATGACCACGATGGCCGCGATGCTCTCCGGTATACCTTTGATGCTCGGGAGCGGTGCCGGATCTGAACTTCGTCGCCCGCTCGGTTTTGCCATGGTCGGCGGCCTGGCGCTTAGTCAGATACTGACGCTCTACACGACGCCGGTGATCTACCTGTATCTGGACAGATTGCAGCATCGGCTGTCGCCTCGTCGGTCGCGTATGCCGGTCTTGGCTGCGAAAATGGGTGCCGAGGCGGATTGATTACCGCTGCCCAGGAAGCAGGGCAGTGGTGGGCGCGACAGGGATTGAACCTGTGACCCCCTCCGTGTCAGGGAGGTGCTCTCCCGCTGAGCTACGCGCCCGTTTCACCGGGACGCAGTGTTTAGCGCGCGCCGCGCCCGGTCCGCAAGACCGGATCGTGCATCAAAAGAAGCATCCCGACCATGCATCTCATCGCTATCGGTAAGCTACGCGCCGGCCCCGAGTCCGAGCTCTTCGATCGCTACAATGCCAGGCTCCGGCCGAGGCTGACTGTCGTCGAACTAGCGGAAGGGCGCGGCACACAAGCGGTGATCAAGCGAAAGGAGGGGGCTGCGCTGCTCGCCGCTCTGCCGCGCGACGCGTTCGCGGTGTCGCTCGACCTGGGTGGTCACGCGTTAGATAGCGAAGGCTTCTCGGGGCGATTGGCTGAATGGGCCGGCCTGTCGCGTCCGGTTTGCTTCCTGATCGGCGGGGCCGAGGGTCTGGACACCTCGGTTATTAGGCGTTCCGACTATGCGCTTTCGTTGGGCACGATGACCTGGCCGCATTTCCTGGTGCGCGCCATGCTGGCCGAACAACTATATCGTGCCCAGGCTATCTCGCAGGGTCACCCCTATCATCGGGCGGGTCGTCCCGAGGTTTGATTTCCTTGCTTGCAAACGGTGCTTGCATCAATCGGCGACTCGCGCCATGTCAGCCTTCGGGATGGTCGAATGGTCGTCCCCACGGGCACGAATGATAATCACCCGGGGGCGTTCGGTCGTCGCAGCGGTTTTGGAGGACGTATGGGTAGCTTCAGCATCTGGCACTGGTTGGTCGTGCTGGCCGTGATCCTTGTGCTGTTTGGCGGCGGCAACAAGATCAGCGGGTTGATGGGTGACTTCGCCAAGGGCATTAAGTCCTTCAAGAAGAATATGGCGGAGCCCGATGACGCGTCGATGGAAGAGAGCGCTTCCAAGCCGAGCGGGTCGCTCGCCGGTCCTGGCGCTCAGGCCGCGGCGCCAAACCGTGAGCCATCCACAACGCACTGAGGTTATTCATCGGAACAATGCGCATGTGGGGTAATGCCCAGCTTGCGCGACAACCTTCCGTAATCTAAGGCGTCTATATCACCGCGTGGGCGTCGATCACGCGAGAAGGCCACAGCTTTGGCGGTTGGCAGAAGGATGCCTGACGGCGGATGAACCAAACTCTACAAAAAAATAACCCCTCGGCTAATGCCGGGCGGTTCGTGCCGGTCGCGGCGCTGGATCAGGCATCGATCGTTGAGGCCTATCGCCGATGGGCCGGCATCTATGACACTGCGTTTGGCGGCGTGTCGTCCAAGGGCAGGCTCCGCGCGGTTTCCTTGGTCAATCGGCTGCAGGGCACCGATGTTCTGGAAGTGGGTGTCGGGACGGGGCTCGCGTTGCCGCACTACGATCGGGGTAAGCGAATCACTGGCATCGATTTATCGAAGGAAATGCTCCGAAAGGCGCGAGAGCGAACCCGCAAGGACGAACTGACCCACGTGCAGGCTCTGCATGAGATGGACGCCGAGGCTACCGACTTCGAAGATGGGTCGTTTGACATCGCTGTGGCGATGTTTGTTGCGTCCGTGGTGCCGAACCCAAGGCGATTGCTGGCCGAAATGCGCCGGCTGGTCCGGCCGGGCGGCAATATCCTCCTGATCAACCACTTCGCCGCGGCCAAGGGGCCGAGATGGTGGGTGGAACGGGCGTTGGCGCCGGCGTCGCGGGCACTTGGGTGGCACCCCGATTTCGCCATGGACGCGATTTTCTCGGCCGAAGATCTGGCAAGGATCGAAACGGAGGAAGTGCCCCCGTTTGGAATCTTCACCTTGGTTCGTTTGCGGGTTTAGGGCGCTTCGCGCATCCGCGGCTTGGTCCATTCGAAACGGTTCGCGGCTAAAGTCTGTCCTCTGTACGCCTGGGATCTTGATCTTGTCCGTTACGTCCGGTAGGCGAACGGCAGAGGGCTGGCATCGGGTATAGGCACAAGGGTGCATGGCCTGCTAGCGAATTGGGATGGATAATCGATGCGGATTGCAAAGTGGCTCCCGGCGACCGTCGCCGGGTGTGTTTTCAGCCTGTCGGCGGCACCATTCGCGTGGGCTCAAGGCGTGGTGGGGGCGCCCCATCCATGGGAAATGGGGATGCAGCGCTCGTTCGGTCCGATCAAGGATCGGGTGATCGATCTACATAACCTCGTTTTGGTGATCATCACGGCGATCACGCTGTTCGTCGGCGCTTTGTTGGTCTGGGTGATGATCCGCTACAACGCCCGGCGGAACCCGGTGCCGAGCCAGACCAGTCACAACACTATTCTCGAAATCGCCTGGACGGTCATTCCCGTGCTGATCCTGGTCGTGATCGCCATTCCGTCCTTCCGGTTGGTCTATTACCAGGACCGGACTCCCGACCCTGACATGACGATCAAGGTCACCGGCCACCAATGGTATTGGGAGTATTCATACCCGGATCAGGGCAACGTCGATATCGAGAGCCGCTTCGTCCACGACGAGGATCTCAAGCCCGGCCAGCTTCGTCTGCTTGATGTCGACAACCAGATGGTTATTCCGGTCGGGAAAAAAATTCGTATTCTCACCAACAGCACCGATGTGATCCACAGCTTCTTTATCCCGGCCTTCGGCCTTCAACGCTACGCTATCCCGGGTCGGACCATCGAGACCTGGCTCGAAGCGAGCGAGGTGGGCACCTTCTATGGCGAGTGCAACCAAATCTGCGGCCAGGATCACAGCCGGATGCCAATTTCCGTGCGGGCGGT
>JARLIN010000083.1 GCA_031291715.1 Rhodopila sp. | reverse complement strand
GCGAGTCGCGCTTTCGATTTGCGATGGGTCAGTTTTGGCTCTCCAGCCGCGATCGTAACCAGCATGGCGCTCACGGTCGGACTTGGCGCTACGACTGCGAGCAACGCAGCGGTCGTGGGTAGCCTTCTCATTATTGGCGTTGCCGACAACCTCACCGACTCTCTGAGCATACATATTTACCAGGAGTCCGAGCGCATGGCGCAGCGTGAGGCGTTTCGAACAACCGTCGCAAACTATGCGGCAAGGCTCAGCACCTCCTAAAGCTTTGTCATTCTCTTCCTCATTCTGCCAACGTCAATCTCGGTCGGCGCGTGCGTGGCATGGGGATTCCTTCTGCTTTCGGGTTTGACTTATCTCCTCGCCAGAGCCCGCGGCGCGAATGCCCTTGCCGAAATCATCAAACACGCAGGTGTTGCCGCGACCGTCATTCTCATAGGACAGCTTATCGGAATGTCGATTCGCACCACGATCGGTTCCACCTGACGACTGTCATTGGGCCTACGCGACATGCCGTGCCCGTATCGGTTCAGCCGGCTCGGTGGATCGGACGCGCATGATCAGCTCATAAACGGAGAGAGGCTCGCATCACCTGACTGCCAGCAGGCCAGATGCCCATTGATTGGCACGTTGCTCGGTAAACCGCGCAACGGTCGCGGACGAAAGAGCGAGCGCGCCGATTTCTACGCCAGCCTGCTCTACTGCCCTCTCACGAAGAGATAGCGCTTCCCCCCTTGCGCAGCCTTGGTTCAGATAGAGGTACAACAAGCACAGGAGCGAGCGCTGGATGCAAATTGACAGACGCTGGTCAAGTGCAGAAGAAGACGCAGTGCGACTTGGACGGAAGCGCGCGAAGGTAATATTGTTGTTCCCCTCACTCCCACTCGATCGTCCCAGGCGGCTTGCTGGTGATATCGTAGGTCACTCGATTCACGCCCCGTACCTCGTTCACGATCCGGCCGGCGACCCGCGTCAGGAACGCCATGTCGAACGGATACACATCCGCCGTCATGCCGTCCGTGCTTGTCACCGCCCGCAGCGCGCAGGCCATGTCGTAGGTGCGGCCATCGCCCATCACACCGACCGTCCGAACCGGCAGCAGAACGGCGAACGCCTGCCAGATCGCGTCGTACAAACCGGCGGAACGGATTTCCTCCAGGTAGATCGCGTCCACTTTGCGCAGCAGATCCGCCTTCTCCCGCGTGATCGCGCCGGGGATGCGGATCGCCAGCCCAGGCCCCGGGAACGGATGCCGCCCGACAATCGTTTCCGGAATGCCGAGTTCCCGCCCCAGCACGCGGACTTCGTCCTTGAACAGCTCGCGCAGCGGCTCGACGAGTTGCATGCGCATCCGTTCCGGCAGCCCACCAACATTATGGTGCGACTTGATCGTAACGGATGGGCCACCGGTAAAGCTGACGCTTTCGATCACATCCGGATACAGCGTGCCCTGCGCCAGGAAGTCCGCGCCGCCGATCTTGGCAGCCTCTTCCTCGAATACCTCGATGAACAGCCGGCCGATCGTTTTGCGCTTCACCTCCGGATCGGTGACGCCTTCCAACGCGCCGAGGAACAGATCGGAGGCGTCACGATGCACCAGCTTGATGTTGAACCGATCGCGGAACGTCTCGACCACCTCATCGGCTTCGTTGTGCCGCAGCAGGCCGTGATCGACGAAGATGCAGGTCAACTGATCGCCGATCGCCTCGTGGATCAGCACCGCGGCGACGGATGAGTCCACGCCGCCCGACAACCCGCAGATGACCCTTCCGCCGCCGACCTGGGCGCGGATACGGGCGATCTCCGTCGCACGGAACCCGGCCATGGTCCACGATCCGGAAAGACCCACGACATCATGGGTGAAATTGCGCAGCAACTGCGCGCCGTGCGGGGTATGCACGACCTCGGGATGAAACTGCACGCCATAGAAGCGCCGCGCATCATCGGCGATGGCGGCGAACGGCGCGCCCTCGCTGGTGGCGACAACACGGAAGCCCGGCGGTAGGCGCGTGACCCGGTCGCCGTGACTCATCCAGACCTGTTCGCGGCTGCCCTTCGCCCACACGCCGTGGAACAGGGCGCAATCATCCGCCACATCCACATACGCCCGGCCGAACTCCCGATGGTCGGACGGCTCAACCGCGCCGCCGAGCTGCTGGCATAGGAGCTGCTCCCCGTAGCAGATGCCCAGGACGGGAACCCCCATCTCGAACACCGCCGCCGGCGCCAGCGGCGCGACGGCCTCATGCACCGAGGCTGGGCCGCCCGACAGGATGATCCCGCGGGGGTTCCACGCGGTGATGCGGCCGGCATCGGTGTTGAACGGCCAGATTTCGCAGTAGACACCCGACTCGCGAAGGCGGCGGGCAATCAACTGAGTGACCTGGCTGCCGAAGTCCAGGATGAGGATGCGTTCGGGGGTGTCGGCGGGATCAGGCAGTGAATCGGTCATGGTATATATCGCCAGCGCTTGATCCCGCGCCTTGGACCATGCTGACCGCCCCATTGCAAGCCGCGTGTTAGAGTGTCCCGGGTCGGGACACCCGTTCGGTCTGGTTCGCCGCAAGATACGGCCGACCACCGGGGCAGGACGCTAGCCCAGGAACGCGCCCCCGTTCACATGCAGCGTCTGACCAGTGATGTAACGCCCGTCCGGGCCGGCCAGGAAGCGCACCGCCGCGGAAATTTCCTCCACCGCCGCCTTCCGGCCCAGCGGAATGCCGCGATCCGTCAGGGTCTTCGGCAGGGCGCCGGCCGAGGCACCCCGCACCGTGTCCACAGCGCCGGGGGCGACGTTGTTGCAGGTAATCCCATGCGGGGCCAGTTCGATGGCCAGCGCCCGCATCAATCCCTCCAGGCCCGCCTTGGAAGCCGAAACATGACAGCGGTTCGGGGTTCCGACATGGGTGGAGATCCCCGACAGCGCGACAATCGCCCCGCCGCCGCGGCCGAGCATATGCGGGACAGCGGCGCGGGCCAGGATGAAGGCGCCATCCAGCGCGACGGACAGGATTTCCCGCCATTCGGAGAAATCCATCTCCAGGAACGGCGTCTGGCGGCGGAGGCCGGCGTTGCTGACCAGGATGTCGATCCCGCCAAACGCCGCGACGGCATCGTCGATCATAAGCTGCGTCGCCGCCGGGTCCGACACATCGGCGAGGCAGCCGATCGCCTGACCGCCCGCCGCGTTGATTTCCGCCACGACACCATCAACCGCCGTCCGGTCGCTGCGCCCATTGATCACCAGCGACGCACCGCGCGCGGCGAGGTCCAAGGCGATCGTACGCCCGATGTTCTTGCCGGCCCCGGTGACCAGGGCAACCTTGCCGGCGAATGTCTGTTCCATTGTTCCCCCTGGGCTCATGCCGCGCCCAGGATCATGTCCGCCCCCTTCTCCGCGATCATGATGACCGTGGCGTTTGTGTTCCCTGATACGACCGTCGGCATGATCGAGGCGTCGATCACCCGTAGCCCCTCCAGCCCCTTGACCTTCAAATCCGTATCCACGACCGCCTTCGGGCCTGGGCCCATCATGCAGGTGCTGGTCTGATGGAACGTGGTGCCGGCCGTGGCACGCACATGCTCCAGCAGGTCTTCGTCCGTCTGTGCCTTTGGCCCTGGGTAGATTTCTTCCTTGCAGAAGCGCTGCATGGTGGCCGTGCCGAAAATCTTTCTGGAGATCCGCAGCCCGGCGACGATCGTGTCGCGGTCGGCCTGGGTGGACAGGTAATTCGGCTGCATCGCCGGCGCCTGGGTGGGATCAGGCGACTGGATGCGCAGCCAGCCGCGGCTTTCCGGCCGGCAGGGAATCGCCACCAGCGTGCAGCCGGGGAAGTCGTGCATCGGATCGCCCACCTTCGTCGCGCTGCCGGCGAGGAACTGGTACTGCACGTCGGGACTGTCCAACTCCGGCCGGGTCTTCACGAACAGGCCGATCGGCCCCGCGCCGGTCATCAGCGGCCCTTTGCGGGCGAGGATCCATTCGGCGCCGGCGTAAATGCGGCGCAGCCAGTTGTGGTAGATCTCGTTCATCGTCACCGTGCCATCGACGCAACGGTTGATGATGCGGCCGCCGATGTGGTCCTGCAGGTTCTCGCCCACGCCAGGCAGGTCGTGCTTCACGTCGATCCCCAGCGATTGCAGGTGCCCGCCCGGCCCGATGCCCGACAATTGCAGGATCTGCGGGGAGTTGATGGCGCCGCCGCACAGCAGCACCTCTTTCTTCGCCTTCGCCTGATGCAAGGCCCCGTTCTGGCTGTATTCGATCCCGGCGGCCCGCTTGCCCTCCAGCAGCACCCGGTGGGTCAGCGCGCGGATTTCGATGGTCAGGTTCGGACGCGACTTGACCGGATTGAGGTAGGCCACCGCGGCCGAAGAGCGCCGTCGTCCCTTTACCGTCAGTTGCAGCGGCCCGACGCCCTCCTGTTCGGCCCCGTTGAAGTCGCTGTTGTATTTGTATCCGGCCTCCTGCGCACCGGCGATGAACGCGTCATGCAGCGGGTGATCGGTCTTCAGGTCCGACACGCCCAGCGGACCACCGGCACCGTGATACGCGTTGGCGCCATGTTCCTGGTCCTCGGACTTGCGGAAATAGGGCAGCACGTCGTCATATGACCAACCGGCGTTGCCAAGCTGGCGCCATAGATCGAAATCCTGCCGCTGGCCGCGGATATAGATCAGGCCGTTGATCGAGGACGACCCGCCCAGCACCTTGCCGCGCGGCCAGGAGATGCGGCGGTTGTGTAATTCCGGCACCGGTTCAGTCTCGAAGTACCAGGCCACCTTCGGGTTGTAGATGTTGCGGTAGAACCCGGCCGGGATGTGGATCCAGGGATCGGTGTCCTTGCCCCCCGCTTCCAACAGCAGGACCCGATTTTTCGGATCGGCGCTGAGGCGGTTGGCCAGCACGCAGCCGGCCGATCCCGCGCCGACGATGATAAAGTCGTACTCCTGCACCGAAGCCATGGCGCGGTTCCCCCCTTTTTGGCCGTCGTTATGACGGCCAGTGAAGCGGAACCGCGGGGGCTTGACCAGACCCGCGTCAGGTCACCACACGCAGCGCCGGCCGCGACTTCACCGCCATGCGGCGGTAGAGCCCGAGGTAATCCTCGGCCATCCGTCGCGCGGTGAAACGTTGCTCGAAGCGATCGCGGATGGCGGTGGCGGACAGCCGGTCCAGGCGCGACACGGCTGCGACCGCGGCACGTTCGTCGTGGACAATGAAACCCGTGACACCGTGATCGATCACCTCGGGCACCGAGCCGGCGGGGAAGGCGATGGTTGGTGTGCCGCAGGCCATGGCTTCGATCATCACGAGACCGAACGGTTCAGGCCAATCGATCGGCAGCAGCAGCGCTTTGGCGCCGCTCAGGAACGATGGCTTCTCGGCGTCACCGATCTCGCCAATCATTTCGATCTGGTCGCCATCAATCATCGGCCGGATGGTCGTTTCAAAATACTCGCGATCCGCCCGATCGACCTTGGCGGCGATCTTCAGCTTGATGCCGGCGGCTCGGGCAATGCGGATCGCCCGATCCGGTGATTTCTCCGGACAGATGCGGCCAAGGAACGCCAGATAGTCTCGCGGCATCTCCCGCGGGGTCAACAGGTCCGGCGGCAGGCCATGATGCACGGTCGCAACGAAGTTCGCGTGCGGCAGCGGGCCGCGCTGCGCATCGGAAATCGACACCAAGGGTGCATCTTCGAAGCAGTCATAAACCCGCTTCAGCTCCGGCAGGTCGAGCCGTCCGTGCAATGTCGTCAGGAACGGTGTCGGCTGGCGGCTGAGCAAGGAGAACGGCCAATAATCCAGATGGCAGTGCAGAACATCGAATTCATGCGCCTGCTGATACACCTTTTCCATCAGCAGCATCTGCGGCGCCATGGTGTCACGCAACGTGGCATCGAACCGCAGCGCGCACGGCCATACCGATTCCAATTTCGCGCTCGTTATGGAATCGCCACTGGCGAACAGGGTCACGTCGTGGCCCATCGCCATTAATTCCTCTGTCAGGTACGACACCACCCGCTCGGTTCCGCCATAGGTGCGCGGCGGAACGGATTCAGTCAGTGGTGCGATCTGGGCTATACGCATGTGCAAATGGCTCCCCGGCCTTTTCTCCGCCACCAGAGATGCCGTTCAGATCGAGTTTTTTTTGGGGCGGACCCGTGCTTAAACCTGCCCCAGCCGGCATCCTCACGGCTATGTGATCGGACCGTTGCGACCGCCGCACCTCGTTTGGGTTTAAGCCGTGATCACCGGGTGCGCCCAAGGCGGACCAAAACAGCAGGAGGTGCTGACCAATGGCGCGACTGGTCGTCGTTTCAAATCGAGTACCACTTCCATCGGAACGTGGTGCCAAGGCAGGGGGTCTCGCGGTCGCGCTGGCCGATGCGCTGCAACCGGGTTCCCTGTGGTTCGGCTGGAGTGGACGACGATCCGCGCGCGGGTCCGCCACGACGCATATCCAACGGTCCGAAGGCATCACCTATGCGACGATCGACCTGACCGAAGCGGACTATCAGTCATTCTACGTGAATTTTTCCAACGGCGCGCTTTGGCCGCTGCTGCATTTCCGGCTGGGCCTGCTGGATTTCCGCTCCGATGATTACGATGGCTACCGCTCGGTCAACCGCCAGTTCGCGGCCGGCCTGCTGCCCCTGCTCCGCCCGGACGATCTGATCTGGGTGCATGACTATCACATGATTCCGATGGCGTCGGAGCTTCGCGCACTCGGTGTCACCAACCGTATTGGCTTCTTCCTGCATACACCGTTCGTGCCGTCGTCAATCTTCAACGCCCTGCCGCGGTCGGCGGAATTGCTGAGCAACCTGTGCGCCTACGACGTTGTCGGATTCCACACCCGAACTTATCGCGCGGCCTTCCTCGATTGTGTCGCCGAGAATCTTGGCCTTCATCCAGATCCTGACGGGCGTTTCGTCTGGCGCGGCCATTCGGTGCGCGCGATCGTCGATCCCATCGGCATCGACGCCGATGCATTCGCGCAACGGGCAATTGAATCCGCTCGCGGTTCGGATGCGCGCCTGCTGCGCGACAGCCTCAGCAAAGGCGGCCTGGCAATCGGCGTGGACCGGCTTGACTACTCCAAGGGCCTGATCAACCGGTTCGAGGCGATCGGCCGGTTCTTCGCCAATTATCCACAGCATCGAAGGCAAGTCAGCTTCCTGCAGATCGCAGCCCGATCGCGGGAGGAACAAGGCGCCTATCAGCGTCTCCGACGAGAACTCGATCGTATCGTCGGCGACACTAACGGCCGCTACTCGGAATTCGATTGGACACCGCTCCGCTATATGACCCGTGCGGTAAAACGCGACACGCTTGCCGGCTTTTTCCGCCTGTCCCGCCTCGCTGTGGTCACCCCGCTGCGTGACGGCATGAACCTGGTCGCGAAGGAATATGTCGCCGCGCAGGACCCGGCCGATCCCGGAGTCCTGATCCTGTCCCGTTTTGCCGGGGCCGCCGAGGAACTCACCGAAGCCCTGATCGTCAATCCTTACGATTCCGATGAAATCGCCGAGGCGATGCACATTGGTCTTTCCATGGAGCTGGAGGAACGACGCGAACGCTGGCAATCCCTCCACAAGAAAGTCGCCGCCAACACCGCACGGCGATTCTGCACCGTGTTCCTGAGCCATCTCGGCCGCGTAGATACGCAACCAGAACGTCCTCACCTTCGCGCGATTTCCTGATCGCTTCACGATTTTGTGATGCCCTGCACGGCTGGTCCGCGGTAAATTAGTTCCAGTACCATGCCGATCGGAGCGATGAGCGACGATTCGCCCCTCGTCATGACGATGTATGTCGTATATCGTAATGATATAAGGAAGATGGCACTTCACGCTTTTCAGGTTCTTCGCCGATTGGTATCAGGGGTGTCGTTGCATGAACGAGGATATTTCACGATGAAACGATTTGTTGCGCCATGTGCGCTGGCAATCGGGATGGCGTTGTCGGTGACCGCCTGCTCGAATCCATATGACCCCGGCCAGCGTGCCGTCGGCGGCGGACTTATT
>JARLIN010000082.1 GCA_031291715.1 Rhodopila sp. | reverse complement strand
GATCGCCGCCACCGTCGATCGCCTGATCTACGATAACGACGAAACCTTCAGCGCCGACGATGCCCGGCTTTTGCTGGACTCACTGCCGCGTAAGCCGTCGCCATGGCTCCAGCTTGGCGTCGCCGGCAAGATGTCCGGCGGGTCGACGCGCGGTTTCGCCGCGGGTGTCGGCGATGTCCAGATCAAGGATGATAAGGATCGCAAGTTCGAGTACAGCACCGGCGGCGACGCCTATACCCGCGCCGGCCAATGGAAGCTGATGTGGATCGGCAAACGAACCCGGCAATATGTTGAAATTGAACAAGTCATGGCCGACGCGACCGACGAAGGCCGCGGCGCGCTGATCTGCTACGAAGCCGACGGCACGCCGCTGCGGATGGACATCCGGTTCAACCGGTCGTTCCGGCTGTTCTGGTCGCCGGTGGTGATCGTCTTTCCGGGTTGGAAGGCTTGGAAAACGCCTAGAGCATGATCAAGCGGAGCGGAACGTTCAAAGCGTGTGAATCATGCGATCAAAATAAAATTCGCAGGGCCTGGGTCCTGAGAGGGGCCGGGGCGGGACACATCAGGGCTATGGTGGGTCGTCCGAGGGTGGGGGCGGTGTCGCACCCTGAGCCAAGTCCTTGAGGACCTGTGCTATTCCCCTCTCGATCAGTTTGGCAGACATTCGCGCTTTCCCGCTTCGCACCGTCATCCGGACGCCCTCCCGGATCGGGACCTCGACGCGGACCCTAACGGCTTCCACGAGCCGATCGCAGGAGGCACGATCAAGTTCCCTAGCCACCTGCTTTCGGAGGTTCCGCAGGACCCGCCACCTAATCAGTATGAACCCCCTCTCCTCCAGCAGGCCGAGAATACGGCCGAGCCATAGTTCTACGCGGGACGCCCCATCGCGGGCCTTACGCCGTGCCCTCTCGCGGGTCATCACCCACGACCCCCTTATGCAATCGGCCGCGGTCCAAAGCTTGCTGAGGTCCCCCGGCCGTTCATCGACGTCACTGCTCCATTCTTCGAACAATCGCTCGCGCTGGTCGGCCGGTAACTTGCCAACGGCATGACGGATAAGTCGGTTTGTGAGGTGGGGCATCCAAGCCTTCAACTCGTCGGCTAGGAGCCTAACACTGACACCACCGATAACCGTCAGTGCCGCCCCGGCTATCAGGCCCATGCGATCCTCCCTCCGACGGGTTTCGGAAGTTTCCTGAAGCCCGGTTCAAGTTCCCTGAACGCCGCGCTGGCCTTCTGAGCACCAACCCCAGTCACCCTATAGAACCGCCTACGAGGCCTCCCCAGGGCCTTCGGGTCCTCCGTCTCCCACCGGCTTGCCAGCCACCCGGCGGCCTCCAGTCGTAGCAGGATTGGATACAGCGTGCCGGACGACAGCTTGGCTACCCGGCCGATTTCCGCGCCAGATAGTTCGTCCTGCATCGATGCTAGCAAGGTCCCGAGGACCTTGAGCGTCGGAGCGGACATGCGAGGCTCACTTGTTCCCATGTCGAAAGTCTACATAGGGGTGGCCGAGTCGGCAAGGACTTTGCGCGTGTCGAGGACCTCCCGACCTCTGTGGGTGACAAATCCGCTTTGATGCCGTCCGGCAGATGGAGCCCTCTGATGCTCTGTATCCCTATCTCCTCAGCCGACACAGCCAGTCCCCAAACCGGACCGTAGACCATGGTGCAGTCAACCGTGAGGCGGCGGAACGCGGGCTCTCGTCCAATGAGATCGGGATCGTAGACGCCAAATTGGACTGCACATCAAACGGTGGAGCGTTCATGCGTCCATTCGGATATGGTCTGATTGATGCAAGCCGGGTTCAATGATTGCAAGGTTACGCAATCACGCAAACGTGTGATTTCCCTTCCCCTACGTGATGCTCAGGACCATCCCGTCGTAACCGGCCTCGACGCCGGCCGGCAGGTTCGCCCGCATCCAGGCCCAGTCCATGTCTGTTCCCATATGAGTCAATATCGTGCGGCGCGGCCTTAACCGCTCGACCCAGTCCAGAACGGCGTTCAGATCGGCATGCGTCCAGTGCGGCCCCTGACGCAGGAAGCAGCCGACGACCCAGGTATCGATGCCTTCCAGCGCTTCGAAGGCATCCTCGTCCAGCGCCACGACATCGGTGGAATAGCCAAACGCGCCGATGCGTAGGCCAAGGGTTTCGACACGGCCGTGGTTCTGAATGAACACGCGAACCGACAGCCCGGCGATGTCGAGGATATCGCCGGGCTGGATGGTTTTTGCTTCAAGTACAGGACGATAGAAGTTGGGCGGTTGCCAGGGCTTGAACGCGTAGCCGAAGCGGCGCGTGATCTCCTCTAGGGTTTCCGCCGTCGCGAACGCCGGCAGCGGGCTATTGGCGATCCGGTTCAGGATGCGGACATCGTCGATCCCGGTGATGTGGTCCGCGTGGGCGTGGGTGAACAGCACGGCATCGGCGCGGGGGATCCGGCAGTCCAGTAGCTGGGATCGCATATCCGGTGAGGTATCGACCAGAAGCCGTTGATTTTCTGACCCCTCGATCACGATGGACGAGCGCGAGCGCCGGTTGCGCGGCTCGGCCGGATCGCAAACGCCCCAGTCGCCGCTGCCATCCGCGCCGCCGATCATCGGCACGCCCGCGGACCCGCCGGTGCCCAGCAGCGTGACCTTCATGCGGACGTTTTCCGGAACAGACGGCGGAAATTCGCCGTCGTCAGGTCGGCCATCGCCTCTGGCGTCATGCCGCGCACCTCCGCCAGCACCTTTGCGGTGTGCGCGACCCAGGCGGGTTCGTTGCGCTTGCCGCGGAACGGGACGGGCGCGAGATAGGGCGCGTCGGTTTCCACCAGCAGCCGGTCCAGCGGCACGTCCTTGGCGATATCGCGCAATTCGGTGGATTTCGGAAACGTCAGAATACCGGAGAAGCTGATATAGCCACCCATCTCCAGCGCCGCCTCGGCCAGGCGACGGGTGGAGCTGAAGCAGTGCAGGAGGAAGTCGAACCCCCCTTCCCTGTCCCTCTCCTCTTTCAAAATCAACGCGATATCGTCATCGGCGTCGCGCGCATGGATGCACAGCGGCACGCCGGCCAAACGGGCGCCGCGTATGTGCGACCGAAAATTCTCGGCCTGAATGTCGCGCGGGGCCTTATCGTAGAAGTAGTCCAGTCCGGACTCGCCGATGCCGATAACCCTGGGGTGCTGCGCCATTTTGGCCAGGGTTTCAGGGGTTGGGATTGGCGCCTCGGCGGCGTGATGCGGATGGACGCCGATGGTGCACCAGAGGTTTGGGTGTGCCTCGGTCATCGGCGGCAGACGTTCGGACTGCGCCAGCGTCGTGCCGATCGTCACCATCTCCCCAACACCGGCGGCGGCGGCGCGCGACAGCACCTCCGGCAGTTCAGCCGGCGTGTAGTAGTCCAGGTGGCAGTGGCTATCGACCAGCATCAGGCGACTGGCTCCACGTAGCGTGGGAAGACGCCTTGCGGCGGCGGCAGGGTCTGGCCGTCGGTCAGCGGCGTTTCCAGCGCCGCGAAGGTGCGGGCGTCGGCCGAGACCCCAAGCTGGTCGAGCATCCGGGCCATGCTGCTGGGCATCACGGGCTGCAGCAGCGTCGCGACGACGCGGATCGTGTCCACGAGAACGCGAAGGACCTCGCCCATGCGGGTCTTGTCGGTTTTGTTGAGCGCCCACGGGGCCTGACGGTCGATATAGCCGTTGGCGGCGCGGATGACCTTCCAGATTTCCTCCAGCCCCTCGTGGAAGGTCTGACGGTCGATGTTGACACGGACCAGGTCCAGCAGAGCACCGGCGGCGGTCAGCAGCGCTGTGTCGTCCTCGGTGGCCGGACCGCGCGCCGGAAGGATACCGCCGCAGTTGCGGGCGATCAGCGACAGGGAGCGCTGGGCCAGATTTCCGAGATCGTTCGCCAGCTCGACATTGATGCGGCTGACGATGGCCGGGTGACTCATGGAGCCGTCGGTGCCGAACGGCTTTTCCCGCAGCAGGAAGTAGCGGATCTGGTCCAGGCCGTAGGTTTCGGCCAGCTTGCGCGGTTCGATGACGTTGCCGAGGGATTTCGACATCTTCTCGCCCTCGACGACCCACCAGCCATGCGAGGACACACGCTTCGGCAGTGGCAGGCCGGCGGCCATCAGGAAGGCCGGCCAATAGACGGCGTGAAAGCGGATGATGTCCTTGCCGACGAAATGCACGTCCGCCGGCCAGTAGTGCCAGCGCGGCGCGTTTTCGTCCGGGAAGCCGCACGCGGTGATGTAGTTGGTCAGCGCGTCCAGCCAGACATACATCACATGGCCGGGCGCGTCGGGCACCGGAATGCCCCAGTTGAACGTCGTGCGGCTGATCGACAGGTCCAGCAGGCCGCCTTTGACGAAGCTGGTGACTTCGTTGCGACGTGAGGATGGGGCCACAAACTCCGGATTTTCCTCGTAAAGCGTCAGCAGCCGGTCCTGGAAGGCGGACAGGCGGAAGAAGTAGGAGGGTTCGCGTACCCACTCCACCGGCGCGCCGCTGGGGGCGACGCGGGTACCGTCCGGGCGGGTCGTGAGTTCGGATTCGTCGTAGAATGCTTCATCGCGAACGGCGTACCAGCCTTCGTAGTGACCGAGGTAGATGTCGCCGTTGCGCTCGATCCGCCGCCACAGTTCGGCGCAGGAAGCCTTGTGCCGGTCTTCCGTGGTGCGGATGAAATCATCGTACGACACACCCATTGCGTCGGCCATCGCCTTGAAATCGGCCGAAATCCGATCGGTGAAGGCTTGCGTATCCAGACCGGCGTCGCGGGCGGCTTTCTCGACCTTCTGCCCGTGCTCGTCGGTGCCGGTCAGGAAGAAGACGTCATATCCGTCCAGCCGCTTGAACCGCGCCATCACGTCGGCGGCGATGGAGGTGTAGGCGTGGCCGATATGCGGGGCCCCGTTCACGTAATAGATCGGGGTCGTGATGTAGAAGCTTTGGGTCATGGGTCTTCTTTGAAAAAATCCGCTTCAGACTGGGCCGCTGAGCATGCCGATCCCGGCGACGATCGCCTGGCGCTTGTCCAGGGCGAAGCGTTCGGTTTCGTCCTGCAGCTTGGTCAGCCCGTGCCACAGCTCGCCCGAGGCATCAAGCGGACGCAGCGCGACAAGCCGTTCCTGGTCGGGGTTTGTCCTGCCTCGCACGGACTCCCTTGCCACTGCCACGCCGGCGAAGCGGTGAGGTGACGCGGATTTCGTGACCTCAGCTAACGGGTGGCGGAGGAAAATTGGGTTGGCGCGGGGATCGCGAGTGGGCATGGGAGGGTTATAACCTGGGATCGCGTCCGCGGCCTATGTGTCGTGAAAACGTAGTGGGGGCGTTCCGGGTCATGTGCTATCGTTCGGGGTGTTGTCCGGAGCTGGTATGCCCTCCACGCGGCTCGATAATCCTGTCCTCGTTCGCTTTCGTCAGGCGTTAAGCGAGATCTATGGAAGCAAGCTCGAGCGCGTGGTGCTGTTTGGCTCGCGCGCCCATGGCGATGCGCGTCCTGATTCCGATTACGACATTGCCGTCTTTATCCACGAGCCAGACAGCTTTGGGGACGAAGCCGGGCGGTTGGCCGCGATCGAGACGGATATTCTCTACGATACGGGTGCGGTCATCAATGCGCTCCCATTTCACGCCGGGGCCTATGGGGATCGCACGGGGCTGATGTCCGAGTTGCGGCATGACGGTGTTGATCTATGACACCAGAAGCCGCGCAGTATCTGACCAAGGCTCGGGAGGATTTGAGTGACGCCCGCCAGATCGCTCGGCGCAGGGTCGATCTGCGTTCATCTGCGGTTCCATATTTCTTCGTCGCAACCGCACCCTCAATGGGGCCATCACAGCCGACACTTTGAACCGGCAAGCGGCGATGTGATACCAAGCTGGGGTGCCAATAACGGCCCATTCCAGACTGAACCATCCAAGAAAGGAATTGGAACCGCAGATGAACGCAAATGAACGCAGATAGCAGGGTGCTCAACGGCCAGATCGGCCTCGCGAAGGTGGCCGCGCGTTCGGCATATTATGCGGCCCAGCCGTAAGGGGCCTCTTTAAGCTGTGCCGCTGAGCATGCCGATCCCGGCGACGATCGCTTGACGTTTGTCCAGGGCGAAGCGTTCGGTTTCGGCCTGCAGCTTGGTCAGCCCCTGCCACAGCTCACCCCAGGCATCAAGCGGACGCAGCGCGACAAGCCGTTCCTGGTCGGGGTCCGCCCTGCCCCGAACGGACTCCCTTACCGCCGCCGCCAAGCCGGCGCGCACCAGGTCCATGAACGTCGAAAACCCGGTTTCGCTGCGGCCGAGGAAGTCGGCGATCTCGTACCCGCGGGACGTCGGGATGGCCGGCATGTCGCTGAGCAGCTTGTCCACCAGCGCAGCGATTTTCAGCCCCTCGTCCTCGGCCAGCATGATCGCCCGACCGGGCGAGCCCTCGGCCAGGGTGATCAACCGGCCGCGTTCGTCGGCGTCGAGCCGCGGGAGGTATTGGGCCAGAAGCTCCCCCATCGGTTCATCCGCCAGCGGCGAAAGGCGCAGGCGCCGGCAGCGGCTGCGGATGGTCGGCAGCAGGCGCCCGGGCGCGGAGCACACCAGCAGCAGGATGGCGCGCGGCGGCGGTTCTTCGAGGATTTTCAGCAAAGCATTGGCGGAGGCCTGGTTCAGCTCCTCGGCGCCATCGACGACAACGACACGCCAGCCGCCCTCGGCTGGGGTCAGGGACATGAAGCCGTTGATCTTGCGCACGTCCTCGACCGCGATCTGGGTCTTCATGCGCTTGGTCTTTTCGTTGAACATCCGCTCCACCGTCAGCAGATCGGCGTGGGAGTTGGCGGCGACGCGGCGGAACACCGGGTTGGCGGGGTCGAGCGCCAGGGAATTTTCCGTGGGGCGGCCGGCCAGCAGCCGGCGGGCGAAGCGGTAGGCCAATGTGGCCTTGCCGACGCCCTCGGGTCCGGTGATCAGCCAGGCATGGTGCATCCGTCCGGCGCGGATGGCCTCCAGGATAGTGGCCTCGGCTTCTGCGTGGCCGAGGAGGCTGGGGTTGGCACGGGGTTCGGGGGCGGACATGAGGACGTTATAGCGCGGGATGGGCGCGGCGGGAGTGGGGATCAGGCTACCTGACGACCGCCAACACGATCTCCACCGCGATCAGCACCAGGATGATGATCTCCAGCACTTCCGACCGGCTGGCGTGCGCTTCATCGTACAACGCCGTGTAGGTGTCCCTAATGATCGCCAGCTTCCGGTCCACCGCCGCGCTGACCGTCGCTACCCGAAACAGCTCCAGCGCCGCCGCATAGATGCGCGCGAGGTAAACGTCCTCGGTCACCTGCAGCGCGTTGTCCACTTTTTCCGTCAGTTCCGTGACTTCGGCGACCATCGTGTAAAGCCGCCGTGCCAGATCGGCGAACCGCCGCGCCCCCGGGAGTGCCCACCGCCGCCGTGTCGCCTCCACCAGATCGTACATCCGCGGCAGTTCGGCATCCAGCAGTTCGTCGTAATACCGCATCTCCAGCAACTGGGCATTGGCGACTTCCAGCACGTCGATGACATCGGCGTCCCCGCGTGGCTCATAGATGAACGCCCGGTCCCAGGTCAGCACGACCAGGTCGTCGGTGTAGTACGAATACCGGTGCCGCAGCAGATCCCGCCGAGCGCCCTCCGACAGCGGGCGCTGCTCGCCGGACAGGAGCGGGACCAGATCCAGACGCCCCAGCAGCGCCTCGGCGGTCATTGGTTCACTGAAGGCGTTGACGACGCCGACGACGTAATCCTCCTCCAGCGCGGATGGCGCGGGGCGGATCAGCGCATCGCCGACGCCTTGGCGGACGCGGTCCAGAGGCTCGGTCCACAAGGCGGTGTCGAGTCCGACGGCGTGATCGACCGCGTTCAGGCGCTGGGTGAAGGCGACCCAGGACAGGTCCGCGACCGCCACGCGCAATGCGATGCTCACCACACCGAAGTCGTAGAGCCGCGCGGTCACGGTCGCCTGCACCGGTCCGCCCGCCAGGGGCAGCGTGACAGTGCCCAGGCCGAGGGCAACGGGCGGCACGCCAAAGGCCACGGCCTTCGCCGGCGTCGTCGTCAGGCGCCCGCGCGAGCTTCCGGTGCGGACAGTTCGTGCCCAGGTTTCCTCGGCTTTCCCCAGATCAATCGCATAGGCGACATCGAACAGCCGATACGCCAGGATGGCGCCGGAGGCGATTTCCGGTGAAATCGTAGAGACGATGTCGGACTCGTTGGTCATGCACGGGCGTGTCGCACAGCTGTCTGGCGCGGTAAACGCCAGGCCCGGACGTTTGGGAAAGGTGGCGGATAGCCGGGGACCAGAGCCGGCGATGATGAGGGTGAGACGATGACGGACACGCTACTACCCTGCGCCCCTCTGCTCATCCAAAAACCGCCGCGCGTTCGCGGGATCGATCAGTGCATGCACCTCGAACCGCGCGGGTATGATATCCGCCCAGGCGTTCAGGTGCGCATGCAAGGCCTCATTCGACGGCACGTCGAACAGCACGACCGCCCCGCGCCCCACCTTGGCGTGAACCGACCGGACCTCCCCGGCGTCGATCAGCGGCTGGATCCACGTCCAATACCGTTGCCGGGCCGCCGTGATGCTGGAAGGCGGTTCGGGCCGGGGTTCGCTGATGACCAGGAACAGCATGGGATCTCCTAAACCGTTTGACCGCATGGCTCACGCGCACCGGACATTTCGCCCGGCGCCACCATACTCTACGCGATTATAGTCTAGATTCGGATCGCCGGCGGGCGGCGCAGCGCCCAGAATGCCACGCTGCCGCAGACGTAGAAGAAAATCGACAGAAAGAACGCGACCCGATAGCTGCCGGTGGTATCGAACACGAACCCGGCCATCCAGGATCCGCCCGCCGCGCCCAGCCCGGTGCCGATGGTGATCACCCCCAGGATCGCCCCCAGGTTCGGTCCAGGAAACAGATCAGCGGTCTTGGCGGTGATCGCCGGCCCCCTCGCGCCCCAGGTCAAGCCGAAGAAGCAGGCATGCAGCCACAGCAGCAAATGCTGGTCGGGCGAGGTGATCATCAGCGCGAACACCACACCCAGGATCGATGTCCCATAGGTCACGACCGCTGACAGTTCCCGCCCGATATAGTCGGAAATCGTGCCGGTCACGATCACCCCCGGCAGCGACAGGAACGCCCCCATCCCAAGCACCTCGGCGGCATAGAGCTTGTCGAAGCCGACATTGACCGCGAACGCGAGCTGGTGAAGCGCCACCAGGAAGCTGCCCAACCCGGTAAACAGATAGACCGCGAACAGCAGCCAGAAATGCGGCGTCCGGATCGCCTGCCGCAGCGTCCACCCCTGCCCGTCCAACACCCGCCGATGCCCGCCGCCGCCCACACCCCTGAACAGTCCGGCGAGCGGCAGCAACACGACGCCCATGAACACGCCCTGCCACAGATATGCCCCTCGCCAGCCCAGCCCCGAGATCATCAGCGTGGCCAACGGCGCCGAGAACGCCCGTGCGAACCCGTTCGCCGATTGCACGACGGACACCGCCATGCCGCGATTTCGGACGAAATAGCGCGACAGCAACGGCACGAACACGACCAGCCCCAGGCAGTTGGCACCCAGCGTCATGACCACGCCATACAGCACGACGATGTGCCAAAGTTGCGTGACCCAGGAACTGGCGATCAGCCCAACGGTGAGCACCGCTCCACCCATCAGGATCAGCCGTCGCGGTCCCAACCGGTCCACCAGCCAGCCCACCAGCGGCGAGCTTATCCCGTTCACGATCTGCGACACCGAATAGGCCAGCGAGACCTCCGCGCGGGTCCAGCCGAACACATCGATGAATGTGACCAGGAACACGGTGTAGGCGTGCATGAAGCCGGCACCGATGGAGAAGGTGCCGAACGCGGCGGCCAAAAGCAGCCACAGGCGGGTGTTGGGGAGAGCTTTCAGGTCGGACATACCGCAACCATGTCTGCCAAAGGACGTGTTGCCCAGCCCTGGCCGTTGCTCTCAACGCTGCGACCCACATTCTCCTCGCCCTGGCCCGGCGCAGTCCGTGCGATATGCACACATCTCGTTTGGCGGCCGGAATGGACGTGATGACCACGCCTGCCCTGGAAACGGCGGTGCTGGCTCAGGTTTTGGCAAGACTTTACCACGGAGAAAAGGCGAGACCGTGGAGATCGGCCGCTGCTGCACAGTCGTCATCGGCTGGCCTGACGTTTGCGCATCCACGAAGAGTCGGCATCATCGCCGATCGGTATTGCGCGTTAACGAATCTCCGTGGTGCTCCGCGGCCCTCCCTTTTTCTCCGTGGCAAAGGCTTTTCGCGGAGCCCACTCCAAACGCCATTCGCTGCATCAGCAAAGAATTATGCGAGCCAGCTCGAAGCTTTGGGGACGATGTTCCAGACAAGCCCAGCCTTGGCATGCTGCCCGACCGAAATATCCGTGAAGCGCAATGGCGTCACCAAGGCACCCCCAACAGCGGCGCGTGATCATGTCTCCCCTAACCCTGGTCTTGGTTGGTTGCCGAACCGGGGACAGCAGTGGCACGCTGTGTCCAACCGCGAGCGCATGATGCCAAGCCCCAATGAAAACCAAGGTGTCCAGATGCCAAACCTGACTCACAGCCATTCGCAATGGGGTCCCACCGACCAGATCGGGGCCGGCAACCTGCTGACGGTGGAAAAGCGCCTGGCCGCGCTGGCATCCGTACGGCAGGGACGTATCTATGACGTGAGCCACGAGACCTTCATGGGCGCGCCGTACATGGCGCCGAACCAGACTCCGTTCCTCATGTCGATCTTCGGTTCCTGGCGCGACACCATCAAGCGGCGCCGGAAGATGGGCGCCACGAACGACGCCGGCACCAATCTCGAGCGCATCGAAATGACCGCCCATGTCGGCACCCACATCGATGCGCTGGGGCACTTCTCGAAGGGCGAGATGCTCTACAACGGCAATGCCGCGGCGGACGTCGTGACCGACTGGGGGTTGGATCGCCTGGGCATCGAGCACGCGCCGCCGATGATCACGCGCGCCGTGCTGTTCGATGTCGGCGGCGCCTCCCACCTGGCACCCGGGCAGACGGTGACGCCGGATGATCTGAAACGGGCCGCGGACGCAGGTGGCTTCGCGGTCGAACCCGGCGACATCGCCCTGATCCGCACCGGCTGGGGCCGCTATTTCGGCACCGACAACGCCCGCTACCTGGAAGGCGAGCCGGGCATCGACGTACCGGCGGCCAAGTGGCTGATCGACCAGGGGATCGTCGCCATCGGTGCCGACAACATGGCGGTTGAGGTCCTGCCCAACCCGAACAAGGGCCTGATGATGCCCGTGCATCAGTTCGCCCTGGCGGAGTGCGGGGTTTACCTGATCGAAAACCTGGCGCTGGAAGAACTGGCAGCCGCCCGTGTCTATGCGGCCTGCTTCATCTTGCTGGCGACGAAAATCCGCGGCGCGACAGGCGCGCCGGTGCGTCCGGTCGTGATGGTGTAATACCAATCGGCGAAAGGTCGAAGCATCGCGATCCCCAAATCGTCTTGCCCGGGCGCACGAGGGAGGGTTGACCCGGGTGGCCGAGCCGACTCCTCTCTATCGTCACGGCCCGGCCGTGACGGCAACGTGGATCTACGGGTGTGTCATTCGCAACGTGGACGGGTGTGAGAGATGGATCCGACGAACTATCAGGCTGTCGATGTTCTCGTCATCGGTGCCGGCAACGCAGCGGCCAACGCAGCACTAAGCGCGCATGAAGCGGGTGCCTCGGTCGCCATGCTGGAAACCGCGCCCCTGGAAGCGCGCGCCGGAAACTCGGCCTTCACCGGCGGTGCATTCCGCTTCGTCTATGATGGCATCAACGATTTGTTGAAGCTGGACCCGACCATCGCCGATCTGGACCTGGCGAATATCGATTTCGGCACCTACACGCGGGAACAGTATTTCGACGATATGGGCCGGCTGACGGATTACCGCTGCGATCCCGACCTGACCGATGTGCTGATCGGCAACTCCTACCAATCGGCACTGTGGCTGAAGAAGCATGGGGTAAAGTTCCAGCCGGCGCTCGGGCGGCAGGCTTTCAAGGTCGGCGGCAAATTCAAGTTCTGGGGCGGGCTGGCCTGCCATATCCATGGCGGCGGCCTTCATCTGGTGACGACGCTGCACGCGGCTCTGGAAAAGGCCCGCATCCCGGTGCTGTACGACACGACGGCGTACCAGTTGCTGACCGGCGATGCGCGCATCCAGGGTGTGAAGGTGCGCCACGCCGGACGGTCCTATGACCTGAGGGCGAAATCCGTCGTGCTGGCCTGCGGCGGTTTCGAATCCAATGCCGAGATGCGCGCCCGCTACATCGGCCCCAACTGGGACCTGGCGAAGGTCCGCGGCACCCGCTTCAACAACGGCTACGGCCACCGCATGGCGATGGATATCGGCGCCGCCTCGGCTGGCCACTGGTCCGGCGCGCACGCCGTGCAATGGGACATGAACGCCCCGCCCTACGGCGACATCGCCATTGGCGACCGATTCCAGAAGCACAACTATCCTTTCGGCGTGCTGCTGAACGCCCGCGGCGAACGCTTCCTCGATGAAGGGCTGGATTTCCACAGCTACACCTATGCCAAATACGGGCACGAGGTGATGAAGCAGCCCGGCCTGTTCGCCTGGCAGGTGTTCGACCAGAAGATCGTTCATCTGCTGCGCGACGAATACCGCATCGCCCGGATCACGAAGGAAACCGCGGATACGCTGGAGCAGCTGGTCACCAAACTGACCGGCGTCGATCCCGCGGCGGCCCTGGCGACGCTGAACGCCTACAACGCGGCCGCGCGCCCGGACGTGCCGTTCAACCCCAACGTCCACGACGGGCTGCGCACGACTGGCCTGCCGATCGACAAGACCAACTGGGCACAGAAGCTCGACGCCCCGCCGTATCACGCCTACGGCGTCACCGCCGGGGTCACCTTCACTTTCGGCGGCCTTAAGGTCAGCACCGAAGCCGAGGTCCAGGACACCTCCGGCGTGGCGATCGCCGGGCTGTTCGCAGCGGGCGAGATTGTCGGCGGCCTTTATTATCACAACTACGGGAGTGGTACTGGACTGGTCGCAGGCGTGACGTTCGGACGCATCGCCGGTGATGGTGCCGCCGGGTTCGCGAAGCGCCAAATCTGAGAGTTCGAGACGAAATAATCGATTTGCCAAGGGCGGCGCATCGACCTTTCACCGTTATGGCGGTTGAAGATGCCGGGCGCCCCGGCTAGCGTCCATCCGTCCGGGCGAAACCGGTCGATCAACGAAACCCCCGGCCGTCACGGCACGGCTGGGTCAGGGAAGGAATTCACGATGCCTTTGAAGCCTATGAAGGGCTGGTTGCCAGTATTTGCCGGCGGTTTGCTGATGACAGCCTCGATCGCCTACGCGGCCGATTCGGTCCGCGGGGTGACAGACACGGAAATCGTCATCGGCACGATCACCGACCTGTCCGGCGTCACTGCTGTACAGGGCGTGAACAACAGCGACGCCGTCCGCATGGCGTTCGATGAGGCCAACGAGAAAGGCGGAGTCAACGGCCGCAAGATCAAATACATCGTCGAGGATAACCAGTACACGGTGCCGCGTGCCGTGCAGGCGATGAACAAGCTGCTGAACAATGACAACGTATTCCTGACGATTGATGACGGCGGCACACCGATGAACGACGCCAACATGCCGGCGCAGTTTGCCAAAGACGTGCCGAACATGTTTCCGCTGACCTCGGCGCGGTCGATGTACGAACCGTACAACAAGCTCAAATTCGCCCAGTTCGCATCCTATTACGACCAGATGCGCGCCGCGGTGAAATACTTCGCCGAGAAGAAAGGCCGTAAGTCCTTCTGCGTGTCTTATCAGGATTCCGATTTCGGCAAGGACGTGCTCGCCGGGGTTGTCGCCGAAACGAAGGCGCTCGGCCTGAAAGTCGTCGAAACAACCGCGCACAGGCCGACGGATACCGACTTCAACGCCCCGATGACAAAACTCCACGACGCCGGCTGCGATGTCGTCATGCTTGGCACCATCGTGCGCGATACCAACATCATCATCCAGACCGCCCGCAAAATGAACTGGAATGTCGATCTGGTCGGTCAGTTCGCCGCCTATGACACCGCCGTGGCGAGCCTGCCCGGAGGCGCGACCGAGGGCTTCTACTGCATGACCCCTGCCCTTTACGCGTACCCCGACGATCCGCGCCCGGCCGTGCGGGAGTTCGCCAAGAAATACAAAGCGCGCTACGGACGGGATCCGAATTTCCATGGCGAGGTCGGCTATACCGCCGCGAATCTGGTCCTGCTTGGGCTGCAGAAGGCCGGCAGGGACCTGACCGTGGACAGCTTCATCAAGGCGATGGAGAGCATCCACGACTACAAGGACATTTTCGGCTCGGAACTGTCGTTCGGACCTGAGCAGCACCATGGCTCGACCCGTTCATTCCTGACTGTCGTCAAGGACGGCCGTTGGGTGCCGGTTGAACAGGAGGCCTTGGGTTACTAGGCTAGGCCGTGATTGCTTCAGGTCGAATCAATCACGCCCCAGTTCACTCGTTTTATACCAGGTCACGTTGACACCGACTCTCCGCCGGTTTCCTCCACGTCATGCCCGGACTTGATCCGGGCATCCGTTGCACCTCGGCAAGTGGTTATTCATCAATGATCTGGTCCGGCACGGATGGCCGGATCAGGTCCGGCCATGACGACCATGGGACAGCGGCCGGCGGGTCAGTCTTTGCGCGAGCTGGTATTACAGGGCGATTCACGTCTGGGGTTGATGCAGCCCTGGACGATCTGTGCTCTGGTCCGGGCCTAACCGCGTCCACACCGCTGTCATGATGGCGGTGTGGACGGCCTGAATATCCCCCGAAGCGTCCAGCAGCACGCATCGTTCCGGCGCTGCCGCGGCGATCTCACGGAATCCCCGCCGCACCCGATCATGAAACGCCGCGTCCAGCCGCTCATAGCGGTCGGCGTCGCCGCCACGTTGGCGCATCCGTTGCACCGCCACGGCTTCGCCGACATCCAGAACCAGCGTCAGCGCCGGGGCCACACCCAGCAGCCGCGTCTGCTCCGCGATGAAGCCCCGGTCGGCGCCCTGGCCGTACCCCTGATAGGCCATGGTTGAATCAAAGAAGCGGTCGCAGATGACCCACGTTCCCGCCTCCAGCGCCGGCTGGATGGTCTTCGCGACGTGCTCGGCCCGGGCGGCGAAATGCAACAGCGTCTCGGCCCGAGCCGACCAGTCCACTGTTCCACCCAGCAGGATGCCGCGCAGCAATTCGGCACCCGGCGAGCCCCCCGGTTCGCGCGTGCGCAGCACCGGCACACCGCGGGCCATCAGAGCCTCGGCCAGCAGGACAGACTGGGTCGTCTTGCCAGCGCCCTCCCCGCCTTCCAGCGTTATGAAGCGGCCTGCGGTCACGTACCCGTCACGTATTTCGACAGCACCGCCATCGCGCGTCCCGGCAGCCCCAGCCGGGGCACGTCCGCCGCGGCCAACAGCGGCACGTTGAGATTCGGGACGCCCTCTCCGGTCACGATCAGCTTGCCGACCGTATCGCCCTTGGCGACCGGGGCTGTCAGCGGCGCGTCGTAGCTGACCTTGACCGATGCCTTCTGCCGCCAGTTGCGCGGCATGGTGACGATCAAATCCCGGCCGGCGACCAGCGGCACCGATCGTTCGGTGCCAAGCCACACGGGAACGCGCTCAATGACATCGCCGGCGCTGAACAGGGTTACGTCCTCGAAGTTGAAGAACGCCCAGTCCATCAGCCGCTCCGATTCTTCGGCGCGTTCATGCATCGTTGACATGCCGTTCAGAACCAGGATCACACGACGGTCGTTGCGCTTTGAACTTACGACAAGTCCATAGCCGCCTGCCTCGGTGTGGCCGGTCTTCAACCCGTCCGCCGTGCCCTTCTGCACCATCGGGTTGCGGTTGCCCTGTTCGATGCCGTTGTAGCGGAATGATTTTTCCGAATCGTAATGGTAATAGTCCGGGAAGTCGCGGATGATCCGTCCGGCGAGGGTCGCGATATCGCGAACGCTCATGTGTTGCTCGGGATCGGGCCATCCGGTGCACGTCTTGAAGAATGAATGCGTAAGGCCGAGTTCCTTCGCCTTCGCATTCATAAGTTCAACAAATTGCTCTTCCGAGCCGCCGATCGCTTCCGCCAGCACGATCGCCGCGTCGTTGCCGGAATCCACGATCACGCCGCGGATCAGGTCTTCCACCTTCACGGTGCTGCCGACCTGCACGAACATCTTCGAGCCTTGCATGCGCCAGGCTTTCTCGGTGACCGGCAACTCATCGTCCAGCTTCAGGCGACCTTGCTTCAGCCGGTCATAGACGATGTACACCGTCATCAGCTTGGTCATCGACGACGGCGGCATTTCATCGTCCGCCTGCTTTTCCAACAGGGTAGCGCCCGTCTCGAAGTCCTGGATGTAAGCCCACCTCGCGGTGGTATCGACCGGACCCAACGGGGTGTCAGCGGGGCTGCCAGCCGGAACAGCGTCCTTGCCTTTGCGTCCAGCCGGGGCGGGATGAACGCCGCCGCCGGCAGGGGGCCGCTTTTGTGCCAAAGCCGGCCAGGCTCCTACCGCGAGGGCGGATGCCAGCAAGCCAAGACGACGGGTCAGCATCTCGACGATACCTCCTAATCCACCACGATCCGGGCATCCGGGATTCCGGATGCCAATGCCTGATTCAAGACCGCTTCGGCGTGGGCGACATCCGGCAATGGACCGATCTCAACCCGGAACCGTTCGGTCCGCCCTTCGAAAACTGAAACAATCCGCGCCCCGGCCGCGACCATCTTGGCGCGCTGGACAGACGCGTACTGATACTCCTCGAAGCTATCGAGTCGCACCATCAACCGGCCAGGATTCGGCACGGTCTGTGTCACCGCTTCCGGCAGGCGCATCGGCGGTGCCGGGGGCGGAGCGTCAACCGGCGCTGCGATGCCCGCGGCCGGCAGCGTCCGGCCATTGCCCTGACGCACGCCTGGCGGGGGCGGCAATTCCGCGACCTCCACCACGCTGCCACGTGGTGCGGCGGAAATTGCCAGGGACGGTGCGCCCGGCACCGCTTCGGCTGCCGCATGGCTTTCGTTCGGCAGGACCCGCAGGCGGACACGGGCGACGCCGTCGGACGGCATGCCGAGCAAAGTCGCGGTGCGGCGGGTGATTTCGACCAGGCGGCGCGGGTCGCCGGAGCCTCGGTCATTCAACCGCACGGTGACCTCGCGGCCATTCTCCAGATTGGTCAGACGGGCAATGGCGGGAAGCTGGATGATCGGATGACCGGCGGCGAGAGCTGTCTGGTCGAACACCTCACCGTCGGTTGTCAGCCGGGGAGCGTCGCCCTTGGCGATCGCGGCCAGACCGGTTTCGTCGAGGTCGTAGGATTCCTTCGGATAATACCAGATCGTGCCCGCCTGGTATGGCTTGCCCAGGACGTAATGCGGGTCGGGCTTAAGCTGCGGGGCGCAACCGGACAGCAGCGACGCGAGAACGGCACTCAGGATGACCGAAGCGCTTCCCAGTGTCATGGCCGTTCCCAGGCCTGACCCGGACATCAGCCCGGTCAGCCAGGACTTTGCCGCATCCGGCCTGGCAAGACGTGCGGGGGCGAGCCACCCACCATCGGCATCGGGATAAGCGCCGAACCGAACAAAGCCTTCTCCGCACTCGTCATGGCCCCGGGCCCGGCGGGGCCACCCCCCCCCCCCCCCGGGGGCGGCCCCTGGGCGGCCGCGGGGGGGCGGCGGCCCCTAGGGGGCCCGCGCCGCGCAGTATAT
>JARLIN010000081.1 GCA_031291715.1 Rhodopila sp. | reverse complement strand
GGCCTCGCGGCTCTCGGCGTTCCAAGCGGATGTCGGCGCCTCGTCCGGCAATTGGGCGACGATGCCCGTTGCCAGAAGAGGCTGCCGTCCGTTTTGATCGGAACGATCGATGCCGCTGACCGAAGCAGGCCTGGTGCGCTATCTCTTCGATAACGCACTCATCGATCGAAAGTCCGTTGTGGACGGGTCGTTCGTGGCCATTCCTGCCTCGCGGCGGAACCGGAATTTTCGGATCGTGGCAGGTGTTCGCGAGCTTTTCGTCAAGCAAGCAGGCCCGCAAGGACTTATGACCAATGCAAGCCTCGCGCGCGAAGCGGCTTTCTACTGGCTGACCGCCACCGCGCGCCCCTTCGCGGATCTCGCAACAAGCGTTCCGGGCTATGTGCATTACGACCCAGCCCGCGCCCTGTTGATCCTTGAGGCTGTACCAGGGGCGTTAGCGCCGAACCGCCAGCAATCGCTGCAACGAGGCTACCCGCCGGAGACAGGCGAGGCCACAGCGCGGTGCCTTTTGCGGCTCCGGCAATTTTGTCGCGCCGATGCCGGAGCGTATGGCGAACTCATTCCGGCAGAACAGCCTTGGGTCTTGTCCGTGCTGCAGGCACAGGAGCAAGGCGGATTGCCGCAGAATCCAGGCACCGCGTACATGCTCGACGTGGTCCGCCGTTTCCCCGGCTTCGAGCGCGCGCTCGCGCGGCTGCGTGAAGGCTGGGCCGGCGACAGTTTGGTCCATGGCGACATGAAATGGGACAACTGCCTGCTCGAGCGCGGCGAAGCTTCCAGGCCACGACTGGTGGATTGGGAGATGGTCGCATGGGGAGATCCCGCCTGGGATGCCGGGTCACTGATACAGGACTATCTCAGTCAAAGCATCATGGCATCGCCTCTGCCACCCCAGGCGCGGCCCGAGGCGGTTGGCACCGCTGCCGACGCGGCACTCACGGCGATCCGCCCGGCCATCGGTGCTTTCTGGCGCCGCTATAGGTCGGACGTTTCGAATCCGGACCTGCTCCGTCGGGCTGTAAGCTACGCGGGCGCGCGTATCCTCCAGACCTGTATCGAGGCGCTTGCCTTTTCAGCGGCAATGACGCCGAACATCGCCGCACTGCTGCAGCTCAGCCACAACGTACTACAGGATCCCGACGGATCGGCCAGCACCCTTCTTGGCCTGGCATGACCGGCGAAATCGACAGCGCCCAGGACGTCGAAACGCAGCTTGCGCGAATCGTCGCCGCGGTTCGGATCCAATCGATCAAGCGATTCTCGTTTCTAGATCGAGTCATCGACGTAGAGCCACCACTCCCGAATCGATTCCCGCCGCTGCCCCTCGTGAACCGGCTGCAGGCTGAGCTCTATGGCACCGCGTATTGCACCCGCATCGACGGCATCGGCTTCGGAGCGGAACCGCCGGAAGATCCGCCACGGGATATGCTGCCTGAATTATCTTCCGCCAATACCAGTCAAACACAGACGGATCCCGACTGGCTCGTGCTGGAGCATGATTCGTCCGGCGCCATCGTGGTTGGCAAACATGGCATGACACGACGGCTCGGCCCTGGGGAGATCGTTACGGAGGCGGGTGCGGCGCCGCCCGGGCCAGGCGCCGTTGTGACCATCATAGCGCCGCGTGAAATGCCACAATCCGGCGGTTTCTATTTCGCATTCGGCGAGACCATCGATTCAAGCTTCGACGGACGTCCGATCGTGCGCTTCTATTGGAATGTGCCGGCTCCCGCTGTCCCCGCGCTCATGACGGCGCTGACGCGCACGTTGAATGCCAATAGCATTCCCTTCTCCCTCAAAGCGCCAAGGATCACGAAGGATTATCGGCGGTTCGATGCCGGCGTGCTGTTTATCGCCGCACCATGGCACGATGCCGCCGCCGCATTGCTGCCTGAAATCCACGCATCGCTCTCCAGCCGGCTGCGTCCGGATGTTCCGCTGTTTACCAAGCGGCTGGCGGCCGGTTTGGGATTCGCGGAAGATCCCGGGTCGAATGAAAGTTTCGGGGTGACGCGCTGCCGGCTGCTTGCCGAGGCATTGTGGTCGGCCTATGTGCGCGACGTGACGGAGGATCGTGCCATCCTGCACGAGATCCGCCGGCATTGGCTGCTGAGCGGAATTGATCTGTCCGCTTCCTACGTCAATCCGTGGGGTCTCGACCGTTACAACCACACGATGTTCGCATGAGCATGTCCGACCACATCGCGGGCCCTCGCTACCTGTCTATGGCCGCCAGGCTGGGTGACCGGCTTTGCCAGGATGCGCTGTGGGATGGCGACCGGTGCAGCTGGGGCGGCGCGGCGATGGAACCGGTTGACCGTGATTGGGCCAATGTCTGGCGGACCGCCGGCCCCACCATCTACGAGGGAACGGCCGGTATCGCGTTGTTCCTGGGTCGCCTTCATTCGTTCACCGGCGGAACTCAACACGCAGATGCGGCACGCGGCGCCATGCGTCAGGCCATCTCACGGGTGGAGACCATCCCGCCTGGCGCGGCATACGGCTTCTACGCTGGGCGGCTTGGTATCGCCTTCGCAGCGGAAGCGGTGGGGCGGCTTTGCCGAACCCCGCATCTGCTTGAGACGGCTTCACGGCTTGCCAAGGAGGCGCTCGACGCCGATGTCGCCACCCAGGAAAGCGATGTCATTTCCGGTCTGGCCGGCGCCATTCCGGCGCTGATTGCACTGTCGGCACGATTATCGGACGATGGGTTGCTGGTGGCGGCGCTCCGCTGCGGCGAGGCGCTCCTCTCAAGGGAGAAGCAGCACCCTCATGGCTCGTCATGGCCTGCTACCTGGGACACCACCGGTCCCGACCTCGTCGGCTACTCGCATGGAACGGCAGGGATTGCGGTGGGGTTGCTGGAGCTTCACGCGATCAGCGGGGACGGCCGCTTCCGCATGGGGGCGGACCGTGCGCACACCTACGAGCGGCACTGGTTTGATCCGGTCCAAGGCAACTGGCCCGATCTGCGGTTTCTTGGGTCGCAACCGGGCGCTCAGCCGGGTTTTCCGGTGTACTGGTGCCATGGCGCCTGCGGCATCGGCTTCGCGCGCTTGCGCGTCGCGGCGATTACCGGCGACCCCGTCCTCCGTGCCGAAGCGGAAACCGCGGTTGCGACCACCGCACGCATGCTCGACGCACTCGCAGGTGGTTCGGCAGCAGGAGGGTTCGACGCGAATTTCTCGTTATGCCACGGCATGGCCGGAAACGCTGACCTGATGCTGTCGGCCGCTGACCAACTGGACGATCCGGAGCTCCGCCGGCGCGCGTACCTCGTCGGCGATCTCGGGATTGCCCGGCATGGTTCGAGCAGTGCCTGGCCGTGCGGCGTTCCTGGCGGCGGCGAGACGCCCGGGCTGCTTCTGGGTTTGGCGGGTATCGGC
>JARLIN010000080.1 GCA_031291715.1 Rhodopila sp. | reverse complement strand
TGTGCTGTCGCATGGCATTGATCTCCTCCGTTCCGGTGACGTCGCCAAACGTCGGAATCTGAGTAGAATCAATGCCGTGCGATTTGTACAGCAAAATGTTGCGCTCAGGACTCAAAAAGCGTGCCAGACAGCCGTGGACTTGATCCGGGCACCCGTCGCACCTCTGTAAGTGGTTACTCGTCAATGAGCCGGTCCGGCCATGACGACCATGGGACAGCCGGCGGTGTGTCAGTCTTTGCGCTATCCGTTATGTCTCGTTGCCTGACCGCATGATTCATGCGCTTGGGGTCCGCCTGGTGCGATCAGGCGCTACCTGCAGCACCCATCGTCGGAATCCGCGGCGTCCCCGCCGCGTGCTCCTCGAACCCGACGGTCACAAGGGTCTCATGGCCCGGCATCCCATCAGCGCCTTCCCAGGCCCAGGTGAAAACCAGACGCGCCGGCGGAACGACCTCACGATAGACACCGCCCTTGGCGTGGACGGTTCCTAAATCGGCCGATCTCAGTCGAGACAAAGCCCACATCCGGGAGATTCACAGAAACGAGATCGGGTCCACGTCCACATCCACCCGCCCGCCTCGAGGCACCCGGACTGACGCCAGCCAGGACCGCAGGATCGGCTGGATCGCCACATCGCGCCGCACCTTCAGCAGCAACCGTCTCCGATGCCGCCCGCGTAGCAGCGCCATCGGCGCCGGGGCCGGGCCCAGCACGATGATCCCGTCCCCCCGCGGCGCCGTCCACCCCAGGTCCCGCGCCACCGTATCCGCCATGATCGCCGAATCCGCGCTGACGATCAGCGCCGCCAGCCGCCCGTAAGGCGGCCATTCGCCATCCCGCCGGCTCTCGGCTTCGCTTTCCATGAACGCATCCAGGTCGCCTTGCAGCAGCGCCTGCATGACCGGGTGATCAGGCACGAACGTCTGCAGCATCACCTGCCCGGCCGCCTCCGCCCTGCCCGCCCGACCCGCGACCTGATGCAGCAACTGCACGGTTCGCTCCGACGCCCGCAATTCCCCGCCCGCCAGCCCCAGATCGGCATCGACCACCCCGACGAACGTCAGATGCGGAAAGTGCCACCCCTTGGCAACAAGCTGGGTGCCAATGATCAGGTCCACCTCGCGTTCCTCGATTGAATGCGCCGCCGCTGCCGCCGCGTGAGGGCCGGCGATGGTGTCACTGGCCATGATCAGCCGGCGGGCTTCCGGGAAGACGAGAGCTGCTTCCTCGGTGATACGCTCGATCCCGGGACCGACCGGGGTCAGGCTGGCCTTCGCCGCACAGACCGGGCACTCCGGCGGGATCGGGATCGTGTGGCCGCAATGGTGGCACAGAAGCTGGTTCCGCGTGCGGTGCTCCACCAGCCACGCCGTGCAGTTCGGGCACTGCATCCGGTGCCCGCAGTGCCGGCACAGCGTCAGGGGGGCGTAACCACGCCGGTTCAGGAACAGCATCGCCTGTTCGCCCCGCGCCAGGGTCTGGTTCACCGCCTCGATCAGCGTCGGCGCCAGGAACCGGCCGCGATCGGGCGGGGTCTCGCGCAGGTCGATCAGGGTGACCTTCGGCATGCTCGCACCACCATGCCGGCTGGTCAGGCGCAGATGCGCGTAGCGGCCGGCTTCGACGTTCGCCACGGTCTCCAGGCTGGGCGTCGCGGAGGCGAGCACGGCGGGACAGCCTGACAGGCGAGCGCGCACCACCGCCATATCACGGGCATTATAGACGACGCCGTCCTGCTGCTTGAACGCGGCCTCGTGCTCCTCGTCCACCACGACCAGCCCCAGGTCGGGAAATGGCAGGAACAGCGCCGATCGCGCGCCGACGACGACGGGTGCGGTGCCTTCGGCCACCGCCTGCCAGGTGATCTTGCGCACGCGGGACGGCAGATCGGAGTGCCATACTGCCGGCGCAACGCCGAAGCGGCGCTGGAACCGCTCGATCCATTGCGAGGACAGCGCGATTTCCGGCAGCATCACGAGCGCCTGCCGGCCCGCGCGCAGGCAGGCGGCAACGGCTTCCAGATAGACCTCGGTCTTCCCCGAGCCGGTGACGCCATCCAGCAGCGTCACGGAAAAGGATTGACGGGCGACCGCCTCCCGCAGCGCCATGGCCGCTTCGTGCTGCGCCTCGGACAGCGTGGGTCCGTGATGCTCGGGATCGGGGCGCTGGAACGGCGCATTCGGTGCTGCGGTTTCGGTGACCAGCAGGCCAGCCTCGATCATGCCGCGCAACACAGCGGCACTGACGCCAGCCTCCCGCAGCACATCGGCGGCGAGGCGGGGTTCTTGGCGGCCCAGCACATCCAGCACACGCTGCCGCGGCGGGGTCATCCGCACCGCCGGCAGCGGATCGGCGCGCCGGTAGCGGATGACCGGACGACCTGCGCCGGAGACGACTCGCAACGCCATCGCCATCACCTCGCCTGGCGGGCTGAGCGTATAGGCGGCGATCCAGTCGATGAAGCGGCGCAGGGATTCGCGCATTGGCGGGGTGTCGAGGATTCTGACAACCGCCTTCAGCTTGTGCGCCGGCACGGCTTCGTCAGCCGGTGCGTCCCAGACGACGCCGACTTCCTCGCGCCGGTTCAGCGGAACCAGCACGACATCGCCCGGTTTCGGCTCCAGCCCCGGTGGGACGCGGTAGTCGAACGGGCCCGGAAAAGGGTATGGCAGCAGCACCGGCACCCGATGCTCCAGTTCCAATCCGCGCTTTGGATGGGGGAGTGACAACCTATATAACCAGCGCTATCGCGATCAATCGTTATCCTGGCTTAGCCGCAAAACGGAGTGTTGGCATGAAATTCTTTATTGATACCGCCGATCTGACGGAGATCCGGTCGCTTGCCAGCAGTGGCCTGCTCGATGGGGTGACGACGAACCCGTCGCTGATCGCCAAATCCGGCCGCAAGTTCGCCGACGTGATCGCGGAAATCTGCGAGATCGTCCCCGGCCCGGTCAGCGCCGAGGTCGCCGGCACCGTATACGACCAGATGATGGCCGAGGCGCAGGTGCTGCGGAAGATCGCCAAGAATGTGACCATCAAGGTGCCGTTGACGCCGGACGGCCTGCGCGCCTGCCGCCACCTGAGCAACGACGGCACCATGGTCAACGTAACGCTGTGCTTCTCCGCCGCCCAGGCGCTGCTGGCCGCGAAGAGCGGGGCTTCGTTCATCAGCCCGTTCGTCGGCCGCGTCGACGATATCGGCTGGAACGGCATGGATCTGATCGCCGACATCGTGCAGATCTATAACAATTATGACTTCAGGACCGAGGTCCTGGTGGCGTCGGTCCGCAACCCGATCCATGTGATCGAGGCGGCGAAGATGGGCGCCCATGTCGCTACTCTGCCTCCGGCGGTGCTGCGCTCGCTGTTCAGCCATCCGCTGACCGACAAGGGGCTGGCCGCGTTCCTGGCGGATTGGGCGAAGACGGGTCAGTCGATCGTCTGAGGGGAGCCGTTAGAGCAGTATCCACCCGCGTTGGCGTGGATACTGCTCTTGCTCCTTGCCTGATCGCGCTATTCACGTCTCCAGCGAGAACGCTCTGGTCCGGCATCGTCATGCCGAGGGTTCACACGGGAACCCGTTTCGGCCGCGGCGCTTGCACGCGTGCGTGGGTCACGCCCGCGCCTGACGGCGTTCGCTCACCGCTACAGATCGTGCCCCGAATACGAACAGTTGAAGCTCTTATTACACAGCGGGAAATCGGCGACGATGTTGCCCTCGATGACCGCCTCCAACAGCGGCCACTGGAACCACGACGCATCCCGCATGTGGCATCGCTCGACCACTCCGTTGGCGACGCGCAGCCAGATCAGCACGTCGCCGCGGAACGCTTCGGCGACGGCCACTCCTTCCGCCACCTCGGTCCCAACCTCCACGATCGCCTCCCCCACCGGTCCGGCCGGCAGGTCGCGGAGAAGCTGATCCAGGAGCGACAGGCTCTCGTCGATCTCTTTCAGCCGGATCCAGACCCGCGCATTGACGTCGCCATCCTCCAGCACAGGAACGGCAAATTTCAGCGCGTCATAAGGCGCATAGGCCAGATCGCGACGCGCATCGAAATTCCGGCCCGAGGCTCGCCCGACATAGCCGCCAGGGGCGAACCGCTTCACCAGGTCCGGCCTCAGAATGCCGGTGGTGACCGTGCGATCCTGCAACGACGGCGTATCGTCGTACAATTTCGTCAACCGCGGCATCGCAGTCCGCAGATCCTCGAGCAATGCGCGCAACCGGTCCACCCGCGACGGCGAAAGATCAACTGCCACCCCACCCGGCATAATCCGGTCCATCATCAGCCGGTGCCCGAAACAATCGGCTGCCGCGCGCAGGATTTTCTCCCGCAGCACCGCGCAGTGCGCCAGCATGATGCTGAACGACGCATCGTTGCAGATCGCCCCGAAATCGCCGACGTGGTTGGCGATACGCTCCAGTTCCGCCATCACCGCCCGCAGCCAGACCGCCCGCGGCGGCGGCTCGATCCCCAGCGCGCTTTCCACCGCCCGCGCGAACGCAAGCGCATAGGCCACCGTGCTGTCGCCCGACGTCCGCCCCGCCAAACGAGCCGCCCGTGCCAGCGGTGCGCCGGACATCAGCAGATCGATCCCTTTGTGGACATAGCCGAGGCGTTCCTCCAGCCGGACCACCGTTTCGCCATCGCAGGTGAAGCGGAAATGGCCCGGCTCGATGATTCCGGCATGCACGGGACCGACGGGGACCTGGTGCAGCGCCCCGCCCTCCACCGGCAGGAACGGATAGGAGGCGGCCGGCGTCTGCTCCTCGCCCCAGCGTCCGTGATCCAGCCAGGGGCGCGTGTCCGTCAGCCCTTCCGGCTGCAACCCGAACAGATCGCGCATCGCCCGTTCCAGGCGGATCGCCGGGGCATGATGCGCGCCCACGGATGGATAGTCATTTGCCGGACACGCGAGGCTGACCACGGCGACGTCCGGCCGGCCACTGCCCAGCAGAGCCATATGCACGCCACCCGGCTCGCCCCAGAGGCTTAGCAGTGTCAGGCTGCCATCGGCCAGCCGGCCCGCGGTCTGATTCCAGGTCGCGGCGCTCACCTGTACCCGAGGCCAGGGCCGATGCGCGGTGACCAGGTCGCCCGCCTTAATAATGTCCGCCAATGTTGACGTGGGCTGAGCGTGGACGTCCATGCCGTCGGGTCCTTCCGTCATGGGCAGGCTCTTCCCCGCCGCATGAACGAGCGGGGATGTATGGCTGGGACCGATGGCGCCCACTTGAGCCGCGAAGGTGCCGGACGGTCCTCTTGTGTCATGGCCGGGCCTGGCCCAGCCACCCGCGACTTCACCGCATCCAGCACCGCAAGACGTGGGTGGCCGGGCCAAGCCCGGCCATGACACAGTTGCGCGGCCGGATCGTCCAGATGACACAGTTGCGCGGCTCGATCGTCTGACCGCGCGCTCATCCCAGTAACGCCGCGACGTGCTGGAACCACGCTACCAGTGCGGGCGGCAGCCAGATCCCGGCCATCAGCACCAACGCCAGATGTGCGAACATCGGTATATACGACGCGTGCACCGGACCGGCTGGTCCCTTCACCGGCCCAAACGCCACAGCCGTCATCCGCAGCAGCAGGGCCCCGAAGGCCACGAGCAAACCGGCGACCAGCATGATGGCCAACACCGGCTCGCGGGCGAAGGTGGACGACACGACCAGGAACTCGCTTGAGAACACACCGAACGGTGGCAGCCCGATGATCGCGACGACACCGGCCACCAGCCCCCAGCCGAGGATCGGATGGCTTTCGGTCAGCCCACTGATATCGGCGATGCGCTGGGTCCCCTTCACCTGCGTCACGTGGCCCACGGAAAAGAAGATCGCTGACTTGGTCAGGCTGTGCATCGTCATCTGCAGCAGACCAGCGAAGTTGCCCAACGGCCCGGCCATGCCGAAGGCAAAGACGATGATGCCCATGTGCTCGATCGAGGAGTAGGCGAACAGGCGTTTGATGTCGCGCCGACGGTACAGCATGAAGGCGGCGAAGATCAGCGACAGCAGGCCCAGCCCGATCATCAGCGGCCCCGGCGCGATCGCGTGCGGATTGGCGGCGAGCAGCACCTTGAACCGTAGCAGCGCATAAAGCGCCACATTCAGCAGCAGCCCCGACAGCACGGCGGAGATCGGCGTCGGACCCTCGGCATGGGCGTCCGGCAGCCAGGCGTGCAGCGGCGCCAGCCCGACCTTCGTGCCATACCCCAGCAGCAGGAAGATGAACGCGATATTCAGCAGTGACGGATCGAAATCCGGCGCGGAGACCAGCAGGTTGGTCCAGATCATCGCATCCAGGCCCTCGCCCACGACCGGCCGCGCCGCGAGATAAACCAGAATGGTGCCGAACAGGGCCAAGGCGATGCCGACGCTGCCGAGGATGAAGTATTTCCAGGCCGCCTCCAGCGCCTCCGCGGTGCGATACAGGCCGACCATCATCACCGTGGTCAGGGTGGCCAGCTCCACCGCCACCCACATCAGGCCGATATTGTTGGCCAGCAGCGCCAGGTTCATGCCGAACATCATGAGCTGGTACATCGCGTGGTAGAAACGGAGGTGGCTCGCCTTCAGGCGGCCGATCCGCAGTTCGTGCCCGATATAGGAGGCGCTGAACGCACTGGTGGTGAAGCCAATGAAGCAGTTCAGCACCACGAAGACGATATTCAGGTCATCGACCAGCAAGTAGGCGCCGGTCGCCGGACGGTCCCACAACAGGGTCAGTGCAAACAGCAGCGCCGCGAAGCTCGCCAGCATATTCAATCCCGCGCCGATGCGATAGCCGGGCAGAAGCGCGAGGATCGCCGCGGCCACTAACGGCGTCAGCAGGATCGCGGTCACGGCGTCGATATTCATGGCCGCCTCCGGCAGAGGTTCATTTCTCGCCTCCACGGGACCGGTCCAGCGCACCGACATCGACCGTGTCGAACCGCTCCCGGATGCGGAACAGGAAGACGCCGACAACGATGAAGGCGATCAGGATCGAAAACGCGACGCTGATCTCCACCACCAGCGGCATGCCGCGCGCGCCGGTGGCGGCCAGGTTAATCCCGTTCTCCAGCGACATAAATCCGACGACCTGGCTGATGGCGTTGCGGCGGGTGACCATCATCAGCAGGCCGATCAGGACAACGGACAGGGCCAGCGCGATGTCCTCCCGCGCGACGGGGTCGGTATGCGCCGTGACCGGCAGCATGACCTCCAGCGAAAGCGCGACCAAGGCGATGCCGGCGAGCATGGTGATGCCGATGCCGCCGACCGTTTCGATTTCCCGGTGCAGGCCCATCTGGAAGACCATGCGGCGCAGGGCGTAGGGAATCAGGATCGCCTTGAAGGCCAGCGCGATGCCCGCGGTGATATACAGATGTGGGGCATCCTGAATATGCGCCTGCCATGCCACGGACAGCGCCAGCACGAAGGCATGCAAACCGAGAACGTGCAGCAGGGCCGTCAGCCGGTCCTGGTACAGCATCATGAAGCTGACCAGTACCAGCAGGCCGGCCAGCATGTGGGCGATGTCGAAGGACAGGCCATGCGTGTCCACCCAGGGCATCACATCCCTCGCGAAACGAACAGGAGCAGCACCCCCAGCAACCCGAGCATCAACGCCGCGCCGAGGAAGTTGGGGACGCGGAAGACGCGCATTTTCGCCACCGACATTTCCGCGATACCCAGCGCTATGCCCCCGACCGTCATCTTCGCCAGCCAGGCGACGGCGCCGATCGCGTCCGGCACCGGCTGGCCGGGGTTGGTGGACATCCCGATGGGAAGGAACACGCAGGCGATCATCGCGATGTAGAGCGTGAGTTTCAGGGCCGCGGCCAGCTCGATCATCGCGAGATGGCGGCCGGAATATTCCAGCACCATCGCCTCGTGCACCATCGTCAGTTCCAGGTGGGTCGCGGGGTTGTCCACCGGAATACGCCCATTCTCCGCCATCGCCACGATCACCAGCGCCACCAGCGCCAGGGCCAGCGACACGCGCAGCCCGACCTCGCCGTTCAGCATGTATTCAGCAATGGTCGAAAGCTGGGTCGATCCGGCGATCAGCGCCACCGAGAACACGATCATCAGCATGGCCGGTTCGGCGAGCGAGGCGATCATCATCTCCCGCGACGAACCGATGCCGCCGAAGCTGGTGCCGATATCCATCCCGGCGAGCGCCAGGGCGAATCGGGCGCTGCCCAGCATGGCAGTGATGGCGATCAGGTCGCCCGACCAACTGAACATCAGGTTGGCGGCGAAGGTCGGGATCAACGCCGCGGCGACCCAGGTAGACGCGAAGACGAAATACGGCGCGACCCGGAACAGCCAGGAGGCGTTCTCGGCCACCACCGCTTCCTTACCCAGCAGCCGGCGCAGATCGCGATACGGCTGGATCAGCGACGGGCCGCGGCGGCGCTGGAGCCTCGCCTTGACCTTCCGCACCAACCCCGTGAGCAGCGGCGATACCACCAGGATCAGGGTCATCTGGACAAGCTGTACCAGCAGCGCCTCGATCATTGCCATAGCGTCAACGCCAGCAGCAGCACGACCAGGGCGGCGAAGACGAAGCCCAGATAGCGCCGGATCGTCAGGAATTGCAGCACGTTCGCATGATCGGCCACCCAGCCGACACCGCGGCCGATCGGCGCGTAGATATTGTCCCAGATCGGATCGCGCAGCCGGCGCACGATACTGGCGGCCCGGTTGTCGCCGGGCGGCGGCATATCGACGGTGTCCCGCGCCTGGAACAGAACGGTCCCGAACACCCGCCGCAGCGGCTGGGCGAAGCTCCCCGCCGAATACTGACTGGCCGTCGTCGGGTCTGGGAAGCCGCAATCCCAGGCCGGACCGCGCCGGACCGCTCGCGAACTGAAGCGATGGATCGCCACGACCGTCACCAGGATGGACGCGGTGATGAAAGCGAACACCAAGAGGCCGTTATAGGAGCTGCGGCTGGCCTCGACCGGCACGATGGTCAGCCAGACGTCGCTCAGCTGCACCGGCATCCGCGCGCCGGTCAGCGCCCGCGCCACCGGACCGATGCCGTCGATCACCGCACCCGGCACGATCCCGGCCAGAAGACACAGCAACGCGAAACCCAGCATGGCGGTGATGGACCAGGGATCGACCTCCCTCGCCTGCGCGGCGGCCTCGCTTCGCGGGCGGCCGAGGAAGCAGATGCCGAACGCCCGCACGAAGCAGGCCGCCGCCAGCGCCGCGGCCAGTGCCAGCGCGGCGCCATCGACCGGAATCATCAGCTTGAGACCCCATTGCGGCAGTTCGGGGTGCAGCAACACGGCCTGGAAAGTGAGCCACTCCGACGCGAACCCGTTTAGCGGCGGCAGGGCCGAGATCGCGACGCAGCCCACAAGAAAGGCGAATGCGGTGCGCGGCATACGATGGATCAGGCCGCCCATCGTTTCCATATCGCGCTCGCCGGTCGCGTTCAGCACCGCGCCGGCACCGAAGAACAGCAGGCTTTTGAACAGCGTATGGTTCAGCGCGTGGAACAGCGCGGCGGTCAGAGCCAGGGCGGCACCGGCCTCGAAGCCGGTCGCACGGAACGCCAGCGCCAGACCGAGGCCGATGAAGACAATGCCGATATTCTCCACCGTCGAGTAGGCCAGCAGCCGCTTCAGGTCGCGCTCCATCAGCGCGTGCAGCACGCCCAGCACGGCGGTGATCCCGCCCAGCGCCAGTACCACCGTGCCGGCCCACCATTGGTTGGGTCCGAGAAGGTC
>JARLIN010000079.1 GCA_031291715.1 Rhodopila sp. | reverse complement strand
GCTGACCTTGCAAGCCAAGTTCAGCGATCCGGGATGGCTCGACACACACGCCGCATTCTGGGATTTCGGCGATTGCACCGGTCCGCAGCGAGCCGTCGTCCGCGAGACACACAAGCCACCAGCCGGTGAGGGCGTCGGGATCGCCTCGCACACCTATATTCGATGCGGTACCTACTTCGCTACATGCGTGGTCATCGATGATGACGGCGCCATTGGAAAGACCCAAACAACCATCAGCGTCGTCGATATCTGCAATCCAGGCTTCGAGGAAGGCTTTTGCATCCACAACGCCGGCAGCGTCGGGAACCACTGGATGCCCTATGTGGCAGCCATGCCGATGTCGGGCGGCAATAGCGGACTGACGACACCCGGCGTTGGCGCCCCCGGGGGAGGTGACGTCTTCGAGGCTGATGAATACCGCGTGCACAGTGGCCGGCGTTCCCAACGCATCCAGTTTATTGGCCGGGCACGTGCGGGCGTCCTGCAGCGGGTCGGCGCGAACAAAGGATGGGATTATCAAATCTCCGCCTGGTACTCGCTCAATGAGCAGGCCGGCGGCGTTTCACAGCTCCTGAAGGACATTGACACCGCGGCGGACCTGGTTCCGCCGGATGCAACAGGCGGCGTCGCCCGCCTGGGAATCGATCCCGCAGGGGGCCAGGATCCTTCCGCGCCCGGTGTCGTGTGGATGGACGGCTTCCTGCGCCCGGACTGGGCACAATTGTCGGTTCGTGCCACTGCGACAGGCGATGCCATCACCATCTTCATGGAGGCGGCCGGCTTTGGCCGCCTCGGTGCCGACGCATTCTTCGATGACGCTGCGCTGCAAGCCGTGCAGCCCTTCTGTCCACCCGAAAAACCCAAGAACAACGAGATCTGCGTCGACTTTTCAGACGTCTCTCCGGGCCATGTGCCAGCGGACTACGTGAAGGATGGTTTCCACTTCGTCGCGCGCGACCAGCAGCCGCAGCAGATAGCCGATACAGGTCCGCCGGTCGGTCAGAACAAGCTTGTGGTACGTCCGCGCGGACTGGCCGTCGCTCTGCCGTTCACAGCCGACGCCGTCAGCGTAACAGTCAGCGATCAGCGCCAGATTCCGGTCACGATCGTCGCCTCGGACGCACAGAACAATATCGTTGGCCGGGCAACCACATCATCGGGTGAGGCCGTGCAGACGTTGCAGATCGCCGCGGCCGGGATCGTTGCGGTCGTTGTGACGGCGGACGGGGACACGGCCGTCGTCAAAGTCTGCGCGCATCAGCAGTCATCCGCCAAGTCATAGATGCACACGTCGACCGTAATGAAGTCACGAAACGACTCGTACGCTATCAAAGGAGGTACTGGCCATGAGTGAACACAAGGACAACGAGCCCGCGAAAAAAGAAATCAAAACCGACGAGATCATTGACCGGCTTAAGCCCGAACCCGGCATCATCAAATTGGCTGGCCGATTCCTGGGCCATAGCGATCGCGCAGGCTACTACCGGCTTTACATAAACGAGCGGCTTGACCGCTACCTGGAGTTCCCCAAAGAGGCCACTCTGGATGCCGAGCGGTTCCCGTCGGGGCGCCTGGTCGTCTGGCTGAAGGCCGGCACAACGGTTACCGACACGACCAGCCGAACCGTGCCCGAAAGCCTGCTGAGCGGTCCGATCTCGCGGCAGAACGCAAAACGGGCGGCCGGCTTAGCCGGCATGCCGCGAATGGTTCTTGACGCTGCGTCGGGCGACGGGTGCGGGGGATCCTCCATCGCCAACTGTCCGGATACGACGCTGTCTTTCACGTGCAACCCGCGCGACCCGAGCCCTGACTGCCCGTTCAACCAATGATCGCTATGGCGCCAGTGGCACGACAGTCCGGAGCGGGCTTGGACTCGTATGCGGACATCGTCCGATTTCTGCTGTCGCGCCGCCTGGTACGACCATCGGCGATCGTGCGGGGCCGCTTCAGTCTCCATGATGCGTCGCGGAGAAACAGCAATGTGCGGGTCACGCTCACGCCAGGCAGGGGCTATTTCATCAAGACGGGTGCCGACCAGCAACGGAGACGCACGCTCCGCAATGAGGCCCGAACCTATCGCTTCCTGAGGCGTGCGCTCGAGCCGGCACAGGCACAATCGCTCCTGGTCGGCTTGCGGACATACGACGAGGACGCATCGGTGCTCGTGCTCGACTATGTCGACGGTCCGACGTTGCACGACCTTCGGAGGCGGAGCGGACGTTTCCAGCTCCGGCGGCTTGCCAGGCTTGGTTCCGATCTAGGGCGTTTGCACCGTCGACTTCTAGGCCTGGGCCAGTTCCATGAAGGGTGCGGGGTCGTCGCACCCTTTGCCTTCGAACTGGAACACCCGAAACGGGCGTTCATCGACACCTGCAGTGCGGCCAACCACGAACTCATCAGGATCGTTCAGGCAAGCCCGGGCATTCGCGCGGGCCTGCAGGTGCTGACCGGGTCGTGGCCTGCCAGCCTCGCAGCGGCACCTTGTCTGATCCATGGCGACATCCGGTTCGAGAACGTGTGTGTCGAGACCGGAAAGGCAACATTACGCATCGTCGATTGGGAACTCGCGGCCCGAGGAGACCCGTTGCTGGACGCCGGTGCCGTACTCGCGGAGCTGATAAGTCTGTGGCTGATGTCCGTGCCACTTCCCACCGGGGCAGAGCCAGCCGATTGCCTGCCGTTCGCCTCCATACCGCTCGCTGACGTGCAGCGTGCTGGCCGCGCGTTCTGGAAAGCCTACGCCGCGGCACGCAGGCTAACCGAGGATGATCGGGAAACCGGCCTGCGCGTCGCCATGATGCATGCGGCCGCCCGGCTTATTCAGCTCGCCTTCGAACACCTGCAGGGCGAGTCGCGCCTGACCATGCACGCGGTCAGCCATCTGCAGTTGAGCGAAAACCTGTTCGCGCGGCCGATCGATGGCGCCGCCCATCTGCTCGGAATCCCGGAGTGATGGATACGCAAGGCCATCCGCAGAACACGCGGGCCGCGATCGAAGCGCTATCGTTCGTTCCGCCGGGCCGGCTGCGCTGGGCTGGCGAACCGATACGGGTCGCGCCCCCGTCCGTTGCACACCTGCGCAGCCTGCTGATCGACCAGCTGGCGGCGCTGCTTTATGACCGGTTCTACTGCTATGGGCGGGTGACACCGTTGGCGTCCCGCCCCGCGGTGTCGCGCGAGGCGTTGGTGGATGCGCGCCTTGTGGAGGACCTGATCAGGGCCAATCGAGCGGCCGCCCGATGGGAGGCCGGATGGCGAAGGATCGACTCCGCAGGCGCGTATGTGCAGGTGGAGCGTGGCGGTCTGCGCATGTTTCTTGGCAGCCACAGTTGGCGAGATGATCCGGAACGGCCGACCGGTCAGGCCTGCTTTCCATCCGGATCGCTTGGGCTCAGTCCGGGCTTCTACGTCGTGACCTCGGGCGATCCGCTTGCAAACGGCGAAGTGGTGCGCTTGTACTGGAATGTCAGCCCGGCTGGCGCCAGCCGGCTGGTGCATGCCGTAACCACCCTGCTGGCGGACGTTGCCGGCGACTTCCAGCTCAAGGTGCTCGTCGCCCTATCGCAATATGGTCGCGCCGATACTGCCGTGCTGTACTTGCCGCAGCAGCGAGTGGCCCAGGCCGCCTCTGCCCTGCGGGCAGTGAACGTCGCGGTCCGCCACCACCTGCGTCCCGACGTGCCAGCCTTTACGCACCAACTCGCCGCCGGCGTTGCCATCGCCGAGCAGCCGCCCGGTGGGGAAAGCTTCGGGCGTCACCGTTGCCGGTTGCTTGGCGAGGCCATTGTCCTGGCGAGCGAAGCCGGTCTGCGAACCACGGATCAACGCCTCACCTTCGCCGCCAATCATTTCGCCAGCCATGGTCTGTCGTGGGACCGGCCGCATCTCAATCCGGGATCGGACCGATCTTATCCGATCGGCCTCAGCGCGGTGTCCGTTGCACCACGTCCGCGTACGGCGACGCCGAACCGCCAGACGTTCCTCGAACATGCCGTCGGTGTCGGCGAGGAATTGGTCCGAACGGCGGTGTGGCATGGCGCGGAGTGCAATTGGGTGGGCGGTCTGATCGGCTCCTCCGGCGGGTACGGGGCACTTGGTGCCGACCTTTATGCCGGCACGATCGGCATCGCCCTTTTTCTGGCCGAGTTGTTTCGTGCCACCGGGCAGCAGGCGTTCCGGCGCACGGCGGCCGGCGCCGTGTACCAGGCCTGCGCCGGTCACGTCGTGTTGGGGGTGAATCAAGAAAAAGGACTGTATTCCGGCTGGGCCGGAATCGCATCGACTGCCTGGTATTGCGCCGAGCTTTTGGAAATGCCTGCGCTGATGCAGGCGGCAAACGCCGCACTTCGCCGCCTCGCCCGACTTGCCGGTGGCCCCGTAACGGCTGACATCATGGGCGGAGAGGCCGGGGCGATACTGGCTCTTCTTGGCATCGGCGATGAGCGCTGCGTACGTCTGGCCACGCGGTTTGGAACGGCGCTGGTCGCGGCCGCCAACCGGCGAGGCAACCGCTGGTCATGGCAGACCACCAATGCGCGGGGGTACCGAGACCTAACGGGATTCTCTCACGGTACGGCGGGAATCGCCATGGCCCTGCTTCTCCTTTTTGAACGTACGGGGCGGCCAGAATTCCGCGAGGCCGCTATCGGAGCACTGCGATACGAGAGGACTTGCTACGATCCGGTGGAGAAGAACTGGTTCGATTTGCGCGAGCTTCGTCCGCGCGACAAACCGAAACGCTTCGCGGTCGCATGGTGCCATGGCGCGCCCGGCATAGCGTTGTCGCGTACGGTGGCGGCGCGTTTTCCGGAAATCGCCGCGGACGGCGCGGCCGACGTCAGCGCCGCACTCGATACGACACGCGCGGCAATCCGCGTAGGCCTTAACGGCGACACCAGCTTTTGCCTTTGCCACGGCCTGGCTGGCAACGCAGACATCTTGACCTTGTTGGGAAACCTGGAGGATCGGGCTCTCGCAATTGAGGTGGCGCAACTCGGCAAAGCCCGCTCCGCACGAGGCGGTTGTGGATCGTTCGGTGGGGCGGAGCACCTTCCCGGGCTGATGACGGGCAGGGCGGGTATCGGAATGTTCTACCTGCGTCTTTATGACCCCGAGATCCAGAGTCCCTTGTGGCCCGTACCGAAGCAACCGGCGGGATTGCGAGAGAGGGCAGCATGAATACGCGCTGGTTATGGCGGAAGCCTGTCGATGCGATCGTTCTGGCTGTCGCGACGATGGGGACATCCATTACGCTGGTCATTACTATCATGCTGATGAAATTCGCTCCGCGTCGAACATACAGGGAAGACCGGAGCCGGTGGTTCACCGAGCAAAACATACCGCCGCCAGAGCTGCGTCCGCACGGCGACAGGATTATCCGTGCCGCCATCTTTTTGTACAAGCGGTCGTGGATCCGCAAGCGGCTGCATCGCTCGACGGTATCTCGTTGTCGCTTTATCCCCTCCTGCTCCGAATACGCAATTCTTGCGGTGCGCAAATACGGCCTGTTGCGGGGCTTGGTGATGATCGGCGGACGATTCCGCCGCTGCAACCCGGCGTATCGTGGTGACTATGTCGATTTCCCCTAGACGTCCTTCCAGCGCCACAGACCGCCCCGGATCGGGCCTTATGCCCATACCGGGTTGTCCGCATCGAAGGAGCCCAGACGCCATGGACGACGCGTTTCAGGATGAACACCGAGCCCAGGCGGCACGCCCACTGAAGGTGCAACTTGAAACGGTCCCGCGCGTGCAGGAGGGCCTGCGTCTCGTCGAGCAACGGCTGCGCCACGTCGTGAGCGAGGCCGCGTCTTCTGCCGTGCAGCGTGTCAGCCTTCATCTGATCGAGGCCGGCGGCAAACGTTTGCGACCGCTCATGCTGCTTCTTGCCGGCGAGGCCGCCGGCGGAGACGCCACCACCATGGTGGACGTCGCGGCATCCATCGAACTGCTGCACGTCGCGAGTCTTTACTTCGATGACATCATGGATGAGGCGCAGCTGCGCCGAGGTCTGCCAAGTGCGAATGCCGAATGGGGAAGCCGTGTCGCGGGGACGGCGGGAAGTTATCTTGTCGCCAAGGCAATGGAGTTGCTTGCACGGCGAGGCGGCGCGTTTCTTGAAGCGGCCAACGACGGAATCAGTCGGGTCTGGCGCGGTCAAATGCAGGAGCTTGAGGGCGTCTATCAGCTGGATCGAACAGAACAGGTATATCTGGAGTCGATCTCCGACAAGACAGCGGCCCTCTATGAATTGCCCTGCGAGCTTGGTGCGATAGCAGCGGGAGCGGAGCCGGTGTTGGCGCGTATGCTCAAGTCCTTTGGGCACAACCTCGGGATGGCCTTCCAGATCGTTGATGACCTGCTCGATGTGCTTGGCACGCAGGAACGACTTGGAAAACCGGCAGGCGCGGATATTGGCGCCGGCGTTTACACTCTGGCCGTGATCCGTGCGATGGAGGGTCACAACGGGCCCCTGCTTCGGCGTCTGCTGGCACCACAGTCGATCGATCAGGTCTCCCTGGAGCAGGCGGTCCGTCTGGTACGCGACAGCAGCGGCCTTCGGGATGCGGCATTTTGCGCACAGCAATTCATCGAGTATGCGCTGGCCGATCTCCACGGGCTTCCATGGTGCGCAGCGGTCGATGCGTTGCGGGCAACCGCGATTGTCGTGATCGACCATCCTGAACTGGCGGAATTGCGTGGGGAGGCATTGCATGAAAACAGAGCCCGGATATGACGTGGCCGTTATTGGCGGAGGTCCGGGCGGTTCCGCCACCGCCTTCCATCTCGCGCGCCAGGGCTGGCAGGTTGCCGTGTTCGAAAGAAGCCGCATGCCACGGGACAAGGCGTGCGGGGATGGGCTGGGGCCGGGAGCCGTCTCGCTCCTGCGGAGTATGGATGTCGACCTCAGTGGAGCCTCGGTCATTCAAGGCGTTGACTTGCGTACAAACGGCAAGCCCTCGTGCACCTCCCCATTCCGGTCGCCTGCATATGGTCTCATGCTTCCGCGCAGTGCGCTCGACGAGCGGGTGGCGCAGCGCGCGCGTGCGGCGGGCAGCACATGGTATGAAGACTCTCGCGTCAGCGGGTTCGACATCGAGCATGGCCGTATCGTCAGGGTTCGCTGCGCCAACATGGCGGCATCCGTGCGGGCGCGCTTCGTCGTGGTGGCCGATGGTGGACATTCGGCTTTAGGCCAGCTAGCCGGGATGCTGCCACGACCGGAGGAGGTCACCGGCTATGCTGTCCGGGGTTATTATTCGAACGTTCCTGTCGCCCCCGATCTGTTTCGAATTCATCTCCCTTTGACCGATCCGCAGAGCGGTCGCGCGCTGCCTGGCTATGGTTGGGTATTCCCCATGGCCGGGCACTGGGCCAACATCGGCGTCGGCTTCTTTCCTGGGCAAAGCGACCGGCGCGAGCTTAATCTTCGCACTCTGTTCGCCAACTTCCTGCTGCATTTGCGGGAGCAGGAGCCTGCGATGGCGGACATCAGGCCCGAGGGACGCTGGATCGGCGGTCCCCTGCGCTCCGGCATGGATCCGTCGCAATGCGTCGCCAACGGCGCCTTGGCTGTGGGCGATGCAGCCGGCCTCGTTGACCCGTTCACCGGAGAGGGAGTCGATACGGCCCTCACTTCCGGACGGCTCGCAGCAGAGGTGCTTGATGTGGCGCTCGGTCGCGATGATCCGCGTCTGCTTGCGGAGTACCCCCGTCTCCTGGAGCACCGCTACCGCGACCGCTTTCAACTCGGCAAACGCTTCGTCCGGACCTATTCGTTCATGTGGAAACTGCTGCAATCCACAGTGGACCAGGACACCTCGCTGCTGCACAGCGTGCGACGGGTCTTGTTCAGCTACAATGCATCGGACATGGAGCAAGATGTCGATGCGGCGGCGCCAACATCACCGGTTGACGGGTTTGGCACGGAGGTCCAGGCCAAGCTTAGAGCTTTGGCAAGCGATGATCTTCCGGTGTTCGCGCGCATTTGCCTGAGCATGCAAGATCCCGGCTTCGCGCGCCTTCGCCAGGTCATCGCCTTCTGGTCTCACTGTTGTGGCGGAAGCGAGCCCGGCACTGATGCTGTGACCGTCGCGACCAGCGTTGAGTTGGTCCGGTTGGCCTATGGTCTGCTGACCGAACTCATGCCCATACGATTGGATCGACACGGACGGCATGGCCAAACCAATCGATGGGCCAATTCGTTCGCGATCATGTCCGGAAATTACCTGTTGATGCGGGCGTTTTCCGCCATCCATCGACTTGATCCCGATATCACGCACCTCCTGGCACGTGATTCTGCCCAGTTGTGCGGGAGGGAGATCGATGCCGCGATGCCGGCTGCCGAAAATTCGGATACCAACGCGAATGCTGCCCTGAACGCGGCCGAGATAGAAGGCCAGTTCTGCGGACTTGCATGCCGGGCCGCGGCGAGGGTGAGCGGATGTCCCGTCGGCCTGCAGGAGGCCCTGGAATCGTTCGGCACGCGGCTTGGTGCTGCGTCGTCGCTTGCCCGCGCAACGACCAATCATTCCGACGCCATCAGGATGGTTGACCAGGCGATGGAAGTGTTGAGGCTGATTCCGGATGGGGAACCGAAGTTTCACCTGCAGGCGGTCGCAGCGGCAGTGGTGGAAGGTGCACAAGGGGACTATCAGCCGAACCTGGCATGGTCGCATGCCTGATTACGCATCTTCCTCAGCCGCCTTTGGCGTGGTGCAGATCGCGAGCGTTTAGTATGTAATTGGACTTCATCTGACGGTCCAATCTTCTCTGTTTGCGCGGCACTTGCAGCTTCGCCAGGCACGCCGGACAGCCAGGCCGCGCTCGCGCTTATGGGCGACCTGCCGCCGCCGCACATTGTCCGTCTTCAGCCCGCCGAAGCGCGCGGCCTTGATCCACATGCCAATCTGCGTCACGCTATCGCGCGGATCGCCGATCACGCGGCGAACCGCGTGCACGGACTGCGCCCTTGGAACCTTGTCGCTATCAGGCGATTTGCCAGATGGTCGGCGAAATTTGGCGGCGAGTTGGAAGAAGCGTCGGGTTCGGGGAAATTCGTTTCCAGCGCCTTTCGGAAGCGGAAGCGGGTCAATAAAGAAATGGAGGACGTATAAATGAGCCTGAGTAGACGCCGCCTGATGGGCGCGAGCCTTCTGACTGCCGCCGCTCCCATGGGGCGCAGCTTCGCGCAGTCCGTCAGCAAGGACACCACAATTCGGATCGGCGTGCTGGAGGATATGTCCGGCCCGTACCGCGACATCACTGGCCCGACCAGCGTCGTCTGCACGCAGCAGGCGATCCGCGAGTTCCGCGCCGCCAATCCCGACATCGCGGTCGAGCTGGTATCGGCGGACCATCAGAACAAGCCTGATGTCGGCCTCGGCATCGTGCGCGAATGGTTCGACCAGTCGGGGGTGGACGCCGTGGTCGGCGTCAGCAACTCCGCACTCGCGATCGCCATGAAGTCGGTGGTGGAAGAAAAAGACAAGCTGCACCTCAATACGTCGGCCGCCAGCTCGGCGTTGACGTCGGAGTATTGCAGCCCGAATTCGCTGCACTGGGGCTATGACACCTGGTGCCTGGCGCACGCCACCGGCGGCCCGCTGGTGCGGCAGGGCCTGGACACCTGGTTCTTCATCACGCCGAACTACGCATTCGGAAAGATGTTCCAGAGCGACGTCACCGACGCCGTGACCGCGGCCGGGGGGAAGATTATCGGCGGCGTGAGCTACCCATTCCCGGAAACGACGGATTTCTCGGCGTTCTTCCTCCAGGCGCAAAGCAGCGGCGCCAAGGCCATCGCCTTCACCGGCGCCGGCAATGATTTCGTCAACTGCGTGAAGCAGGCGCACGAGTTCGGGCTGACCATGGGAAATACGACGTTCGTCGGCTTCTCCGGCTACATCAACAGCGTTGTCGCACTGGGCCTGCCGGTGGCGCAGGGCCTGACCGAGGCGGAAACCTTCTACTGGGACCTGAACGATCGGACCCGCGCCTTCACGGCCCGTGTCAGGCCGTATTTGTCCGCCGGCACGCTGCCCTGCCAAAATCAGGCCGGCAGCTATGCGGCCGTTCTCCATTACCTGAAAGCGGCCAAGGCGATGGGACCCGCGAAGGCGAAGGCATCTGGCCGCGCCACCATGGCGGCGATGAAAGCGACGCCGACTGACGACGACTGCTTCGGTGCCGGCTCGATCCGCGCGGATGGCCGCGTGATCCATCCGTCTTATCTGTTCGGCGTGAAGTCGCCGGCGGAAAGCAAATATCCAGGCGATCTCTACAAGGTGCTGGCGACGACGCCGACTGACAAAGCCTTCCGTCCGATCTCGGAAGGCCGCTGCGCGATGGTCCATACTTGACGGAGCCGGGTCTCCCCGGTTCAGGCCGAGACGGCAGCAAACCCGGCTAGAGGGTAAACTGGCGGAGATCCCTCCGCCAGTTCTTCTATTGCGTGATCGTTATGGTGTGGCTCAGTCCGGGCCAGCTAGAGCGGGATGACAAAAACGTTGAATCGTGGGGGGATTCTGAATCGGTGCGAGAACCGGTTGAAAGTGCTGGCTGGATAGGAGGCCAGTATGGATGCCGAGGGCGTATTCGACGGATTTGCGTGAGCGTGCGGTGAACGCGGTCATGCAGGAGGG